>JAXHTU010000044.1:1231-22174 GCA_034189955.1 Pseudomonadota bacterium | reverse complement strand
GGGGCTGGACCATGCCGATGATCCGGTCGCCGGCCATGGCGTCGTCGATCATGTTCAGATAGCGCGGCTCGAAGATGTTGAGCGGCAGCTGGCCGCGCGGCAGCAGGATGGCGCCGGGCAGAGGAAAGACCGGAATGACCTGCGGCAGGTCGGCGGCCCTGACATAGCCCTGCGCCATGCTCATCCCCTAGGCGAACAGGATGGAGGAGAGACGGCGGCGGCCGTCGCGGGCGATTTCCGAGGACGGCCCGGCGGCCTCGAACACGACCAGCAGCTGTTTGCGGGCGGCCTGGTCGTTCCATTCGCGATCGGCGGCGACGATGGCCAGCAGGCTGTCGACCGCCCCCTGCAGATCGCCGGCCGCGGCCTGGGCCAGCGACAGGTCGTAGCGGGCCTGATGATCGGTCGGGTCGGCGGCGACGCGGGCCTCGAGCTCGGCGCTGGCGCCGGCCGGCGCGGCCGAGGCGAGGGCCAGTTGGGCGCGGATCGACTGGATCTGGGCGTTCTTCGACTCGGCCGGGGCCATGGCGAGGGTCTGGCGGGCCTGTTCGGGGTCGCCGTCGGCGAGATAGACCCGGGCCATGCCGGCGATGGCGCCCTCGTGCCCCGGCTCCAGCGTCATCACCTGGGCGAAGGCCTGGGCCGCGCCGCCCAGATCGTTCAGCGACAGCGATTCCTCGCCCATCGACATCAGCTGTTCGATGTCGGAATTGGCGCTCTCGCCGCCGGTCAGCTTGTCGATGAAGGCCTTGAGCTGACTTTCGGGCACCGCGCCCTGGAAGCCGTCGACCGGCTGGCCGTTGACGAAGGCATAGACCGTCGGGATCGACTGGACCCGCAGCTGGCCAGCGTAGGCCGGGTTCCTGTCGACGTCGATCTTGACCAGCTTGACCGCCCCGCCGGCGGCGCGGACGGCCTTTTCGATCATCGGCGTCAGCGTCCGGCACGGCCCGCACCAGGTCGCCCAGAAGTCCACCAGCACCGGCTGGGTCTTCGACTGCTCGATCACGTCGGCCATGAAGCCGGCGTCGGAGCCCTCCTTGATCAGGTCGTCGGGCAGGGCGGTGGGGTCGGCGAGGCTCATCGGTCGATCCTGTGGTCGGAACAGCGTAACGCGGCAGTCCGCAGATGGTCGCGGCGACCGTTCGTCTCAAGTGCGGGCGCCCGGCCGCGCTCGACTGGCGCGAAGCGCGGTCGCGCCGCTAGGTGGGATCGCCGCCCGCCCCGGCGGGGCTCAGCTTCCAGCGGATCTTGGTTTCGGAATCGGTGCGGGCCGAGCCGCGTACGACGATCTGCAGCGAACGTCGGGTCAGGCCCTCGTCGATATGGACCGAGGGCTCGATGGCCACGTCGGGCCCGTCGGTGCGGAACCACCAGCCGCGCCCGGAATGGCCGCGCAGCAGGATCGAGCGGCGGTCGCGGGCCAGCGAGGCCTGGATGCCCGGCTCCAGCTGGAAGCGGATGGCGTAGGGGGCGGCGATGGCGCGCGCCACCTCCTTCTGGCCAGGCGCCGGATGCAGCCGCTCCTCGGCGCGCAGTTCGTCCAGCCGCTGGTCGAGATAAAGGCGGCGCTGGTGCAGCAGACCATAGGCGTGGACCCAGCCGTCGTGCTCGGCCTCCAGCCAGACCGCGCCCTCGCCATCCCGGCGATGGGTCTCGACGTGCAGCGGCCGGCCGATCAGGCGATGGCCGAGCAAATCGCCCTTCCAGCCGCCCAGCGGCGAGGCGGTCGAGGCCTCGCCCAGGGTCAGGGTCGAATGGCCGGGGGCCAGCCTCAGGCCCTGGCGGTCGGCGGCGCGCGGGGTCCAGCCGCAGCCGGTGACGATCCGGTCCTTGCCGCACACGATCTCCAGCGCCAGCGGCTGGGCGCAGGCGGCGGCGGACCAGGCGCCCCGGGCCGGGCCGGCGACGTCGGCGGCGACGGTCAGCAGCGGGCTGCGGATCCGGGCCACCCCGCCGACGGTCCCGGTGGGCGGCTCGCTGTGGTCGACCTCGTCATGGGCGACGGCGGCGGCGACGCGGGCGGCGCTGGACGGTCCGCCGCCCTGCAGGGTCATCAGCCGGCCGTCCGGCAGGGTCTGGAACCGGGTCGCCGCGGTCAGGCGCCGGATCGCCGTCAGCACCGCGGGCGGCGGCGCTTCGGACAGCTGGGACAGGGCGTCCTCCAGCGTCAGCAGGTCCAGCAGCAGCTCGAGGCCCGCTTCCGGGCTGCGCGAGGCGTGGCCGCCGTCCTCGCCCACGGTGCGGGCGAGGGCCGAAGGCAGGGCAGCGAGAGCCTTGCGGCGCAGGCTGGCCCCGGGCGCGCCGGCCAGGACGCAGCCGGCGACGGCGGCGGCGACCAGACGCGCGGCACGGGCGGCCGCGCCGCCGGGCGGACGCAGCAGCTGGCGCGCTTGCCGGCCCAGCACATCGGCGAGCCGCAGCCGTTCGGCCTCGGTGGCGACCTGGCCCATGCGGCGGGCGGCGCAGGCGAGGTTGAAGGTGCGGCGGGCGAGAATCTCGGGGTCCCAGGCGAACGGCGACCAGCGGGCGAACACCACGGCCCAGGTCAGGGTCAGGCGCAGGGCCTCGCGCGCGCCGCGCTCGCCCTCCAGCATCAGCGACGGCAGCCAGGCGAAGGCGTGCAGCTCGGCGGCGAAGGCGCGGGTCGGGCTGGGGCGGTTCCACGGGTCCTCGGGCGCGGGCGCCTCCAGACTGGCGCCGGCGAGCTGGAATTTGCCGCCGAGGGCCAGTTTGCCGGGGGCCGGATCGACCGGGCGGAAGTCGCGCGGCGTCGCGGCGAATCCCGGGGCGACGCGACCCTTCAGGGTCAGGGCGTAGCCGGGCAGGCCGTAGAGTTCGATCCATAGCTGGCGGCCCAGCAGCCGGCCGATGATGGCGGGCCACAGGCCGGGACCGGTGGCGGCGTCGACGGTGCGCACCGGGGTCCGCATCGGCGCCCCGCGCAGGCCGGGGATTTCGCCGGGCGCGGGACCGTCGGCTTCGGGACGGGTGAAGGGTCCGATCGGGCTCATGCCGCCGGGCGTTCGGCGGCCTTCAGGGCCCGGATGTTGTCGGCATAGGCCGACGGCCCGCCGCGGAACACCGCCGTGCCGGCGACCAGGGCGTCGGCCCCGGCGGCCACGCAGGCCCCGGCGTTCGCCGCGGTGACGCCGCCGTCGACCTGCAGATGCGCCCGCGATCCGGCGGCGTCCAGCAGGGCCCGGGTCCGCTCGATCTTGCGCAGGGTCGAGGGGATGAAGGACTGGCCGCCGAAGCCGGGGTTGACCGACATCAGCAGCACCAGATCGACCAGCTCGATGATGTCCTCCAGCACCGACAGCGGGGTGCCCGGGTTCAGCACAACCCCCGCCTTGGCGCCGAGCTGGCGGATGCGGCCAAGGGTGCGATGCAGGTGCGGGCCGCTTTCGGGATGGACGGTCAGCCAGTCGGCCCCGGCCTCGCGATAGGCCTCCAGCCATGGATCGACGGGGGCGACCATCAGATGCACGTCGAACGGCAGGGTGGTGTGCGGCCGCAGCGCCTTCACCACGTCCGGGCCGATCGTGATGTTGGGCACGAAATGCCCGTCCATCACGTCGACATGGACCCAGTCGGCCCCGGCGGCCTCGAGGGCGGCGACCTCCTCGCCCAGACGGGCGAAGTCGCTGGCGAGAATGGAGGGGCAGATCAGGGGCGCGGACATGATCCGGGGATAAGGCGGGTCGCGGGCGGTAGCAAGGCGCGGGCTGGGTTTCGGCGGGCGGCACGGCTAGGCTTGTCGCCCCCACCCGACCGGAGGAGCGCTCATGAGCGAACACGTCGCCACCGTTGAATGGACCCGCAACGGCCAGGTCTTTTCGGACAACCAGTACGGTCGCGCCCACGACTGGCGCTTCGACGGCGGGGCCGTGGTGCGGGGCTCCTCGGCCCCGTCCAGCGTGCCGGAGCCGCTGTCCGACCCCGCCGCGGTGGACCCCGAGGAGGCGCTGGTGGCCGCCGTGTCGAGTTGTCACATGCTGTTCTTTCTCGCCTATGCCCGGAGGGACGGCTTCGTGGTCGACCGCTACCGCGACGACGCCGTCGGCGTGCTCGGGCGGGATGAGCGGGGGCGCACCTCGATCACGACCATCACCCTGCGGCCCGACATCGCGTTTTCGGGGGAGGCGCGGCCGGACGCCGCGTCGATCGCCGGCCTGCATCACCGCGCCCATGAGGCCTGCTACGTCGCCAATTCGATCCGGGCCGCGATCGCCGTCGAGCCGCGCTGACGTCCCCGTCGCCGAATTCCCCGAAATCGCCCTCCCCCGTCGTCGAATTCTCCGCCGCGGCGTCGTCGAATTCCCTGCCCGATTCGCCCGGCCGCGGAGTTCACAGGCCGGAACAAATGAGGCACAAGGCGGCGATGCTCGCTGACTCGCTCCCGACCGCCGCCTCGCCCTCCCTGGCCGACGCGCGCGCCACCCTGGAGCGCGTCTGGGGCCATCCGGACTTCCGCGGCCGTCAGGCCGAGGTGGTCGAAGAGGTGCTGGCCGGGCGCGACGTGCTGGCGGTGCTGCCGACCGGCGGCGGCAAGAGCGTCTGCTATCAGATCCCGGCCATGCTGAGATCCGGCCTCGGCCTGGTGGTCTCGCCGCTGATCGCCCTGATGACGGACCAGGTCGAGGCGCTGAAACAGCAGGGCGTGGCCGCCGCCCGGCTCGACTCCGGCGTCTCGATGGACGACCGGTCGGAGATCTGGCGCGCGGCCCGGGCCGGCGAACTGGACCTGCTGTATGTCTCGCCCGAGGGACTGGCCCAGCCGCATCTGATCGACCGGCTGCACGACCTGCCGCTGTCGCTGATCGCTATCGACGAGGCCCACTGCGTCTCTCAGTGGGGGCATGATTTCCGGCCCGACTACCGCACCCTCGGCCGCCTGGCCGAGCTGTTCCCCGGCGTGCCGCGCGTGGCGGTCACCGCCACCGCCGACGCCCGCACCCGCGACGACATCGTCCGCTCGCTGCGGCTGGGCGAGGCCCGGGTCGTGGTCGACAGCTTCGCCCGCCCCAACCTGCAGCTGCTGGCGGTGCGCAAGGAGAACGGCTCGCGGGCGCGCACCGACGCGGCGGTGATCGACCTGGTGCGCCAGCGGCGCGGCAAGTCCGGCGTCGTCTATTGCGGCTCGCGCGACGGCTGCGAGCGCGTCGCCCAGGCGCTGCGCGAGGCCGGGACCAACGCCATCGCCTATCACGCCGGCATGGAGGCGCGCGACCGCGACCGCCGGCTGGAACGGTTCCTCGCCGAGGACGGGGCGGTGATGGTGGCGACCATCGCCTTCGGCATGGGGGTCGACAAGGCCGACGTGCGCTTCGTCATCCACGCCGATCCGCCGGGCTCGCTGGAGGCCTACTGGCAGGAGATCGGCCGCGCCGGGCGCGACGGCGAACCGGCCGAGGGCATCACCCTGTACGGCCCGTCGGACATCGCCTGGACGCTGCGGCGGCTGGAAGGCCGGCCGATGGCGGAGGAAGTCAAGGCGGTGCAGGTGCGCAAGGCGCGGCAGCTGTTCGCCATGCTGGACGGGGCGGTCTGCCGGCCGCAGGCGGTGCGGCGCTATTTCGGCGAGACGGAGGCCGAGCCGTGCGGCCTCTGCGACATCTGCCAGGACCCGCCGGCACAGTTCGACGCCACGGTCCCCGCCCAGAAGGCGCTGGCCGCCGTGCAGCGGCTGGGCGAACGCTTCGGCCGCGGCCGGGTCATCGACCATCTGCTGGGCAGGACGAAGGACGTCCAGCCGTGGGAGACGGCGCTGTCGACCTGGGCCATCGGCGCCGATGTCGCCCTGCACACCTGGCGCGACGTGGTCGACCATCTGATGTTCGAGGGCCTGCTGGTGGAGGATCCGAACGACGGCAAGCCGCTGGTGCGACTCGGCGACCCGGAGGCCGTCCGCGCCGTCTATCGCGGCGAGCGCGGGATCGAGGTGCGTCTGGCCCCGGCCCGCGCGGTCGCGGCGAAGGAGCGTGTGCGCACCGGCCGCAACGCGGCGCTCGAGACCATGGACGCCGACGTCCGGGCCCGGTTCGAGACCCTGCGGGCGTGGCGGCGCGACCGGGCGGCCGAGCAAAGGGTGCCCCCCTACGTCATCTTCCAGGACAAGACCCTGCTGGAAATCGCCATGGCCGAACCGGCCGATCTGGAGCGGCTGGCCCATATTCCGGGCGTCGGTCAGACCAAATTGGACCGGTATGGCAAGGGCGTACTGGCCGCCCTGTCGCAACAGCCGGCCTGACGCCGCCCCGAACGGCGTTCCGTCGGTAAGATTCGGTCAAGGTCTCGGAAGGGGGGCCTTAAACTTTCGGCGTCACAGTCCGGCGGTGATCGCACACCGCGCCCCTTCTCCGAGCGACAAATTGGCCGTGGCGGTCGTCCACGAGCCGGCCCGCGCCGTCAACGCCTATGCGCCGCTGCCCGCCGGGGCGCGGGAGGAGGCCTTGCGCTTCCTGCTGCAGACCGCCGCCGACGCCGGCGTCACCCTGGTCGCGACGCGGCCGGACGGCGACGGCGAGCGCCGCCTGGGTCAGGCCTGGCCCTTCCCCTCCCCCTTCCAGGTCACCGTCCGCACCGTTTCGATCAGCGAAGGCGTCGATCGCGTCGAGGCCCGCGCCCGCCGCTCGCTGGAGCGGCTCGGCCTGCCGCGCGGCGATACGCTGCTGGTGTCGAGCGCCGACGATCTGGCCGGGGCCGAGGGCCGCGCCCTGTGGGACCGGCTGGAGGCGCTGAAGGCCCGCGGCCTCTATCGCCGCATCGGCTTCCGCGCCTGCGTCGCGGACGGCCCCGCCCTGCTGGCGCGCCGGTTCCAGCCGGACGTGGTCGAGCTGCCGATCAATCTTCTCGACCAGCGTATCCAGCATACCGGCGTGCTGTCGGAACTGGCGGCGCTGGGCGTCGCGGTCCACGCCACCTCGGTCTTCGCCGACGGCCTGCTGTTCATCAGCGGCGAACCGCTGCCGCCCGAAATGGCCGGCCACGCCCACGCCCTGTCGCGCATCCGCCGCCGCCTCGCCGAGGCGCGGATCGATCCGATGCAGGCCACCCTGGCCTATGTCATGGGCCTGCCCGAGGTCTCGGCGGTGATCGCCAGCGTCGCCTCGGCCGCCGAGCTGCGCGCGGTGGTCGCCGCCGCCAACGCCCAGACCCCCGCCCTCGACTGGGCCGCCCTGCAGCTGGAGCCGGCGACGGCGACCGCCGCCGGCTCCAGCCTTCAGGGCCGCGGCCGCATCAGTAGCGCAGCCTGATCCCGACATAGCCGGACCGGCCCGGCTCGCCGTAGCCCAGCACCTGCTGATAGCGTTCGTCGGCGAGGTTCTCGATCCGCGCCGTCAGGGTGACCGTGTCGGTCAGGACGTATGACCCGTTCAGATTGGCCGTGACGAAGGCCTCGCGGACCCCGCCGGAATCGTCCTGATCGCTCTCGCTCCGCACCGTCAGGGCCCCGGACAGGCGCTCGCCGGTCCAGCCGAGGGTGGCCGATCCCGCCTGTTCCGGCACGCGCAACAGTCGGTCGCCGCTGGTCTCGTCGCGCGCGTCGGTCCAGGCATACGCCACGCCCAGATCGAATCCGCCGCCAAGCCGGGCCCGGCCTTCCAGCTCGACCCCGTCCGTCGCGGTGCGGGCGATATTGACGTACTGGCCGGCGACATAGGCGATCTGGTCCTCGACCTCGAGTCGATAGGCGGTGACCCGCCCGTCCAGCCGTCCGTCGGCCGAGGCCCAGCCGATCGCCGCCTCATAGCCCTCGGCCGTCTCGGGGCGCAGGTCCGGCCACGGCAGCGGCGCATAGCAGAAGTCGCAGACGGTCTGGCTGATCGACGGCGCCTTGAAACCCGTGCCCCACGCCGCCGACAGGACGAAGCCCGCCCCGGCGTCGAAGGCGGCCGACGCCCGCCCCGTCGTCTTCGATCCGAAGTCGTCGGTGTCGTCGACCCGCACCGCCCCGGTCAGGCTCAGCCGCCCGGTCGGCGCGATCCGGGCCGTGGCGAAGGCCGAGGTCGTGCCGAGCTCCTCCTCCAGACCGCTGGACAGGCTGCCTTGCGTATCCTCGCGCTCGGCCCCGAGGACGAAGTCGACGCCCGCCGCCGAGCCGTCGGCCTGCCAGCGCAACACCTGCCGGTCGGCCTCGAACACCGAGGGGAAGGACGAGGCGATTTCGCGCGTGATGTCCGAGGCGGAAACGCTGAACTGGTGCGCCAGGCCAAAAGCGTTCAGGCGCAGACGGGCGAACCCGGACCATTGCTCGCTCGCCTGGGTGTCGAGGGTGTCGGCGAGGGCGTAGGCCGGGGCGGGATAGCCGTCCAGATCGGCCTCGCTGTCGGTCCAGCGCGCGGCGCCGTCGACGGCCACGCCGGACGCAAAGGCGTACCGACCTTTGGCCCCGACGGTGGTCGAGGTGAAGCCGTCGGCCTCGGGATTGCCGTCCGCCTCGTCGGCGGCCGAGATGCCGTCGGTGTCGAACTGCGAGACCCAGGCGCCGAAGCCGTACTGTTCGGTCGAGACGCCCGCCGCCAGCCGGCCGCGAACGGTGCTGAATGAACCGGCTTCCAGATCGGCGTCCAGCCCGTCCAGATCGCGGGTGGTGAAGGCGATGACGCCGCCGATGGCGTCGGAGCCCCACAGCGAAGACTGCGGTCCCGACAGCACCTCGATCCGCTCGATGTCAGACAGTTCGAGGCCCGAGAAGTCGAAGGCGCCGTTGATCTCGGCCGGATCGTTGACCGGAACGCCGTCGATCAGCACCAGGGTCTTGCCCGGCGTGGCGCCGCGGATGCGCACCTGGGCGACGCCGCCGAAGGCGCCTGAGCGGACCACCGACAGGCCGGGCACGTCGCTTAGGATATCGGCGGCGAACACCGCCCCGCGCTGGTCGATCGTGGCGCGGTCGATGACCCGGGCCCCGGGCGTGTCGGCGACGATGGCCGACAGGCGGGTGGCGGTGACCACGACCTCGGGCAGGTCGTCGCCGTCGTCCGGGGTCTGGGCGTAAGCGGACAGGGGGAAGAGCACGGCCGCGGCCGTGGCGTAGAGGATGGATCGCGTCATGGCGAATCTCCGTCGGCCCCGCGCTGGCGCTGCGCGCGGCATGCGAAAGCGACCGACCCGGCCCCCGAAAGGGGCGCGGCGCTGGGGTCGGGTCGCTTCGACGGAACAGCTTCCACGCAAGGTGGAAGGGTTGGCCCCACGCCTCTGTCTGGTCCCGGACAGCGGACGAGCGACGTCGGCGGCCAGGTCTCCTGGCTTGCGGGTCAAAAACGGACGATCGCGCCTTCCCGGTTTCCCAGTGACGCCGAAGCCGAAGCCCCGGAATGATCGACCGTCTCGCCGCCTACAGTTGCGGGCACAGCCGCGGTGTTCGACCGCGTTCCCTTAACCGCCTGCGCCGCTTGTTGCAGCGCGGCGAAGCTTGCGCAAGCCGTCAGACGCCGCTTGAGCGCGCGGCCGCATTCCGTCACCTTGCGGCGCTCATATGAACGCGCCCCTCGCCCATCCGCCGAAAGCCGATCCGCTGCCGTCCTCCGACGGGGTGACGCCGGTGATGGCGCAATTCCTGGCGGCCAAGGCCAGCCACCCCGACGCCATCCTGTTCTTCCGCATGGGCGATTTCTACGAGCTGTTCTTCAAGGACGCCGAGATCGCCTCGGCGGCGCTGGGCATCACCCTGACCAAGCGGGGCAAGCACCAGGGCGAGGACATCCCCATGGCCGGGGTGCCGGTGCATGCGCTGGACGGCTATCTGGCGCGGCTGATCCGCCAGGGCTTCAAGGCGGCGATCTGCGAACAGCTGGAGGCGCCATCCGAGGCGCGCAAGCGCGGCTCCAAGGCGGTGGTCCATCGCGACATCGTCCGGGTGGTCACGCCGGGCACCCTGACCGAGGACTCCCTGCTGGACGCGCGCGGGGCCAACCGGCTGGCGGCGGTGGCGATCCGCAAGGGACGGGCGGCGGTGGCGGTGGTCGAGCTGTCAGCCGGGTCGGTCGACGTCGTCGCCTGTTCGCTTGAGGACCTGCCGGCCACCCTCGCCTCGTTCCGGCCGTCCGAGGTGCTCGTGCCCGACCGGCTGTTTTCGGACGAGGCGGCGAAAGCGGCGCTCGATGGTTGCGGCGGCGTGGTCCAGGCCCTGCCGCAGGCCCTGGCCGAGCCGGTCGGGGCGCGGGCGCGGGTCGAACGGCTGTACGGCGTGGCCTCGCTGGACGGCTACGGCGCCTTCGAGGAGGGCGAGGTCTCGGCCCTGGGACTGGTCGCCGCCTGGCTCGAGACGACCCAGGCCGGCAAAATTCCGGCCCTGTCGCCGCCGCGCCGCTCGGGCGACACCGGTTTTCTCGCCATCGATCCGGCGACGCGGCTGAGTCTGGAGATCGACCGCACCCAGCGGGGCGAGCGCGAGGGCTCGCTGCTGGCCTGCATCGACCGCACGGTCACCTCGGGCGGGGCGCGGGCGCTGGCCGAGCGCATCGCCCGGCCCCTGCGCGATCCGGTCGCCATCAATCACGGGCTGGACGCGGTCGAATGGCTGCTGGAGCGCCGCGATCTGAGGCGCGACCTGCGCGACGGGCTGAAGGCGGCGCCGGACGTGGCCCGGGCGGTCTCGCGGCTGGCGCTGGGGCGCGGCGGACCGCGCGATCTGGCGGCGATCCGCGCCGGCCTGTCGGTGGCCGAGGGCGTCGCCGGCCTGTTTCCGCCCGAACGGGACCCGCTCACCGGACCCCCGGCGCGGCTGGTCGACTGCCTCGACCGGCTGGCGCTGTCGCCCGAGACTGGCCGCCTGCTGGTCGACCTGCACGAGGGTCTGGTGGCCGAGCCGCCGCATCTGGCGCGCGACGGCGGCTTCGTCGCCCCCGGCTACCGGCCCGAGCTGGAGGAGGCGCGCCGCCTGCGCGACGACAGCCGGCGTGTCGTCGCCGATCTGGAGGCGCGCGCCATCGCCGAATCCGGCGTGGCGTTCAAGATCCGGCACAACGCCGTGCTCGGCTATTTCCTCGAAGCCTCGGCCAAGGCCGCCGAGCCGCTGCTGCGGCCGACCGGCGACAGCCCCTTCATCCATCGCCAGACCCTCGCCAACCAGGTGCGTTTCACCACGGTCGAACTGTCGGAACTGGACGCGAAGATCAGCCAGGCGGGCCATCGCGCCCTGGCCATCGAGGGCGAGACCTTCGAGACCTGGCGGCGCGCCGTCCAGGCCCTGGCCCGGCCGCTGCAGGCGGTGGCCGAGGCCCTGGCCGAGCTGGACGCCCATTCCGCCCTCGCCGAATGGGCCGAGGAAGTCGGGGCGGTGCGTCCCGGCGTCGACGATACCGTCTGTTTCGAGATCACGGCCGGCCGCCATCCGGTGGTCGAGGCGGCGGTCAAGGCGCAGGGCGATCCCTACACCCCCAACAACTGCCAACTCGACGGTTCGGGCGCGGCCTGCGCCCGGCTGTCGATCGTCACCGGGCCTAACATGGCCGGCAAATCGACCTTCCTGCGCCAGAACGCCCTGCTGGTGGTGCTGGCCCAGGCCGGCGCCTTCGTGCCGGCGAAGGCCATGCGCATGGGCGTGGTCGACCGCCTGTTCAGCCGGGTCGGGGCCGGCGACGACCTCGCCCGCGGCCGCTCCACCTTCATGACCGAGATGGTCGAGACCGCCGCCATCCTGACCCAGGCCACCGACCGGTCGTTCGTGGTGCTGGACGAGATCGGTCGCGGCACCGCCACCTACGACGGCCTCGCCATCGCCTGGGCCGTGGCCGAAGCCCTGCACGACCACAACCGCGCCCGCACCCTGTTCGCCACCCACTATCACGAGCTGGCGGGGCTGGAGACGCGACTGGCCCATGTCTGCAATCTGTCGATGAAGGCGCGCGAGTGGAACGGCGATCTCGTCTTCCTGCACGAGGCCGCGCCGGGCGCCGCCGACCGCTCCTATGGCGTCCAGGTGGCCAAACTGGCCGGCGTGCCCGCCGCCGTGGTGGCCCGCGCCCGGACGGTGCTGGACCGGTTGGAGGGCGAGAAGACCGCCGCCATCAACCTCGACGACCTGCCGCTGTTCGCCATGGCCGAGACGCCCGCGCCGCCGTCGCCCGCCTCGGCCCTCGCCGACGCCCTGTCGTCGATCGAGCCCGACGAGCTGTCGCCGCGCGAGGCGCTGGAGGCGCTGTACCGGCTGAAGGCCCTCAGGCCTTGACCGCCCGGGCGTGGTCGCGGCGGCCCGTTTCCGGGCCTATATCCACGCCATGAGCCCCCGCAGCCGCCGACCGGCCGACAGCGCAGACGGCCCCGACGGCGACGGTTGGGCCGAAGCCGCCGCGGCGGCCGATCCGCGCGCCGCCGCCACCGCCCTGTTGCGCCAGTCGTGGGACGCGGCCCGGCAGCGCGCGGGCCGGCGTCTGGAGGCCGGCGGCGACGGCGTCGAGGTCGCCCGACTGTTCGCCGTCGCCGCCGACGACCTGCTGACCGCCCTGTGGCGTTTCGCCACCGAAGATCTCTATCCGGCCCCCAATCCGACCGAGGCCGAGCGGCTCAGCCTGATCGCCGTCGGCGGCTACGGACGCGGCGTGCTGGCGCCCTTTTCCGACCTCGACCTGCTGTTCCTGCGCCCATGGAAGTCGAACCCGCGCACCGAACAGGTCATCGAGTTCATGCTCTACGTCCTGTGGGATCTCGGCGTGAAGGTCGGCCAGTCGGCCCGCTCGGTCGACGAATGCCTCGCCCTGGCCAGGTCCGACATGACCGTGCGCACGGCCCTGTTGGAGGCGCGGCCGCTGGCCGGCGACCAGCGGCTGGCCGAGGATTTCATCGCCCGGTTCGAGGCCTTCGTGGTCAAGGCCGATCCCCGGCCGTTCATCGCCGCCAAGCTGGAGGAGCGCGACGCCCGTCACCAGAAGTCGGGGGCGGTTCGCTACCGCGTCGAGCCGAACGTCAAGGACGGCAAGGGCGGGCTGCGCGACCTCAACACCCTGTTCTGGATCGCCCGTTCGCTGGCCCCGGACAGTCCGCTGGGCGCCCGGGTCATGGACGACCTGCTGACCGCCCGCGAGCGCCGCACTTTCGAGGAGGCCTTCGACTTCCTGTGGCGTACGCGGGCGCATCTGCACCTGGTGGCCGGGCGGGCGGAGGAGAAGCTGACCTTCGACTTCCAGCCCGAGGTGGCGCGGCGGATGGGCTGGCGCGGCCGCGGCGACGAGCCGGCGGTCGAACGGTTCATGCGCCGCTATTTCCTCGTCGCCCGCGACGTCGGCGCCCTGACCCGGGCCCTGTCGGCCAAGCTGGAGGCGCGCCAGCAGAAGTCGACGATGAGCCTGTCGCGGCTGATCCCCGGCCGCCGTCGCAAGCTCGGCGTCGAGGGCTTCGTCGAGGACGCCGGCCGCCTGTCCGTCACCGGCCCGGAGGTGTTCGCCGCCGCGCCCGAAAAGCTGCTGTACCTGTTCCGCTGCGCCGACCAGCATGACCTCGACCTGCATCCGGACGCCTTCTCGGCCGTCAGCCGCTCGCTGTCGCTGGTGACGCCGTCGCTGCGGCGCGATCCGGAGTCGACCCGCGCCTTCCTCGACATCCTCGCCCACGGCCAGCGGCCCTATCGCGTCCTGACGCTGATGAACGAGACCGGCCTGCTGGGCCGGTTCCTGCCCGAATGGGGGCGGATCGTCGGCCAGACCCAGTTCAACATGTACCATGCCTATACGGTCGACGAGCACACCTTGCAGGCGATCGGCATCATCAACGACATCCAGCGGGGCAAGCTCAGGACCGAACATCCCCAGTCCAGCGACATCGTCCACCGGATCGACGATTTCGAGGCCCTGATGCTGGCCATGCTGCTGCACGACGTCGGCAAGGGCGGCGACCGGGGACAGCTGGAGGACGGGGCCATCGCCGCGCGTCGGGCCTGCGACCGGCTGGGCCTCGACCCGCGCCGAACCGAATTCGTGGTCTGGCTGGTGCGCAACCATCTCGCGCTCAGCGACTACGCCCAGAAGCGCGACGTCTCGGACCCCGGAACCGTACGCGCCTTCACCGAACTGGTCGGCGACCCCGAGCGTCTGCGCACCCTGCTGATCCTGACCGTCGCCGACATCCGCGCCGTCGGCCCCGGGGTCTGGAACGGCTGGAAGGGACAGCTGATCCGCGATCTGTACCAGCAGACCGAGGCCGCCTTCCGGGGCGAGACCCTGCATCCGGTCGATCCTCTGGACGACTATCCCGAACTGATGCGCCGGGGCCGGGCCGAGGGGGCGGTGGCGGAGGTGCTGGACGCCGGTCCTGACGAGCCGCGCGGTCCGTCCGCGACCCGGGTCGCGGTGGCGGCGCGCGACCGGCCGGGGCTGTTCGCCGATCTGGCCCAGGCCCTCGCCGCCGCCGGCGCCGATGTCGTCGGCGCGCGGGTGGCGACCGCCGGGGACGGCGCGGCGCTGGATGTGTTCGAGCTGCAGGACGGCGCCGGCGCGCCCTATGGCCAGTCCGAACCGCGCCGGCTGACCCGCCTGCTCAAGACGCTGGAGGCCGCGGCGCGGGGGCAGGCCGTGCGGGCCATACCCTCGCCGGCGCCGTTCAGCTCCCGCCGCGCCGCCTTCGACGTGCGGCCGACGACCATCATCGACCTCGAACAGAGCCCGTCCGCCGCCGTCGTCGAGGTGTCGGGGTCGGACCGGGCCGGGCTGCTGGCCGATCTGGCGCGGGTGCTGTCGGATCATCGGCTGTCGATCCGATCGGCCCATATCGCCGGCTTCGGCGAGCGGGCGGTGGACAGCTTCTATGTCACCGACGCCCGGGGGCGGAAGCCGAAGCCGGGGCCGGCGCTGGAACGGCTCAGGATCGATCTGGAGACGGTGCTGGACTGGAAGGACCGGCCGGTCGAACGGGTCTCCAGGCCGGTCCGCGCCAGCCTGCGCGACGTGTCCGAGCTCGGTCGGCTGCGTCCCGCCCGACGCCCCGTATCGCGTCCGCTTGAAGCAGGCTAAGGCGCTGGCATGGCCGACAAGATCCAGTCCGACGCGGAACCGACAGAGCCTGCGCCGCCCGTTCCTTCGGCGACGGCCACGGATGCGCCCGTGATCCAGCCGCCGGCCTCGGCGACCACGGCGCGCAAGGGCGGCGGCATGATGCGCTCGTCGGCCATCTTCAGCGGTCTGACGCTCGTCAGCCGCTTCGCCGGCTTCGCCCGCGACATCGTCATCTCGGCGGCCCTGGGGGCCTCGGCGGGACCGGCGGCCGACGCCTACAACACCGCCCTGAACTTCCCCAATCTGTTCCGGCGCATCTTCGCCGAGGGCGCCTTCGCCGCCGCCTTCGTCCCGGCCTATGCGCGGACGCTGGAGGCCGAGGGCGAAGCCGTCGCCGACCGGGTCGCCACCGACGCCCTCGCCGCCGTCGCCTTCGCCACCGTCGCCCTGACGATCGTCGCCCAGCTGTCCATGCCGTGGCTGATGACGGTCATCAACGTCGGCTTCCTCGACGACCCGGCGCGCTTCAAGCTGGCGGTGATCCTGACCCAGATCACCATGCCCTATCTGCCGTGCATGGCCATCGCGGCCCTGCTGTCCGGGGTGCTGAACGCGCGCGGCCGGTTCATCGTCTCGGGCGCCTATCCGATCCTGCTGAACCTGATCATGCTGGCGGCCGTGATCCCGGCCCGGGGCGACCAGGTCGGCGCCGCCTATGCGGCGTCCTGGGCGGTGCTGGCGGCGGGCGTGGCCCAGGCCGGGCTGTGCTGGTGGGCGGTGCGCCGGGCGGGGGCGAACATCCGCATCGGCCTTCCGCGGCTGACCCCGGCGGTCAAGGCCATCATCGTCACCGCCGTGCCGGCCGCCATCGGCAATTCGGCGACCCAGATCAACGTCTTCATCTCCGGCAACCTGTCCAGCTTCGTCGCCGGCGGGCGGACCTGGCTGGCGACGGCGGACCGGCTGTACCAGCTGCCGCTGGGGCTGGTCGGCGTGGCCATCGGCATCGCCCTGCTGCCGCGCCTGTCGCGCGCCGTGGCCTCGAAGGACCGCCAGCAGCAGCAGGCCTCGATGGACGAGGCCCTGATCCTGTCCATGGCCCTGACCCTGCCGGCCGCGGCCGCCCTGATGGCCATGCCCTATTTCCTGATCGACGCCCTGTTCACCCGCGGCGCCTTCCTGACCATCGACGCGGTCAACACCGCCCGGGCCCTGTTCCAGTTCGGCTGGGGCGTGCCGGCCTTCGTGCTGATCCGCATCCTCGCCCCGGCCTTCTTCGCCAGGGGCGACACGCGCACGCCGATGACCTTTTCCCTCGTCTCGGTGGCGGTGAACGCCGCTCTCGCCATCGGCCTGTTCTTCGGAGCCGGCTGGGGCATACCCGGCATCGCGGCCGCGGTCTCGGCCGCGGCCTGGACCAACGCCCTGCTGCTGGGCGGCGCCCTGTGGCGGCGGGGGCTTTACCGCCCCGCCCCGGCGGCGCTGTGGCGTCTCGGACGGATCGCGGCGGCGGCGGCCGGGCTGGCGGCGGTCGTCGGCGTCGCCGCCTCGCTGCGGTCCGTCTTCGAGGCGCCGGTCGCCGACCTGCTGGCGGCCCTGGGAACGACGCACGGCGCCAAGGAGATCAGCCTGCTGCTGGTCACCGGCCTCGGGGGCCTGACCTATCTGGCCCTCGCCTTCGCCACCCGCGCCGTGACCCTGGCCGAGGTGCGCGGCCTGATCCGGCGCTCTCGCTAGTTCGGGTTGCTCTCGCCGCCCCGCTGGGGCATTGCCCGCTGATGTCCGACGCCTCCCCCGCCCCCATCGCCTATGACGGCCCGCGCCGCGTGCTCAGCGGCATCCAGGCCTCCGGCGCCCTCCACCTCGGCAACTATCTGGGCGCGCTCAAGCGCTTCACCCAGTTGCAGGACACGGGCGCCCCCTGCTTCCTGTTCGTCGCCGACCTGCACGCCATCACGGTGTGGCAGGACCCGGCCCTGCTGACCGCCCAGACGCGCGAGATCGCCGCCGCCTATCTGGCCTCGGGCCTCGACCCGGCGAAGTCGGTGATCTTCCCGCAGTCGGCGGTCCGGGCGCATTCGGAATTGGCTTGGATCTTCAACTGCGTCGCCCGGCTCGGCTGGCTGGACCGGATGACCCAGTTCAAGGAGAAGTCGGGCAAGCACAAGGAGCGCTCCTCGGTCGGCCTCTACACCTATCCGGTGCTGCAGGCGGCCGACATCCTGCTGTACAAGGCGACCGAGGTGCCGACCGGCGAGGACCAGAAGCAGCATCTCGAGCTGACCCGCGACATCGCCGCCAAATTCAACAACGACTTCAATGCGCCGGGCTTCTTCCCCCTGCCCGAGCCCCTGACCCAGGGGCCGGCGCCGCGGGTCATGAGCCTGCGCGACGGGTCGGCCAAGATGAGCAAGTCCGACCCGTCGGACCAGAGCCGCATCAACCTGACCGACGACGCCGATACGATCATGGCCAAGGTCCGCAAGGCCCGCACCGACCCGGAGCCGCTGCCGGAGACGGTCGAAGAGCTGGACGCCCGGCCCGAGGCGAAGAACCTGGTGACCATCTACGCCGCCCTCGCCGACATGACGCGCGAACAGGTGTTGGCCCAGTTCGGCGGTCAGGGCTTCGGCGCCTTCAAGCCGGCCCTCGCCGATCTCGCCGTCGCCTCCATGGCCCCGGTCACGGCCGAGATGCGCCGGCTGATGGACGATCCGGCCGAGATCGACCGGGTGCTGAAGGACGGCGCAGAACGGGCCGCCGCCATCGCCGATCCGGTGGTCGATGAGGTCAAGAAGATCGTCGGCTTCTGGCGGGGCTGATCGCGGTTTCCGGACGCGGCGTGACCCGACCGGCTGACGGCGCGGCCGTCGCCCGCTAGAGCGGGATCATGAGCCTCGACCATCCTCTCGACCGTCCGGCACAGAGCGCCCTGAAGACGCGACAGGCGCATCTGGCCGTCGCGGACGGCCCGGCGGTCCGCTTCGATCCGGCCTGGGCCCTGTTCGCGGCCGTGCCGGGCGACCAGCCCGACTGGAGCGCCCTGCAGCGGCTCGCGCGCGCCACCGGCCCGCTGGCTCTTTTCGAGGCGAATGCGCCCGAGCCGCCCGGGTTCGAGCCGATCGATCACATCCCCTGTCTGCAGATGACCTGCGAGGCCCTGACCCCCGGCGGGCGGGCGGCCGAGGTCGAGGAGCTGACCGACGCCGACGGGCCGGAGATGCTGGCGCTGGCGACCCTGACCCGGCCGGGCCCCTTCCTCGAAAAGACCCATATGCTCGGCCCGTTCGTCGGCGTGCGACATGAGGGTCGGCTGGTCGCCATGGCCGGCGAGCGGCTCAGCCTCGACGGCCATGGCGAGGTCAGCGGCGTCTGCACCCATCCCGATTTCCGCGGCCAGGGCCTGGCCGGCGCCCTGATGCGGATCGTGACGGCGCGGATCCTTGGGCGGGGCGAAACCGCCTTCCTCCACGCCCGCGCCGCCCATGTCGAAACCATCGCCTTCTATGAGACGCTGGGATTCCGGCCGCGGACGCGGATCGACTACCGGGTGCTGGCGGCGACCGGCTAGGCGACCCGGTCCAGCCTGGCGATGAAGAAGCCGTCCAGCCCGCCCTTTTCGGCCCACATGGACGGCAGGATGCGCAGCCAGCCTTCGGGGGTCAGGGCCTCCTCGGGGCAGCCGAGGTCGGCGGGGACGGCGGCCGTCGTCGTGAAGGCCGGATTGCGGCGCAGGAAGGCGATCACCTGGGTCTCGCCCTCCTCGCGCTCCAGCGAGCAGACGCAATAGACCAGACGCCCGCCCGGCTTCACCCGCCCGGCGGCGGCGTCCAGCAGCCGGTGCTGCACATCGGCCAGCTTGGCCACGTCGGCCGGCTTGGTGGCGCGCAGGACCTCGGGGTTGCGGCGGAAGGTGCCGGTGGCGGTGCACGGCGCGTCCAGCAGCACGGCGTCGAAGGTGCGAGGGTCGTCCCAGTCCTCGGCCGGGACGGCGACCACCTCGGCGGTCAGGCCGGTGCGCTCCAGATTGTCGCGCAGCCGGTCCAGCCGCTTGTCCGACCGGTCCAGCGCCACCACCGAAGCGCCGGCGGCGGCCAGCTGCAGGGTCTTGCCGCCGGGCGCGGCGCAGAAGTCGACGACCGCCTCGCCGGCCCGCGGGGCCAGCAGGCGGACGGGAACGGCGGCGGCGGCGTCCTGGACCCACCAGATCCCGTCGTCGAAACCGGGCCAGCCGGCCAGGTCGCCGCGCCGGCCGGTCCGGATCGTGCCGCCCGGCAGAACCTCGCCGTCGACGAGATCGGCCACGGCGGCGGCGTCGACCTCCGGCTTGAGGCTCAGGTCGGCGGCCGGTTCCTCGCGCGCGGCCAGGGCGAGGGCGGCGAGGGTCGGCTCGCCCCAGGTGGCGCGCCAGCGGGCGGAGAGCCAGTCGGGCAGGTTGGACTCGGCCGTGGTCAGGCCCGGCCCTTCGCGCTCGATGCCGCGCAGGACGGCGTTGACGAGGTTCTTGTACGGGCGGGTCTTCGGATCCCGCTCGGCCAGTTTCACCGCCGTCGACACGGCGGCGAAGGCCGGGGTTTCGAGCACGAGGGTCTGGGCCAAGGCGACCCGCAATATGGTGCGCACCGCCAGCGGCGGGCCCTTCTGCAGCTTGCGGTCGAGGATCTGGTCGATCTCGCCGAGACGGCGCAGGGCGGCCATGGCCACGGCGCGGGCGAAGGCGCGGTCGGGGCCGGGCAGGTCGGCGATCTCGCGGAACGACAGGGCGGCGTCCAGACCGCCGCGGCCCTCCAGCGCCGCGTTCAGCAGCACGCCGGCGGCCAGACGCGCCTCGACGCCGATGTCGGCGGCCTCGTCGCGCGGCAGCTCGACCTTCGGCGGACGCGGCCCGCGCGACTTGTCGGCTATGCGGCGGCCGCGGGCGGCGGAATTGCGCCCCTGATTGCCGCCGCCGGTCGGCTCGCGGCTCACACCGACACCTGGGTGCCCAGCTCGACCACCCGTCCGGGCGGGATGTGGAAGAAGTCGGTGGGATTGGCCGCGTTGCGCATCAGGAAGATGTACAGCCGATCCTGCCACATGGGCATGCCCTGGTTGGCCGAGGGAATGATCGAGCGGCGGCCGAGGAAGAAGCTGGTCGACATGATGTCGAACTTCAGCCCGCGCTGCTTGCGGCAGACGTTCAGCGCCTTGGGCACATTGGGCTGCTCCATGAAGCCGTAGGAGATGACCAGCTTCTTGAAGTCGTCCGAGATCGGCTCGATGTGCACCCGGTCGGCCTCGGAGACGCGCGGCCGGTCGGTGGTGCGGACCGTCAGGATGACGTTCTTCTCGTGCAGCACCTTGTTGTGCTTGAGATTGTGCATCAGGGCGACCGGCGCGATGTCCGGGTCCGAGGTCAGGAAGATGGCCGTGCCCGGGGCCCGGTGCGGCGGCCGGGCGCGCAGCATCTCGATCAGGTCGGCCAGCGGCAGACTGTCCTTGCGCGTCTTGGCGGTGACGATCTGGGTGCCGCGCACCCAGGTCCACATGATCAGCAGCAGCACCGCGCCGAGCGCCAGCGGGAACCAGGCCCCCTGCGGGATTTTCAGCAGATTGGAGGTCAGGAACACCAGGTCGATGCCGATGAAGGGCACGATCGCGCCGAGGCTGACCGGCAGGCTCCATTTCCACAGCCTTCGGACGATGAACCAGGCCAGCAGGGTGTCGACGAACATCGAGCCGGTGACGGCGATGCCATAGGCGGCGGCCAGGGCGGTCGAGGTCTGGAAGGTGAAGACGAGGGCCAGCACCCCGACCATCAGCATCAGATTGACCGAGGGCACGAAGATCTGGCCGGCCTGGCTTTCCGAGGTGTTGCGGATGTCGATGCGCGGCAGCAGGCCCAGCTGGACCGCCTGCTGGGTCACCGAGAAGGCCCCGGTGATGACCGCCTGGGAGGCGATGACGGTGGCGATGGTGGCCATGATCAGCACCGGCCAGTAGGCGAAATCGGGCACCATCATCCAGAACG
>JAXHTU010000044.1:0-1131 GCA_034189955.1 Pseudomonadota bacterium | reverse complement strand
ACCGCCTGCTGGGTCACCGAGAAGGCCCCGGTGATGACCGCCTGGGAGGCGATGACGGTGGCGATGGTGGCCATGATCAGCACCGGCCAGTAGGCGAAATCGGGCACCATCATCCAGAACGGATTGGCCGCGCCCCCCGGATGGGACAGGACGAAGGCGCCCTGACCCAGATAGTTGAGGGTCAGGCAGGGCAGGACGAAGATCAGCCAGCCCTGGCGGATCGGCGCCTTTCCGAAATGGCCCATGTCGGCATACAGCGCCTCGGCCCCGGTCACGGCGAGGAAGACGCTGCCGAGGATGACGAAGCCGAGGAAGCCGTTGTCGATCAGGAACAGCACCCCGTAGTGCGGCGACAGGGCGCGCAGGACCGAGAGGTCGTCGAAGATGTGCCACAGGCCGAGGCCGGCCAGGATCAGGAACCAGACCGCGGTCAGCGGGCCGAAATAGCGCGCCACGCTGGCCGTGCCGCGCGACTGGATCATGAACAGGGCGATCAATATGCCCGCCGCGATGGGCAGGATGTAGGGGCTCAGGGCGCCGCCGATGCCGGGCGCGTCGCGCAGCCCCTCGACCGCCGAGACCACCGAGATGGCCGGGGTGATGACGCCGTCGCCGTAAAACAGCGCCGCGCCGCAGACCCCCAGCAGGAAGACCAGGGCCGAGCGTCGGCCCATGGCCCGCTGCGCCAGGGCCATCAGGGCCAGGGTGCCGCCCTCGCCCTTGTTGTCGGCCTTCATCAGAAAGACGACGTATTTCAGCGTCACCACCAGGATCAGGGCCCAGAACACCAGCGAGACCACGCCCAGCACGGCCAGCTCGGCCGTGCCGCCGCTGCGGCTGTGATGCAGGGCCTCGCGCATGGCGTACAGCGGGCTGGTGCCGATGTCGCCGAACACCACGCCGATGGCGCCGATGATCAGGCCCCATTTGCCGGCCTTGACGTGACCGCCCTCGCCGGCCGCCGCGGGGTGCGGATGGCGCGGCGCGACGGACTTGTCGGGAGAGGAAGGGGGAGTCGCGGCGCGCTTGCCGTCTTCACCTTGGGGAGGGGCCCCGACCATGAAGTGCCTCCGGGACGCCGCACGACGCGGTTCCCATCAAACGAGCGGCGAGCCTTTAGGCCCTTTCCTC
>JAXHTU010000043.1:0-22182 GCA_034189955.1 Pseudomonadota bacterium | reverse complement strand
GGGAGGGCGTCTGGCGCCAGGGCCAACCGCGTGCGGCGGGTGTGATCGTTGCGGGACGCCGCGCGCTTTTTCGGAAGACGCGCGGCGGAACTGGACCATCCTGCGGGACGGGTTGCTCCCCCTCGCGGCATGGAAAGGGACTGTCCTCCGGTTTGAAACGGAGGAGCCCAGGAGCCTGGTCGCTCCTGCCCGCCCGGGCTTAGTTTCGAAAGGGCCTAAAGGGTGAAGGCCGCGGGGCCGAAAACTGGCAAGACCCGCACCGCCCTGAGATGCCCGCCCCGAAGCGCACGGAAGACGCGATCACGGCGGAGCGCGGACGTTCAGCCGAAAATTCACACAGGCTCCCGTAACGCGAAAGCAGGGAGCCAACGGTTCCGGGCCGACCGCCCGCGCTCCGCCGACCTCCCCACCCTTTTCCGGCCCGCCGGCAGAGGCCGCGGACCCATGCCCGTTTCTCCCTCCCCGGGACGGGGAGGGAGAACGGATCCCCATACCCCACGCCCCCATTCCCCCGGTGTTGACTAACCCCGGTCTCCGTCCGACAAGGCCAGACCCTTTTTCCAGCGGTCCCGACGCCTTCCGCGCCGGGACCGTCTCGCTTTTGGAGGTCCGATCCGTGTCCAATGAACATCTGATGGGTGTCTACAACCGCGCGCCGCTCGAGGTCGAACGCGGTCAGGGCGCGCGTCTGTGGGCGAAGGACGGCACGGAGTACCTCGACTGCGTCATGGGCATTTCGACCAACGCCCTCGGCCACGCCCATCCGGTCCTCGTCCAGGCCGTCAAGGACCAGGCCGAAAGGCTCTGGCACGTCTCCAACATCTTCAGGATCCCCGGCCAGGAAGCCCTCGCCGACGCCCTGTGCGAACAGTCGTTCGCCGACGTCGTCTTCTTCACCAACTCCGGCACGGAGGCTGTCGAGTGCGCGCTGAAGACGGCGCGCAAATACCACTCGGCCAACGGCCAGCCCGAGCGGATCGACATCTACGGCTTCGACGGCTCGTTCCACGGCCGCACCTATGGCGCCATCAACGCCGCCGCCAACCACAGCTACACCAACGGCTTCGGCCCGCCGATGGAGGGCTTCCACCAGCTGGTCTGGGGCGACCGCGAGGCGCTCGAGGCCGCCTTCCGCAACCCGACCACCTGCGCCGTCATCCTCGAGCCGGTGCAGGGCGAGGGCGGCTGCCGCGTGACTCCGGACGAGGACCTGCGCTGGATGCGCCAGCTGGCCGACGAGACCGGCGTCCTGATCATCTTCGACGAGGTCCAGTGCGGCATGGGCCGGACCGGCAAGCTGTGGGCCCACGAATGGGCCGGCATGACCCCGGACATCATGGCTGTCGCCAAGGCCCTCGGCGGCGGCTTCCCCATCGGCGCCTGCCTCGCCACGGCGAAGGCCGCCTCGGGCATGACCGTCGGCGTGCACGGCTCGACCTTCGGGGGCAACCCGCTGGCCATGGCCGTCGGCGGCGCCGCCTTCGCCGAAATCTCGAAGCCGGAGACCCTCGCCCACGTCAACGAGATCGCCGGCTATCTGAAGCAGCAGCTGCACGGCCTCGCCCAGCGCTATCCCGACGTCGTCGTCGAGGTGCGCGGCAAGGGCCTGCTGATGGGGATGAAGCTGATCCCCAACAACCGCGAATTCATGGGCTGGGCCCGCGACGAGGCGCGGCTGCTGGTCGCCGGCGGCGGCGACAATCTGGTGCGCATCCTGCCCCCGCTCAACCTGACCCTCGAGGAGGCGCGCGAGACGGTCGAACGGCTGGAACGCACCTGCGAGTTCGCCCGCGGCAAGCTGGCGGCCTGATCATGGTCCGCCACTTCCTCGACATCCACCGCCTGTCCGCCGAAGACCTGCGCGCCATCCTCGACGACGCCCACGCCCGCAAGGCCGCCCGCAAGGGCTGGCCGAAGGGCCGCGCAGATGCCGACGCGCCGGCGAAGGACCGCGTCCTGGCCATGATCTTCGAGAAGAATTCGACCCGCACCCGTTTCAGCTTCGACGCCGCCATCCGCCAGCTGGGCGGGGCCTCGATCATCGCCAACGCCGGCGACATGCAGCTGGGACGCGGCGAACCGGTCGAGGACACCGCCCGGGTCCTGTCGCGCATGGTCGACGCGGTGATGATCCGCGCCAACGATCACGAGGACGTCGAACGCTTCGCCCGCGTCTCGACCGTGCCGGTGATCAACGGCCTGACCGACCGCTCGCATCCGTGCCAGATCCTCGCCGACATCATGACCATCGAGGAGGCCCGCGGCCCGATCGCCGGCAAGACCGTCGCCTGGGTCGGCGACGGCAACAACGTCTGCCACAGCTTCATGCACGCCGCGCCGAAGCTGGGTTTCCACCTCAATGTCGCCTGTCCGGCCGACTTCCACCCCGACCTGCACGACCTCGCCAGGGGCGGCAATGCGGTCACCCTGACCGGCGACCCGCGCGAGGCGGCGGCCGGCGCCGACGTCGTCGTCACCGACACCTGGGTGTCGATGGGCGACGGCGACTATGAAGAGCGGCTGGAAGCCTTCGAGGGCTATGGCGTCGACGACGCCCTGATGCAGGGGGCCGCCGCCGACGCCGTCTTCCTGCACTGCCTGCCGGCCCACCGGGGCGAGGAGGTCACGGACGCCGTCATCGACGGCCCCCGCTCCCTCGTCTGGGATGAGGCCGAAAACCGCATCCACGCCCAGAAGGCCGTGCTGGCCTGGTGCTTCGCCGGCTAGCGCAGGTTGACGTCGACCACGTCTCCGGCGTCCGGCATGGTCTTCGTCACATTGGCCTTGGCGATCTCATAGGCGAATTTGAAGAAGCCGCCTTCGTTGACCCAGACCCGCCCGTCGCCGGCGGCGAAACGCAGGATGGTCAGCTTCGGATCGTCCTTGCCCTCCGGATACCAGGCGGCCAGCACCGGGTTCCAGTAGCGGTCGATCAGCTCGCGGTCGTGGCCCTGCACCGACAGCTGGCCGTGAATGCAGGCCCAGACATTCTGGTCCTTCGAGCCGTAGTGGAACATGGCGCTCTGTCCCCCGCCCACCGCCACGTCCCTCGCCAGATCGGTGTCCTCGCGGGTGAAAAACCAGATCGTGCTGGTCTCCTTGTCGCGATACGCCGTCATCGGCTGGGCGTGATAGCCGGGCTGGTCCAGACCCAGCATGCCGGTGTTGGACTTCTCGAGGTGGTTCCAGAACTCTTCCTCGGCTTCGCGGACGGTGAGGTTCTTGTCGGCCATGTCGGCGTCTCCTGATATCGGGGGGTGGATCAGGAATGGCCCGCGGCCCGCCCGGTTCCCCTACCGCGGCGGCGGCAAGACGCCCGCCAGCGCCGCCAGGTGGACGACCAGCAGCAGGGCCAGGGGTACGGCGAGAATCATCACGAAGCGCCACGGGATCATCCGCACCCCCAGATGGGGCTGAGACGGCCGCGATCCGCGCCAGCCGGCGAAAACCATCAGGGCGACGACGGCGGCGAGCAGGGCGAGGGTCAGGGTCGGACTCATGAGCGCCAAGTGGGCCGCCCGGACGGTGGGGGCAAGCGCCGGAGTCCTTTCCGACCCGTTAATCTTCATGAGCCGTTAACGGATGCGGCGCGAGACTCGCCTTGTTGTGAGGCCTTTCCACAGAAAGATGGTTAAGCCCTACATCTTGGGGTTAACCACGCGTTTACACCCCTGATCTGGATGAGTAGCGTCGAGTCAAAGGTCGGGAGTCGAATCAGTGAGCGCAGCCGCGCCTTGGAGCGTAAAGGGGATCGAGCCCCGCGCGCGCGAGATCGCCAAGGACCTCGCCCGCCGCTCCGGCATGACGCTGGGCGAGTGGCTCAACACCATGATCATGGAGGACGGCGACGACGACGAGGGCGTCGTTCCCCTGTCGCGCCGCCCGCACGCCGTCGACAGCTATGAGCGCCGCTCGCGCAGCCGCCGCGTCGACGACGCCTATGGCGCCGGCGAGGAGCCATGGCAGCGGCTGAGCGCCTCGATCGACGCCATCGCCGGACGGCTCGAGGCCGCCGAGCGCCGCTCGACCGTGGCCATCCAGGGCGTCGACCAGGCCGTCTCCGGTCTCGTGCGCCGTCTCGACGGCCAGGACGAGTCGGGCCGCTCGCACGGCCGCCGTCTCGACGACATTTCCGAGGAGCTGCGCGAGGGCCATCGCCGGCTGCGCAAATTCGAGCAGGAGGTCGGCCCGAAGACGGCCGAGACCTTCGGCAAGGTCGAGGCCACGATGGGCGCCCTCGCCGGCCGGCTGTACGATATCGAGGAGCGCCAGCGCGGCGGCGTCAACGAACTGCGCCAGCGCATGGACGCGGTCGAAAAGATCGCCGGCCCCGGCGTCGGCGCGGATCTGCTGGCCCAGGTCGGCCAGCGGCTGGATCAGGCCCAGGGCCGCACCACCGACGCCTTGCGCGGTCTCGAACGCTCCTTCGCCGACCTCGACCAGCGGCTCCGCGCCGCCGAATCCCGCGTCGAGCCCGAGAGCGTCCGCGAGGCGGCCCGCTTCGAAAAACTGGCCGAGACGCTCAGCCGCCAGGTCGAGGCCAATCGCGCCGAGATGATGCGCCGGATGGACACGGCCGAAAACGAAGGCCGGATGGACCGGATCGAACGCGCCGTGCTGGCCATCGGCGATCAGGTCAAGGCGTCCGAGGAACGCTCCGCCCGCGCCGTCGAGGCGATGGGGCAGGAGGTCCTGCGCATTGCCCAGAACCTCAACGGCCGCGTCGGCCAGATCGAGGACGCCGGCCCGGCGCAGCTCGAAAAGCTGGGCGAGGCCCTGAGCCGCAAGGTCGAGGCCGACATGGGCCGGTTCGCCCAGGGGCTGGAACAGCGACTGGTCGTCGCCGACGACCGGCACGCCATGGCGCTGGAGAAGCTGGGCGGCGAGATCACCCGCATCTCCGACCGGCTCAGCGAACGGATCGCCCAGTCCGAGCGCCGCTCGCAGCAGGCGCTGGACGACATCGGCCGCCGCCTCGTCGACAGCTCCAGCCGTATCGAGCAGCACTACGACCGCGCTTCGGGCGAACTCGCCGAGCGCATGCGGCTGTCGGAGGAGCGCACCGCCGCCCTGATCGCAGAGGCGCGCCAGAACATCGGCCGCCGTGGCGAGTCGGTCCCGGCCCCGGAAACGGCCCAACCGGACTGGCGCGCCGCGGCCTTCCCGGACGCCGCCTTCCCCGACGCGGGCTTCGACGACCCGGACTTCGCCGAACAACAGGCCTGGTCCGCCGATCTCGCCCCGCCCGAACCGGAAGCGGAGGCCGTCCCGCCTCCCCGCGACGAACCCCTGACCGCGGCCACCGTCTTCGACGCGGTGATGCGCGGCCCTGTCGCCGAGCCCGCGCCCGCCGCGCCTTTCGGCAGTCGCGTCCCGGACGTCTCGCAGACCGCCGAGGCCGCTTCTGCGGCCCCGGTTCAGGTGCAGGCCCCGACCCCCGCGGCGCCCGTCACAGCGCCGGCCCCCTTCGGTCAGGGCTTCGGCGGCGCCGACGTCTCCGACGCCCTGGCGGCGACCGCCCCGACCTTCGATCCGGGTCAGGAAGACTTCGCCGCCGAGACCGATTTCGTCGATCCGCGCGCCCTGCGGGCCGCGGCGGCGCAAGGGCGCGCCTCGACCACCCGTCAGGCGATCGACGCCGCCCGGGCGGCCATGGCCACGCCGGAAGAGGCGCCGCCCCGCGCGGGTTTCGGCCTCAAGCGCGGCGGCAAATCCCTGCTGCAGGAACGGCTCGATAAACAGGCCAAGGGCGGCGACACGGTCCGCAAGGCGCTGGGCGCGTCCGCCGTGGCGGTCCTGCTGACCGCCGGCGGCGCCATGGCCTTCGGCGAACTGACCGGCGCCGGCCTGACCCTGCCGGGTCTCGGCGGTCCGACGGACAATCAGGCGCAGCCGATCGCCGCCCTGGCGGTGGTCCCGGGCGAGACCACGCCCGAAGACCAGGCGCGGGGCGCCAACCTCTATCGCCAGGCCATCGAACAGCTGGACGCGGAGGACGCCGCCGGCGCCGCGACGCTCAAACAGGCCGCGGCCCTCGGCTATGCGCCGGCGCAGCTGCACCTCGCCAGCCTCTACGAGAACGGCACGGCGGGCCTGACCGCCAGCCCGGCCGAGGCCCGCCTCTGGGTTCGTCGCGCGGCCGACGGCGGCGACGCCCGCGCCATGCACAACTACGGCATGTACCTGTTCGAGGGCGTCGGCGGGGCGCAGGACCGCCCCGAGGCGCTCAACTGGCTTCGCAAGGCGGCCGAGAACGGTCTGGTCGACAGCCAGTTCAACGTCGCCAAACTCTATGAGACCGGCGACGAGGGCATCCAGCCGGACCTCGTCGAGGCCTACAAATGGTATCTGATCGCGGCGCGGGCCGGCGACGGCGACGCCCAGGCCTCGGTCGAGCGGCTTCGCGGCGGGTTGCCCGCGGCTGAGCGCGGTCAGGCCCGGGCGGCGGCGGACGCCTTCCAGGTCGAACCGCTCGCCTGATCTTTCTGGCGCAGGCGGTGGCGGTGGCCGCGGCTTGCGTCTAGGACACTTCCACCGTCGCCTTCCCGGCGCCTAGCCTCAGTTCCAGCCGAAGGCGCGTCCTTTGGATATCTATCTGCCGATCGCCGAGGTTTCGGTGAACTGGCCGTTCCTGGTCCTGCTGGGAGCGACGGTCGGTTTCGTGTCCGGGCTGTTCGGCATCGGCGGCGGCTTCCTGATGGCCCCGATCCTGATCTTCATGGGCATTCCGCCAGCGGTCGCCGTGGCCAGCCAGGCCAGCCACGTCGTCGCCTCCTCGACCTCCGGCGTGATCAGCTACACCAGCCAGAAGGCGGTCGACTATCGCATCGGCGGGGTCATGGCCGGGGGTGGGGTCCTCGGCGCGCTGCTGGGCGTCGAACTGTTCCGCTACCTGCGCCTGCTGGGACAGGCGGACCTCGCCGTCGCCCTGTCCTACCTGCTGTTCCTCGGCGCCATCGGCACCCTGATGCTCTATGAGAGCCTCGGCCAGATCCTGCGTCGGGTGCGGGGCGAGGTCACCCCGCACAAGGAGCGGCGGCGTCCGCTGTGGCTCTATGGACTGCCGTTGCGCATGCGCTTCCCGCGCTCCGGCCTCTATATCAGCGCCATTCCGCCCTTCGCCCTCGGAACCTTCGCGGGCGTGCTGTCGGCGATCATGGGCGTGGGCGGCGGCTTCATTCTGGTTCCCGCCATGCTCTATGTGCTGCGCATGAAGGCCAGCGTGGTCGTCGGCACCAGCCTGTTCCAGATCATCGTCACCACGGCCATGACCACCATTCTGCAGGCCGGCCGCAACCAGACCGTCGACATCGTCCTGTCGACCATCCTGCTGCTCGGCGGCGTCGTCGGGGCCCAGTACGGCGCGCGCCTGTCCGGCCGCTTCCGGGCCGAGGAGCTGCGCGCGGTGCTCGGCCTGATCGTCCTGCTCGTCGGCATCCAGATGGGGCTGGAGTTGTTCGTGCGGCCGTCGGACCTGTTCGCCTTCGCTCCGGGGGTGGCCGAATGATCGCCGCCCTGCCGCCGCCGCCGCCCGCGATCGAGGCCCCCGCGCCTGAGCGCTCGACCGCCACCACCGCGCAGGCGCGCGTCGCCGCCGCCATGACCGACGCCCGGGTCCGGGTCGATTCCAGCTTCAGCGGGGCCTCGATCGTTCTGTACGGCGCGGTCTTCAATCCCACCGACACGCCGACCGACGTGGTGGTCGTGGTGCGCGGCCCCGACAGCCCCGTCCGCCTGGTCAAGAAGACCCGCAACATGGGCATCTGGCTGAACAGCCGCCCCGTGCTGTTCGAGGGCGCCCCCGGATTCTACATGACGGCCTCGACGCGGCCGCTGGGCGACATCGCCGACTTCGGCCAACTTCGCCGCCTCGGGGTCGGGCTCGACCACCTCAGGATCAATGCGCCGGAGGAGAGCCGCACCGTAACCCGCTATGGCGTGCGCGACGTGGTCGTCAGCCGTCTCGGCGAGGACTATCTGGACTGGCGTCGGGCCGTCATCCGTCTGCGCGAGGCGGCGGCGCTCTACGACACGGCGGCCGACGGCGTGCAGTTCGTCGATCAGGGCCTGTTCCGCGCCGAGATCGAGCTTCCGGCCGTGGCCCCCACCGGCCAGTATTTCGCCGAGGTCTGGCTGTTCCAGGACGGCGCGCCGGTCTCGGTCTCCAACCTCACCCTGACGGTGGAGAAGGTCGGATTCGAGCGCGACATCTATGAGTTCGCCCAGAACCGTCCGTGGAGCTACGGCGTGCTGTGCGTCCTCCTGGCGGCCTTCACCGGCTGGGCCGCCAGCCGCATCTTCCGCCGCGGCTGAGTTAACCCTTCTGCCGTGGAACCCGGTTACGCGAGCCGGGGTTACCGGTCAGACATGGAGGGTACCGCAATGCGCAAATTGTTCAGCGTCACCGTTCTCGCCGCCGCCATGGCGACCGCCACCGCCGCCCAGGCGCCAACCGGACCGAGCCAGCGGCACGACTTCTGTTACATGGAATGCCAGTACCGCTGCTACGCGACCAACCCGGGCGGCGGCCCTGCGTGGACCCAGTGCTACCTGGATTGCGCCCGTGAGCGGTGCGGCTGGAACGGCTGACCCGCCGCCGGCGAAAGGGAAACCTCGCCCCGCTCAGGTCGCCGCGAACTCGCTCAGGGCGTCCAGCACCGCGCGGTTCTGGTCTTCCGTGCCGATGGTGATGCGCAGGCAGTCCGGCAGGCCGTAGCCGCCGACCTGACGCACGATGATCCCCTTCGAGTTCAGATAGTCGTTGGCCGCCCCGGCCCCGCGCTTCTCGTCGGCGAACCGGACCAGCACGAAATTCCCCGCGCTGGGCAGGACCTCGAAGCCGAAGCCGCGGATGGCCTGGGTCAGGCGCGGTCGCCAGGTCTGGATCAGCTCGCGCGACGCCTGCTGATGGGCTTCGTCGCCGAGGGCGGCGACGGCCGCCTCGATGCCCGGAACCGAGACGTTGAACGGCAGGCGGATGCGGTCGATCGCTTCGGCCACCTTCGCCGGCGCATAGCCGAAACCGATGCGCAGGCCGCCGAGGCCGTGGATCTTCGAGAAGGTCCGCGTCACCACGATGTTGTCGCTGTCGCGGGCCAGGCCGAAGCTGGTCTCCCAGTCGGCCTCGGTGACGTATTCGGCATAGGCCTCGTCGACGACCAGCAGAACCTCGGGCCGCAGCCCCTCGTGCAGCCGGCGGATCTCCTCGGCCGTGTTGTAGCTTCCGGTCGGGTTCGACGGGCTGGAGACATAGACGATGCGGGTCCGCTCATCGACCTGGGCCAGCAGGGCCTCGGGCGTCGCCTTGAACCCGGGCTCCGGGGCCAGCTTGACCGCGGCCTGGTTGGCCAGGGCGCTGATGCGATAGGCGAGGAAGCCGTACTGGCCGGTGACGATGTTGTCGCCCGGCGTCAGATAGGTCTGGTTCAGCAGGGCGAAGACCTCGTCCGAACCGTTGCCGAAGATCAGCCGCTCCGGCTCCAGACCATGCTGTTCGGCGACCGCGTCGCGCAGCTTCGTCGCCCGCCCGTCGGGATAGATGTGGATGTGGCGCACCGCCGCCTCATAGGCCTCGCGCGCCTTCTGGCCGGCGCCCAGCATGTTCTCGTTGGACGACAGCTTCATCGGCTCGGCCACGCCGTCGATGCGCGACTTGCCGCCGACATAGGGGGCGATGTCGAGGATGCCGGGCTTGGGCGCGGGCGCGGTGGCGTCGGTCATGGGCAGGTCCTCGAAGTCAGAATACAGGGGCGGCGCCGATGACGCCTTTCAGGGAGCCGGGGGCGTCGTCCAGCCGCCCGTCCTGGGCCTGCACATAGCCCGCCAGGGCGAACAGCTTCAAGCCGCCCGCCTCGATCAGCGGACTCGCGGCGAGTCCCGAGGCCGCCAGGGCGCCGACGATCCGCGCCCCCGGCAGGGCGCTGTCGCTGATCCAGAAGGTGCGGTCGTCCCCCGTCGGCCCCGGCGCGGCGCGCTGGACCATCAGGGCGCGCGGCTGGCCGGCGCCATGATCGGGCAGGGCGCCCACGACGCGCAAATCGGGCTCGGCCAGCAGCCGGCCCCACCAGGCCGAGGCGGCTGTGAGATCCATCAGCGCCCGCCCGCCTTCGCGCGCCGCCTTGAGCGCCGCCTCGGGCCTGGCCGCCATCCGCACCGCCAGGCCGTAACGATCGGCGGCCAGCACCTGGCTGGCCGGGCCCCAGACGACCAGCGGCGCGCCATGGCCGGCGTCGATGCGGCCCAGCACCGCGCGGACGGCCGCCGCCTCGGACGGCGACAGGCCCTTGAGCAGCGCTCTCAGGGCGATGGCGTCGGCGTCGGGACCCTGGCGGGGGCCGCCGGCCACGCGCGCCCGCACCGCCTCGGCGAGCGCGCGATCCTGCGCCAGCCGGACCGGATCCTCGGGCGGTTCGACCAGCATCAGAACAGCTTCGGCGCGGGGGCGAGGGCGAACGGCCCCAGCCAGGTGCGGCCCTCGCTGAAGCGCAGCACCAGATCCACCGGCCGGTCGCCCTGCGCGCCGGAGGCCGCCGCGGCCCCCGCCGCCGCCATGCGATTGACGGCCCCGGAGCGCGATGCGGCCAGTCCGGCCATGGCCGCCGCGGGCCGTTCGGCGGTCAGCGCCAGTTGCCCCTCCAGCCGGCCGTCCTCGCGCGCCGACAGCGCCTCGCTGGCGATCAGGGCGCGGCTGTCGCCGGCCTGCAGCCGGCCCTTGACGGCGGTGAAGCGCCCGTCGGCGGCGGTCCAGTTGGCGAACACCCCGGCGCTGTCGGCCCCGCGCAGCCGGCTGGCCTGTTCTATGGTGGCCTCGAACTCCAGGCTCAGGGCGCCCTGCCGCGTCGCCCCTTCGACCGGTCCGTTCGGCCGGCCGCGCGCGTCGACCAGGCGGAACAGCATATCCACCTCGTCGGTCGTCGCCGCCCCGTCGGTCAGATGCGGCCGCATCTCGAACTGCACATGCTCGGCCGAGGCGATCGGGAAGGGCTCGGCGTCGGCCAGCGGCGTGAAGGTCGGCCGGATCAGTTCGGCCCGCAGGTCGGGGAAGCGGTCGCGCAGATGGCTGACGCTCATTCGCGCCCCGTCGCCGCCGATCTCGATCTCGCCCTTGCCCGGACGGGCGAGGGTCAGGCCGTCGGGGGCGATCAGAACCCAGTGGCCGGGGTTCCAGGCGTTGGCCTCGGCCACCAGCTCGGACGCCGAGATTCCGTGACCGGACGGCGCCGTGATCCGCGCCTCTGCAAAGGCCACCCGCGTCCGGAACGGCCAGCCGGTCACCGCCGCCGGCTGATGCGCGATGCCCCAGCCGTCGTCGCGCAACGCCTGCTCCTGCACCGCCAGCCGCGTCTCGATCTGATCGGCGAGGTAGAACCACCAGCCGGTCCAGACGGCCAGCAACACCCCGACGAGGGCGAACGGCAGGATCAGGCCGCGGCGGGAATGGCGGGCAGGGGTCATCGAGGCTCCAAAATCCGGCTGGGGCTGTGAAGCCCCGAACCCCCGCCGCGTCAAGCGGACGGCGTGTTCGTCGCGTCGGAACGCCTTCGCCGCCGGTCCGTTCGATTCCCGCCGAAAGGAGATGCGCATGGAAACCCAACGCCTGCACCGCGGCCGCCTGATCGATCACATTCAGCTGGTGGTCCGGGACCTCGAGGCCAGCCGCGAATTTTACAAGGCCCTGTTCGACGTTCTGGAATTGCCTCTCAGCGGCGAAGGCGACGACTATTTCTGGGTCGACGAGCTGTTCGTCTCCACGGCCGACAGCGCGGCCGCGGCCGGCAAGCTCACTGGCCGCCATCACCTCGCCTTTCAGGCCCGCGACCGCGCCATGGTCGAGGCCTGGCACCGGGCAGGGCTTCAGGCTGGCGGCGTCGACAACGGCGCGCCGGGCGAGCGCCCCTACCACCCCGGCTATTACGGGGCCTTCCTGCTCGACCCCGACGGCAACAATGTCGAGGCGGTCTACCACGGCGAGGCTCGCAAGAGCGCCGACAGCATCGAGATCATCTTCGAGGCCTGATCCCTAGCCGAGAAAGGCGCCGACCTGGTCGACGGCGTCGGCCAGACCCATTCTTTGAACCTCGGCGCCCGGCGGCAGGCTGGCGAACAGCCGCGTCGGGGTGGCGGCGTCCAGCATGACGAACACCCCCTTGTCGTCGGCCCGGCGGATCAGCCGCCCGAAGGCCTGGGCCATCTTCGCCCGGGCGAGGACGTCGTCGAAATTGCGTCCGCCGGCGCCCTCGCCGCCGAACCGCGCCCGCCGCGCCTTGTGCAGCAGGTCGGGCCGCGGCCACGGCGCCCGGTCGAAGGCGAGGATGCGCAGCGACCGACCGGGCACATCGACCCCGTCGCGCACCGCGTCCGTCCCCAGCAGGCAGCTGTCCTGCTCGGCCCGGAACACATCGACCAGCGCGCCCACTTCCAGCGGATCGACGTGCTGGGCGTACAGCGGGATGCCGGCCTTCGCCAGATCGGGCCCCAGCCGCTCATAGACCGCCTTCAGGCGCCGGATGGCGGTGAACAGCCCAAGCCCGCCGCCGCCCGCGGCGAGGAACAGCTCGCGCATCGCCGCCGCCGTCTGGCGCGGATCGTCCTTGACCAGATCGTTGACGACGATGACCCGGGCGTTGGCCGCATAGTCGAACGGGCTCTCGACCTTCAGCGTCCGCGCCGGCTCGATCAGCCGCGCCGAGCCGGTCCGCAACCGCGCCATGTCGAACGGATCGTCCGAGTTCGGATCGGACAGCGTCGCCGAGGTGACCAGCACCCCGTGCGCCGGCATGATCACCGCCGCCTCCAGCGGCACGGTCGGATCGATCCAGTGGCGCCGCAGGGCCACGTCCATGATCCGGCCGAACGCCGCCTCGGCCGACAGCCAGTCGACGAAGTCCGGGTCCGGCTCGTCCGAGGCTGCGTCCAGCGCCGCCAGCATCGAGCGCCAGCCGGGCAGGGTCATCCGCGCCCGCCGGTCCAGACCGCGCAACGCCCCCTCGATCCGCGAGCGCTGCGACCCGTCCAGCTCGGCCGCCTCGTCGTCGAGGATGTCCTCCAGATGCCGCGCCAGCGCCAGCAGCGGCGCCTCCACGGCCGCCAGCGCCTGCGCCGCCTCCCGCGCCGTCTCCAGCACCGTATCGGTCACCGGCCGCAGGGCGCATTCCATGCCGAACTCGACGCCCGACCCCGAGGCGTTCTCGCTGGTTCGAGCCCGCAACTGCTCCAGCCCGGCCAGCAGAAACCGCTCGATCGGCCCGACCGGATTGACCTCGCCGGATGCCGGGGCGATCCGGCCCGACACCCCTTCGCCGGGCAGCTGCGCCGCCGCCCGTACCGCGTCCTGCAGCGCCTTCGTCGCCGCCTCGTTGTCGGCGCACAGGTCGCCCAGTCGTTGCTCCAGCCCGCGCCCGCGCCGTCCGCGCCCCTCCGGCCCCCGGATCCAGCGCCGCAGCTCCGCCGCCTCCTGCCCCGACAGGCAGGCCGAAAACGCGCTGTCGGCCGCGTCGAACAGATGGTGTCCCTCGTCGAAGACGATTCGCTTCAGCGCCGCCGTCTCGCCGTCCTGCTTCAGCCCGCGCGCCGACCGCGCGCCGTCGAACGCGGCCTGGGTCATGACCAGCGCATGGTTGGCCACCACCAGATCGGCCCGGCGGCTGGCGCGGATGGTCTTCTCGACGAAACAGGTGCGGTAGTGGGGGCAGGCGGCGTGGACGCATTCGCCGCGCCGGTCGACCAGATTGGCGGCCCCGGCCTGATGGCTCGGCGCCACCGCGAACAGTCCCGGCAGCCAGCCCGGATAGTCGCCGCCGGTCATGTCGCCGTCGCGCGTGTGCAGGGCCCAGCGGCTGGCCAGGGCCATGCCGATCAGGTCGCCGTTCCCCAGCTGCGCCGCCTGGACCATGTCCTGCAGGTTCAGCAAGCACAGGTAGTTTTCGCGGCCCTTGCGGACGACGGTCTTCTTCCGGCGCTCGACCGGGTCGGGCCACAGGGCGGCGCTCTCGCGGTCGATCTGGCGTTGCAGGGCGCGGGTGTAGGTCGACACCCACGCCGCCCCCTGATTGCGCTCGGCCCACAGGCTGGCCGGCGCCAGATAGCCCAGCGTCTTGCCCGTCCCGGTCCCCGCCTCGGCCAGCAGCACCCGCGGTCGGCCCTCCTCATTGCGCGGCGAAAAGGCGAAGGCCGCCTCGGCCGCATAGTCGGACTGCGTCGGCCGCGTCTCGTCGAGGCCCGAGGCCTGCAGCAGCTTCTCCAGCCGGATGCGGGCGCTCTCGGAATCGACCGGCGCCGACCCGGCCTCGCCGCGCGGGGCCTCGTCCTCCCACTCCGCCAGTCGCGACCAGGCGTCCAGCCCGCTGCCACGCAGATTGCGCTCGCGCACCGGCTGATGCTGCAGCGCGCCCAGCACCCGCCACGCCCAGCCCCAGCCGGCGCGGCCGAGCGTCTCGGCCAGGGTGAAGGCGGCCTCGCGATCCGGATAGGCCGGATCGGCCAGTTCCTTCAGCAAGCCGTCGGCGGCCTTCCGCAGCGCCTCCGCCTGGGCCTCCGACCCCTTGGGCTCGGCCTGGCCCATCGCCAGGGCCAGGCCGCTGGGCGACGGGGCGCAGAACCGCGCCGGCCGCACGAAGGCGAACAGCTCCAGCACATCCAGCAGATCGGTCGACCGTCCCGGCGCCGCGATGCCCAGCCGCCGCGCCGTCAGGCTGGCGTGCGCCACCAGCACCGGCCCGGTGGTGAACGCTCCCTCGGCCGCCCCCCGCCCGATCCTGCGCGCGCCCTCGTCATCGCAGATCGCCCCCGCCCCCGGCGGCACGGCCAGCGCCGCCGGCAGGGCCAGCCATGGCTCGGCGCCGGTCAGATGGGCCGCGGAGGTGAGGGAGTCGGTGGACACCCCCTCCAGATAGCGCGGAAGGGCGTGAAACGGAACGGGAACATGCTATAGGCCGGGGGTGACGCCGCCGCCCGCTCCCGCAACGCTTCCGCGCCCCGAACTTCCGGCCCTGTTCGCCGACTGGTTCGCCTCGCGCGGCTGGGCGCCTCGACGTCACCAGCTGGAGATGATCGCGGCGGCCGAAGCGGGTTCGCACGCCCTGCTGGTCGCCCCGACCGGCGGCGGCAAGACCCTGGCCGGTTTCCTGCCCTCGCTGATCGAACTGGCCGAACGCGGCCCGAAACCCGAGACCGGCCCCGGCTCCGGCGTTCACACCCTCTACCTCTCGCCGCTCAAGGCCCTGACCACAGACGTCGAGCGCAATCTGATGACGCCGATCCGCGAGATCGGGCTGAACATCCACGTCGAGAGCCGCACCGGCGACACCAAACAGTCCAAACGCCAGCGCCAGCGCGACTTCCCGCCCGACATTCTGCTCACCACCCCCGAACAGCTGGCCCTGTTCTGCGCCTGGGACGGCGCGCCCAGCTATTTCGCCGACCTGAGATGCGTCGTGCTCGACGAGGTCCACGCCATCTGGAGCGGCAAGCGCGGCGACCTGCTGAACCTCGGTCTCGGCCGCCTGCAGAAATACGCGCCGACGATGCGTCGGGTGGCCCTGTCGGCGACAGTGGATGATCCGGAGATGATCGCCTCGTGGTTGGCGCCTTCTCCCCTCGGGGGAGAAGGTGGCCCGGAGGGCCGGATGAGGGGGAAGCCAGCCCCACACTCATCGCTCGACGATCTGCCCGCCGTCACAGCCCCCTCATCCGAGCGGCTTCGCCGCCCACCTTCTCCCCCGAGGGGAGAAGGAAGCGTTCGGATCGTCCGCGGCGACCCCGGCGCCCCGCCCGTCGTCGACGTCCTGATCTCCGAAGGCCACGTCCCCTGGGCCGGCCACACCGGCCAGCACGCCATCCCCGAGGTCTACGACGCCATCCGCCGCTCCGGCATGACGCTGATCTTCGTCAACACCCGCTGGCAGGCCGAGTTCGTCTTCCAGTCGCTGTGGGCCATCAACGACGACAGCCTGCCGATCGCCCTGCACCACGGCTCCCTCGCCGCCGAACAGCGGCGCAAGGTCGAGGCGGCCATGGCGCGCGGCGACCTGCGCGCCGTGGTCTGCACCTCGACCCTCGACCTCGGCATCGACTGGGGCGACGTCGATCTCGTCATCCAGCTGGCCGCGCCCAAGGGCGCCAGCCGGCTGGTCCAGCGCATCGGCCGCGCCAACCACCGTCTCGACGAGCCGTCGCGCGCCCTGATGGTCCCCGCCAGCCGCTTCGAGATGCTGGAGTGCCAGGCCGCGCGGGAGGCGGTGGCCGAGAACGCCTTCGACTGGGAGCCGGTGCATACGGGCACATTGGACACCCTCGCCCAGCACGTCATGGGCTGCGCCTGCGCCGAGCCGTTCGCCATGGAGGATCTGTATACGGAGATCACCGGATGCGGCCCCTATCGCGGACTGACATACGAACAGTTCGAGGAGGTCGTCGATCTGGTCGCCACCGGCGGCTACGCCCTGCGCACCTACGAACGGTTCGCCCGCATCGTTCGCACCCGCGACGGAAAGTGGAAGGCGCGCGACGCCCGGACGGCCCAGCGCCACCGCATGAACGTCGGGACCATCGTCGCCGCCGCGACCCTCAACGTCCGCATCGCCTCGCGGCGGGGCGGGGCGGCGAAACAGCTGATCGGCGGCCGCAAGGTCGGCGAGGCCGAGGAGAACTATTTCGAGCAGATGTCGCCCGGCGACACCTTCGTCTTCGCCGGCCAGGTCTGGGCCTTCCAGGGCATCGCCGGCATGGACGCCCTCGTCACCCACGCCCAGGACAAGGACCCCAAAATCCCCTCCTGGGGCGGATCAAAGTTCCCCATGTCGACCTCCCTGGCCGACCGCGTCCGGGCCATGATCCAGGACCGCGACCACTGGCGCGTCCTGCCGCCCGACGTGCAGGAGTGGCTGGAGCTGCAGGAGGCGAAGTCCGCCATCCCCGACGCCGATACGCTGCTGGTCGAAACCTTTCCGCGCGGCAGCCGCCATTTCCTCGTCGCCTATCCCTTCGCCGGCGGCCTCGCCCACGGCACCCTGTGCATGCTGCTGACCCGCCGCCTCGACCGGCTCGGCGTCGGCCCGCTGGGCTTCGTCGTCACCGACTATTCGCTCGCCATCTGGTCGATCAAGCCGATGGACCAGCTCGACCTCGACGCCCTGTTCGAGCCCGACATGCTCGGCGACGACCTCGAGAGCTGGCTGGAGGAGAGCTTCATGATGAAGCGCACCTTCCGCAATTGCGCCCTGATCTCCGGGCTGATCGAGAAGCGCCAGCCGGGGAACGAGAAGACCGGCAGGCAGGTGACCTTCTCGACGGACCTGATCTACGACGTGCTGCGCCGCCATCAACCCGATCATCTGCTGCTCAAGACCGCCCGCGCCGACGCCGCCGCCGGCCTGCTCGACGTCGCCCGCCTCGGCCAGCTGCTCGAGCGCATCCAGGGCCACATCAAACCCGTGCGCCTCGATCGTCCCTCGCCCTTCTGCGTCCCTGTCCTGGTCCAGATCGGCCGCGAGCGCGTCGGCGGCGGCCAGGCGGCCGAGATGATCCTCGACGCCTCGGCCTACGGCTTCGACGAGCACGACCTGATCGCCGAGGTCATGGCCGACGCGCCCGTCGCCCTTGCCGGAGCCGGCCAGTGAACGCCGCGCTGCGCACCCTCCTGTCGCCCGCCCGCTGCCCCAGCGGCGGTCTGCGCGTCTCGATCGAGGGCGAGCCCTGTGTGCTGCGCTGCTCCGGCGCCCTGTGGGTGCTGAACCACCGCACCCTGATCGCCGCCGACCTGCATCTGGAGAAGGGCTCGGCCTTCGCCGCCCGCGGCCAGATGCTGCCGCCCTACGACAGCCGCGCCACCCTCGACCGGCTCGAGGCCGAGATCGACGCCCTCCAGCCCGCCGCGGTCGTCCTCCTCGGCGACAGCTTCCACGATGCGAAATCGGTCGGCCGCATGGTCCCCGACGACAGGGCCCGTCTCGACCGGCTGGCTGCGGGCCGCGACTGGTTCTGGCTGGAAGGCAACCACGACATCGCCGCCCTCGCGGACAGCGTCGACGCCCTTCCCGGCGAGGTCGTCGAGACCCTCTCCCTCGGCGCCCTGCGCCTGATCCATGAGCCCCAGCCCGGCGTCCGCCCCGGCGAGATCGCCGGCCACCTCCACCCCGCCGCCCGCGTCGCCGCCCACGGCCGCGGCGTCCGCCGCCCCGCCTTCGTCACCGACGGGCGGCGGGCCGTCCTCCCCGCCTTCGGCGCCTTCACCGGCGGACTGGATGTCAGGGATCCGGCCATCGCCGGGCTGTTCGGGGAGCCGCCGATGGCTGCGGCGCTCGGCGACGGCAAGGTCCACGCGCTGGCGTGGGACAAACTGCGATAGCGGCTGCCGCTAGGTGAGGGCCGGTCGAACCTCGGCCGTCAGCAACGCGTTCGACGCTCCCTCGACCCGCGCCTCCAGCGTCTCCATGAACGCCGCCCGCTTCAGCCCCGCCGGGATCGCCGGCAGGAACTCATAGACCACCGTCCCCGGATAGCGCCGGAACCCGTGCGCCGGCCAGTGCACCCCCGAGTTGGTCGCCATCGGCGTGCACGGGCAGTCCAGATCCCGGTACAGCGCCGCGATGCCCGGCTTGTAGTCCGGCGCCGCCCCGACCGGCGTCCGCGTCCCCTCCGGGAAGATCAGGATCTGCCGTCCCTGGGCGAACCGCGTCCGCGCCTGCCGCACCATCTCCTTCAGCGCCTTCGAATGCGCCGAGCGGTCGACCGCGATCATCCCCGTCTTCCACGCGAACCAGCCGAAGAAGGGCAGGGGCCGCAGCTCCTTCTTCATGATGAAGCAGTTGTCGGGCAGCACCGCGAACGGCGCGATGACGTCCAGCATGCCCTGGTGCTTGCCGGCGATCAGGCCGGCGCCGGCCGGCATATGCTCCAGCCCGCGGAACTCGACCTTCACCCCCGCGATCCATCGCAGGCCGAACAGCACGAAGCGCGACCAGTTGCGGATCACCCACATGGCCTGGCGGTAGGGCATCAGCAGGGCCGGCGACAGGCCGACGGCGAACAGCGCCATCGACAGATACAGCCACAGCACGAAGACGAGCGAACGCAGGGTGGTCACGTCAGGCGGCCTTTCCGGTCGGCGTTTCGGCCTCGCCGGCGGCCGGGCGCTCGCCGACATGGCCGACCAGCGCCCGGCCGAGGGCGGCGAGGTATTTCATATATTCCAGCGTCATCCGCCGGGCCGTCACCGCCGCCCGCCACCATTCCGTATCGTCCAGTGATGGCGTCTCGACGGCATGGGGCGTCAACGCCAGCCCGGGCGCCGCCGCCCGGATCTCGGTCAGGGCGCGCGGCATATGATAGTCCGACGTCACCACGATCAGGCTGTCATAGCCCCGCGACTCGGCCCAGGCGGCGATCTCCTGGGCGTTGCCGATGGTGTCCTCGGCCTCGAACCCCAGATCGACGCAGCAGTTGAACAGCCGGCTCGAGCCCGGCGTCAGGGCCCGCAGCTCCTGCCGACGGACCTCCCGGTTGACGCCGGAGATCAGCACCCGCTGGCCCTTGTCCTGCTCCAGCAGGCGGATGGCGGCGTTGACCCGCTCGGCCGAGGGCCCGGTCAGGGCGACGATGGCGTCGGCCCGGGCGGGCTCGGTCGCCGGCGCATAGCCGCGCACCCGCTCGGCGAAGGCGAACAGCCCGGCCAGCCAGATGACGACGATGATGGCGATGAAGGTGAGAAACTTCATGGCGTTAACCTAGTGTCCCCCGCCCAGCCGCGCCAGCGCGGTGATCCGCGCCGCGACAAGCGCCACCGTAGCCGCCAGCAGCGGACATGGCGAGAGCATCAGCAGATCGCTCCAGGCCACCGGCAGGGCCGGCGTCACCCCCTCGGCCCCGCCCAGAAACCGCAGCCCCGCCACCAGCGCCATGGCCGCGACCGTCCCCGCCGCGCCCGCCCCCGCCGCCAGCAGACCGTAGCGGGTCTGGTACAGGCCGGCGATCCGCCCGTCGGAGGCGCCGTTCAGGCTCAGCGTCTCGATCACGGTCCGCTGCGCCGCCATCCCGGCCCGGGTGGCGTAGACGATCGCCGCCCCCGCTCCGCCCGCGGTCAGCAGGAAGGCGGCGACGGCAAGGGCGGTGATCAGCGCCGCCGACCGCTCGACCTCGCCGCGCCACAGGCTGTGGTCGTCGACGGTGGCGTCGACCCCGGCCTCGGCCAGGGCCCGGCTCAGGCTCACCGCGCTGGCCGGGGCGTCGCGGTCCAGCCGCACCGTGACCAGATGCGGCAGGGGCAGGTCGGGCAGCACCGCGTCGCCGACCCATGGCCGCAGCAGGGCCTCGGCCGCCTTGCGGTCCATGGCCTCGGCCTCCTCGACCCCGGTCACCCCCGCCAGCGTCTGGGCCGCGCGCGCCGCCGCCTCGGCCCCGGTCTCGTTGACCCGCGGCCGCACCTGCACCGTCGCCTCGCTGCGCAGCTCCCGGGCCCAGCCGTGCGCCGCCCGGTCCGCGGCCAGGGCGCCGACGGCCGACAGGCAGGCGAGGAAGCACAGCACCGCGATCACCGCCGCCAGCCACGGCTCGCCGCCGCCGTCGCGCGGCAGGAGTCCGCCCCGGCCTGACAGGAACCGCCGGATCAAGACTCGCCCCCGGCCAGCCGCCCGCCCTCGAGCCGCAGCAGCGCCGCCCCCGACGCCCGCGCCAGCGCCTCGTCATGGCTGGCGATCAGCACCGTGGTCCCCAGACGGTTCAGCGACTGGAACAGTTTCAGCAGCCGCTCGCCCATGACGGCGTCGACGCTGCCGGTCGGCTCGTCGGCGAGGATCAGGGCGGGCCGGGTCACCACCGCCCGGGCGATGGCCAGCCGCTGCTTCTCCCCGCCCGACAGGGTCGGCGGCCGGTCGTCCATCCGCTGGCCCAGACCGACCCAGTCCAACATCTCCCCGACATCCCCGGCGTAGCTTTCGCGCCTGGTCCCGGCCAGCCGCAGGGGCAGGGCGACATTGTCGAAGGCCGACAGATGGTCCAGCAGGCGGAAATCCTGGAACACCACCCCCATGCGCCGCCGGAAGCCGGGCAGGGCCGACCGCGGCGCCGCCCCGGCCTCTTCCCCGAACAGCTCCAGCCGCCCCGCCGTGGGCCGCCGCGCCAGGGTCAGCAGTTGCAGCAGCGTCGACTTCCCGGCCCCGGAAGGCCCGGTAAGGAAGTGGAAAGAGCCAGCGGGCAATATGAGGTTAATGTCCCGCAGCACGTCCGGGCCGTTCGCATAGCCGAAACCGACGCCCGCGAGGCGGACGGTGTCGGTCGCGGAGGCGGTCATGGCGGCGCGGCGGGGCTGGACGGGCATCGATTTCGGGTCAGGACGCGGCCAGGCCGCGACGGGAGGGGGCGAAGAGCCTCGCAGTCAGCGCACATGATACTGACCTGCCCGTCCTGCGCCACCAGCTATTTCACCCCCGACGAGGCGATCGGGCCCGGCGGCCGCATGGTCCGCTGCAAGGACTGCAAACACACCTGGCGCGCCACCCTCGAGGAGCCGCTGGAACTTTCGGCTTCGCCGCCGGCGATCGAGCCGGACGCCCTCGCCCGCAAGGTCGAACCCGCCCCGGAATCCCTCGCCGCCACGCCCGCCCCCGAACTGCCCCGCGCCTTCCGCGCCCGCGCCGAGCAACAGCGCCGCCTGCGCCGCGCCGCCGCCCACGGCGCCGTCTGGGCCGGCATCGCCTCGGCCTTCGCCGCCCTGCTCGCCGCCGCCTGGCTGTTCCGCGTCGAGGTGGTCGAACTCGCCCCGCGCGCCGCCGCCGCTTACGCCGCCGTCGGCCTGACCGTGAATCCGACCGGGCTGGAGTTCGAGGCGATCACCGCCCGCGCCGCCCCCAACGACCCCGGCAAGGTGCTGGTCTCCGGCGCGCTCAGGAATGTGCGCGACGAGGAGCGGATCGCGCCGCCGGTGCGCGTCGCCCTGCTGGACCGTCAGGGGGCCGAGATCGGCCACGCCGTCGTGCGTATCGACGCCGCCCCGGTTCTGCCGGGCAAGGTCCAGGGTTTCGCCGCCACCATTTCCGATCCGGGCGGCAAGGGCGCCGGCGTCGGCGTGGACTTCGTTCTCGACGCGGCGCCCGTCGCCGCCGTCGCGGCCGCCCCGCCGGTCGTCCACCGGCCGCTGCCGACGGCCGACAAGGCCCGCGCCGCGCCGCCCGTCGCCGACCCCGCGGCCGT
>JAXHTU010000042.1:0-23023 GCA_034189955.1 Pseudomonadota bacterium | reverse complement strand
CGTTCGAGGGCCTTGTCAGGGCGCCGGATCAGTCCTCGCGGGAGATCACCGCCATCGAGCCGTCGCTCTGCAGAAAGACGGCGTCGGCATCGTCGAGCGTCCGGCCGCCGGAGTCGCGGATCGCCTGCAGAACCTCGTCGTCGCTGACCCGCTCGCGCCGCAAGGTTTCGCGGCGCAACTCGCCGCCGGCCATCAGCAGCACCGGCTCGGCTCGGATCAGCCGGTGCACGCTCGGCCGCCGCACCATCGTCCATGTCACCGCGAACTGCAGCGCTACCAGCAGACCCATGGCGACGAGGCCGTCGACCAGCGGGGTGTTCTTGTCGAGGATGGCGGTCGACAGGGTCGAGCCGAGGGCGACCGTGACCACCAGATCGAAGGCGTTCAGCTTCGACAGCGTCCGCTTGCCCGTCAGTCGCAGCAGGATAACCAGGGCGACATAGGACAGCACGCCGACGATGAGGATCCGCAGCGGTCCCGACCAGCCTTGAAAGAAGATGGACTCAGGCATGTCGGGGCTAACCCCGGCGGAACGGCGACGGTTCCGTCAGCCCCTGTTCTCGTAGGTCGCGGTGATCGAGGCCTTCGCGAGCGTGTGGAAATGCAGGTTGAAGCCGTATTTCGCCCCGGAGTCCTCCGGCGTCACCTCCAGCTTGTCCGTGTCCACGGCAAAGACGGTGAAGATATAGCGGTGCGGGCCATGCCCCGGCGGCGGGGCGGCCCCGCCAAACCCGGGCTCGCCGAAATCGGTCCGCCCCTCGACCGCGCCCGCCGGAACGGGCCCGCCCGTCGGGAGCTCGGTCACATCGGCGGGAATATTCGCCAGGGTCCAGTGCCAGAAGCCCGAGCCCGTCGGCGCGTCCGGATCGTAGACGGTGACGGCGTAGCTCTTCGTTCCCTCGGGCGCGCCCGACCATTTCAGATGCGGCGAGGTGTTGCCCTTCGCCTGCACCTGGGCGTCGGGCAGGACGCCGCCGTCGATGATGTCATTGGAACTGAGGGTGAAGGTCATCGCGTGTCCTCGTCGGTGGTCGTGCAGCGACTCTAACGCATCAGGACGGATGACGTCTCCGTCAGTGCGCCGCCTCCTTGGCCGCCGGCGTGAAGGCGCTCTCGTCCATCAGCCCGCCGGCGAGCGCCGCCGCGAAGATCAGGCACCCGGCCAGCACCAGAAGAACGACGGCCAGCTTCAGACCGCGTTTCACGCGATCTCGACGCGGTAGCTTTCGATCACGGTGTTGGCCAGCAGCTGGTCGCACATCTTCTTCGCCTCGGCGGCGGGATCGTCCACGCCGTCCAGATCGAACTCGATCAGCTTGCCGACCCGGGCGTTGTTCGCTCCGGCCCAGCCCAGCCCATGCAGGGCGCCCTCGACGGCCTTGCCTTGCACATCCAGCACGCCGGGCTTGAGGAAGACGTGAATCTTGACCTTCGCCATCAGTGCAGTCCCCCCTGAATCACGGTCGGCATGTCCTTCATGATGCCGAGGCGGCGGGCCACCTCGGTATAGCTTTCGATGACATTGCCCAGATCGCGGCGGAAGCGGTCCTTGTCCAGTTTCTCGCCCGTGTTGGTGTCCCACAGGCGGCACGAATCGGGGCTGATCTCGTCGGCCAGGATGACCCGGCTGAAGTCGTTCTCCCACACCCGGCCGAACTCGATCTTGAAGTCGACCAGGGTGATTCCGACGGCGCCGAACATGCCGGACAGATAGTCGTTCACCCGCACCGTCATCGCCAGGATGTCGTCCAGCTCCTGGGTCGTGGCCCAGTTGAAGGCGGTGATGTGCTCTTCGGTGACCATCGGGTCGTTGAGCTCGTCCTTCTTGAGGTAGAATTCGATGATCGAGCGGGGCAGGGGCGTGCCCTCGTCGATGCCGAGACGCTGGCTCATCGAACCGGCGACGACGTTGCGGCACACGACCTCCAGCGGGATGATCTCGACCTCGCGGATGAGTTGCTCGCGCAGGTTCAGCCGCTTGATGAAATGGTTGGTCACGCCGATGCCGTTCAAGCGCGACATGACGAATTCGCTGATGCGGTTGTTGATGACGCCCTTGCCTTCCAGCTGGGCCTTCTTCTCGCCGTTGAAGGCGGTGGCGTCGTCCTTGAAATACTGGATCAGGGTGCCCGGCTCCGGTCCCTCGTACAGAATCTTGGCCTTGCCCTCGTAGAGCTTCTTGCGCTTGACGTTCATCATCGTGGGTCCGGGCGGAGCCTCGCCAGAAAAGGAAAAACGCGCGGCCAGCACGGCGGACTGGGCGGCGAGATCCGGAATCAGGCGGGCGGGAGAATTTCGAGGGCTCCCCTTACCGGAAGGCGGGCTGCGACACAAACGGCGACCCTTCCTGACCCGTCAGGGTTTCCGTTGCGTTCCGCACCGGGCGAGCTATAGACCTGCTCGACTGCGGCCTCGCGCCGCCTGACGGAGCCAGCAGACGCCCATGACGACCTTCGACGATCGGGAAAAGGGCTTCGAGTCCAAATACGCCCTCGATCAGGAACAGGAATTCAAGGCGATCGCCCGGCGCAACAAGCTGCTGGGCCTGTGGGCCGCCGACAAGATGGGCCTGAACGCCGATCGCGCCGAGGAATACGGCCGCGCCATCGTCAAGGCCGACTTCGAACAACCGGGCGAGGAAGACGTCTTCCGCAAGATCGCCCAAGACCTCGAAGGCGCCGGCCTGACCGTCTCGGAAGGCGAAATCCGTCGCAAGATGGACGAACTGGCTTCCGTCGCCCGCGAACAGATTCGCAACGGCGAGTAGCCGCCCTGCCAGACATGCTGAAGGCCGCAGCCTCACGGCTGCGGCCTTTTTGCATTCTGGAGCGATGGTCGACGGTTAGCCGGGCATGACCACCGTATCGACCGCGTGGATCACGCCGTTCGAGGCCGCGACGTCGGCCTGCACGACCCTGGCGGTTCCGCCGGCGGCGTCGGTCAGGGTGATCGAACCATCGGCCTCGGCGCGCGCCGTCAAGGTTCCGCCCTGCACGGTGGTCAGGGTGGCCGTGCCGCCGCCGGCCTGAATCTGTTGAGCCAGAGTGGCGGCGTCAACGCGACCCGGGACCACGTGATAGGTCAGGATGCGGGTCAGGTCCTCCCTGCCGGCGGGCGCCATCAGCGAATCGCGGGTGGCGGCCGGGACCTTCTCGAAGGCGGCGTTGGTCGGCGCGAAGACGGTGAAGGGGCCGGCGCCGTTCAGGGTTTCGGCGAGTTCGGCGGTCTGGATCGCGCTGACCAGGGTGGTGAAGTCGGGGTTGCCCTGGGCGACGGTCACCACGGTGCCGGCTTCGGTCGCGGCCGGCGCCATGGCGGCGGTGTCGGTGGTCGCCGTTCCGGCGGGTGCGGTTTCGTTGCTGTCGCCGCAAGCCGCGAGGGCGAGGGCGCCGGCCGAAACGGCGGCGAGGGCGGTATAGCGGGTGAACGTCATGACGTGCTTCCTGTTGCGAACCGCGGTTGAGCGGCTTCCCCGGGGAGTATGGCTCAGGCCCCGAAAGGATGCGTCGCCCGCTCCTTTCGGGGCGTGACACGTCCGCGCAGGCCCCCTCAGCCGATGTGAGTCGCCAGCTGCGCCCATGCCGCCGCCTTGTCCGCGAACGGTCGCGCATGGGCGGGGCTGGACGACGGCAGATCGATCAACGCCAATCCCGGCGGATCGCCCAGCACGGCCCGCCCCAGTCTCGCCGCCTTGCCGCCGTTGAAGGCGACGGCGCGCAACCTTGGCAGGTCCTGAACCAGCCCGCGCAGATCCGCCGCCTCAGGCTGGCGAATGGCGGCGTCCAGACTGCCGGGCCGCTCGGCGCTGGCGATGACGTCCCACAGGCCGACGCCGGCCGCCTGCAGGGTCGCGAGCCGGTCTTCATAGGGCAGGGCGACCAGATCCGACCCGGTCACCCCGCCGATCAGACGCCAGAAGGCGTTCTGCGGATGGCCATAGTATTGCCCGGCCCGCAGCGAGGCGTCCCCCGGCAGGCTGCCGAGGATCAGCAGCCGCGTGTTCGCGTCGACGACCGGGGCGAAGCCGGCCTTGCGGTTCACTGGCCGCCGAACACCCGGGCGAACACCGTGTCGACGTGCTTGGTATGGTATCCGATGTCGAACAGCGCCTCGAGCTGGGCCTCAGGCAGGGTCACCCGGGCGTCGGCCTTGAGAAAGTCGAGGAACGCCCCTTCGCCGCGCCACACCTTCATGGCGTTCTCCTGCACCGCGGCATAGGCGTCCTCGCGCGACACCCCGGCATGGGTCAGGGCCAGCATCACCCGCTGGGAATGCACCAGCCCCCCCAGCAGGTTCAGGTTCTTCGCCATGTTCTCGGGATAGACGTTCAGCCGCTCGACCACATTCGCCAGCCGGTGAAGGGCGAAGTCCAGATGGATGGTCGCATCCGGTCCGATGCCGCGCTCGACCGACGAATGGCTGATGTCCCGCTCGTGCCAAAGGGCCACGTTCTCCATCGCCGGCGTCACCGCCGAGCGCACCAGCCGTGCGAGGCCGGTCAGGTTCTCGGTCAGGATCGGATTGCGCTTGTGCGGCATGGCCGACGAGCCCTTCTGGCCCTTGTCGAAGAACTCCTCCGCCTCCAGCACCTCGGTGCGCTGCAGGTGACGGATCTCGATCGCCAGCCGCTCGACCGACGAGGCCACCACGCCCAGGGCCGCGAAAAAGGCAGCGTGCCGGTCGCGCGGAATCACCTGGGTCGACACCGGCTCGACCGCCAGGCCCATCTTGTCCGCGACGTACTGTTCGACCGCCGGATCCACATTGGCGAAGGTGCCCACGGCCCCCGAGATGGCGCAGGTGGCGATCTCTTCCTTCGCCGTCAGCAGCCGCCGCTTCGCCCGCTGGAATTCGGCGTGATAGCCGGCCAGCTTGAGACCGAAGGTCACCGGCTCGGCGTGGATGCCGTGGCTGCGCCCGACGCACGGCGTGAATTTGTGCTCCATGGCGCGCTTCTCCAGCGCCGCCAGCACCCGGTCGACGCCCTCGATCAGCAGGTCCGAAGCCCGCGCCAGCTGCACCGCGAAACAGGTGTCCAGCACGTCCGAGGACGTCATCCCCTGATGCAGGAAGCGCGCTTCCTCGCCGACGATCTCCGACACATGGGTCAGGAAGGCGATGACGTCGTGCTTGGTCGTCCGTTCGATCTCGTCGATGCGGTCGGCATCGAACACGGCGTCCCTGCCCTTGGCCCAGATCGCCTCGGCGGCCTCGGCCGGAATCACGCCCAGCTCGGCCATCTTCGTGGCGGCGTGCGCCTCGATCTCGAACCAGATCCGGTATTTGGTCTCCTGCGACCAGATGGCGACGGCGTCGGGGCGGGAATAGCGGATGATCATGGACGCGCGGTGTCGGGCTCCCCATGTCCGAAGTCAAGGTCGCCATTCTGCAGCGATCATGTCGAGGGGGGAATCAGAATGGCCGAAAACACCACTCTAGCGGTAGCCACCCTCGTCGTGGCGTTACTGGCTGCGATCGGCGGTCCGATCGCCACAGTGTTCGTGGGACAGCGAACCCGGCAGGCAACACTGCGTGTCGCCCAAAGGCAGTCAGAGACGACCTTGGAAGCCGCCCAGAGGCAGGTTCATGGAGCGGTCGTGTCGTCAAACCGGCAGAAGTGGATTGACGGGCTGCGAGAGGACTTGGCGGAGTTCATCGCCGAGCGACAGTACCTCGCGGCTCGACAAGCCGACCAGCCGAGGGATCAGGACATAATCCGACAAAGTACCAAACGACTTGTGCTGCTCTACACCCGGTTGGCGCTTCGCCTGAACCCGGATGAATCTGATCATCAGCAGCTTATTTCAATGGCGAGCTATCACACCGGCAGACCTGGGTCATTGCCAGAAGAGCCGGACATGGATGCAATGGTTGCTCTCAGTCAGAAGGTCCTTAAGCGAGAATGGAACGTCGTAAAGAGGGGCGACTGAAGTGACCATGGAACTGATCATCGGACCCCGCCTGTACTCCACTTGGTCGCTTCGCCCGTGGCTGGTGCTCAAGCGGTGCAAGGCCGACTTCTCCGTCACCGAGATCGACATCTACTCCCCGGCCGGCCAGATCGAGCTGGAGCGCATCTCCCCCTCCCGGCTCGTTCCCCTGCTCAACGTCGAGGGCGAGGTCATCTGGGATTCCATGGCCATTTCGGTCTGGTGCGCCGAACGCTATCCCGAGGCGAAGCTGTGGCCGACCGACGCCCACGCCCGCTGGCTGGCCCGCTCTGCCGCCTGCGAGATGCACGGCGGCTTCATGGCCCTGCGCACCGACTGCGGCATGGGCCCGGACCATACGATGGTCGGCCCCGACCGCTCGCCGCCGCCGACCGGAGCCGCCGTGGAGCGGGACATCCGACGCCTCGTCTCGTTGTGGATGGAGATGCGCCGCCGCTTCGGCGAGAGCGGGCCGTATCTGTTCGGCGACTGGTCGGTCCCCGACGCCTTCTTCACCCCGGTCGCCGCACGCTTCCGCCACTTCCAGATCGACCTGGCGGCGTATGGCGACGACGGCTCGGCCGCCGCCTATCGCGACGTCCTTTTGGGTCAGCCCGACTTCCTCGAATGGTCGTCGGAAGCCTTTCGTTAACCTCTCGCCCGAACGCCGTCTTAAGCCAACGGCGGTATCCGGGGAGCCTCGCCAACGCGTCAGCGTTCAGGGTCAGCATGTCGATGCCCGCCGAACAGCCCCAGCCTCGCCGACCGACCCTGCTGGTCTATGGTCTGCTGATCGTCATCGCCTGCTGTCTGCCGGCCCTTTTGCTGGCCGGACTTTGATCTAGGGGGCGCCGTTGGTCGCGGCGGCGGACGCGACGTCCAGCGGCTGGATTGGCGCCGACGGCACATAGTCCAGCGCCAGCGGCGCCAGGGTGGCGCCCGAGGCGACGGCGTCCAGAGTGTTCAACGGCCGCCCGTTCAGGCGCTGGTAGATCCAGTAGGCCGCCACGACCTTCTCCACATAGTCCCGCGCCTGCGGCACATCGATGGTCTCGATCAGCAGCAGCGGATCGGCGTCGTGACCCAGCTTGCGCACGGCGGCCACCATCGGTCCCGGCCCGGCGTTGTAGGAGGCGGCGACCCGCAACAGGTCGCCATTGATCGCCGGCATGGCCAGCACCTTGCTGACATAGGCCTGCCCCAGACGGGCGTTGATCGCCGGATCGAACAGCCGTTCGGGCGAAGAGACGAAGCTGCGGTCGTTGGCCAGTTCCGCCGCCGTCGTCGGCATCACCTGCATCAGGCCATAGGCTCCCACCGGCGACCGCGCATTGGCGTTGAAGTCGGTCTCCTTGCGGGCGATGGCGTAGACCAGCGAGCGTTCGATGACGAAGCCGCCCTCGGGCTGGATGTCGGGTTGCGGATAGCGGTCGGCGTCGATCCGCCGCCCGTCGTCGCTGACGCCCATCACCCGCGGTCCCAGCGCCCGCCCGAGGGCGGCCCACAGCTGGCGCCCGCGCTCGGTCACCGACGAGCGCAAGCCGGTGCGCAGTTCGTCGCGCGCGTCGGTCGCGCGCCCGACCTCGGAATAGGCCACCGTGCGCCAGGCCCGATGGTCGGTGCGGATGAACTCGTTGAGCTCCTCGGCGCCCACCTCCGCCGCCTCATCGGGCTGGTAGACGGCGCGCTGCACGCCGGCGGCGTGATAGGGCGTCGGCCCCAGGTTCTCGATCGTCGGCTCCTCGCCCAGCTGCCGCAGGGCGATCTGGCCATAGAAGGTCGCGGGCCAGGCGCCGGCGCGGCGCAGCAATCCGTGCACCCGGTCCTGCTGGCCCGAGCGTCCCGCCGAACGGGCCGCCCAGAAGCCGGCGCCCGCGCGGACCCAGCCGTCCTCGGTCGGATCGTCCAGCACCCGCTCGAACGCCGCCGCCGACTTGCCGAACTCGCCCAGCCGGTACTGCGCCAGGCCGACCACCCACCAGTCGCCGATCTGTTCGCCCAGCGTCGCGGCGCCGTGCAGATCGTCGTTGTTCAGGGCGATGCGCGCCGCCTTGGTCGGATCGGCGGGATCGGCGCCGCCGCCGGGCCGGAAGACACTCGACCAGGTCCGGCCGCTGACGCTGGAGGGTCGCGTCGGCTCGGGCGCCCCGTCGGGCCGACGGCGCATGGCCAGGTTGTAGGCGCGCGGCGCGCCCGGCAGGTCGGAATATTCCTCCAGCCAGGCCGTCAGCTCCTCATAGGTGGCGGAATAGTCGGCGTGGAACAGCCGTTCGAACTCGACCTGGCCCAGCAGCACGCGATCGTTGGCCTGCCGGGCCGAGGCGCGGGCGATCTCCAGCTCGCCCCGGCGCAGGGCGTCGAACGCGGTGGTGTAGCTGAGGCGGTCGGCATGGCTCAGCGCCGACACGCCGTGCCGGGGATCGTCCTCGGCGTGGGCGGGCAAGGCGGCGCCCAGGGCGAGGACGAAAGCCACAACAGTCGTCGGCGCGAACAAGGCGCGGCGGAATTGGATCGTCACTAAGGCGGCCCCCCTGGAGCGTCATGCGGATCGTCTCGACTCGATCCATGCGGCGCTGTTCGTTCGGTCGTCGGGCCGGAAAGGCGCCATCCGCCCCGGCCCGTGTCAAGGATTGTCCCCCTTTTGGGGCAGTTTTGAGTCAGTCGGGTTAATGGCGGGCGGGTTAACGCCCGGCGTCTTTGTCCAGTCGCGCCGCCAGCGACAGCATGTCGGCCCACGCCTGGCGCTTGGCCATCGGCTGCCGCAGCAGGAAGGCCGGATGCAGGGTCGGCAGGGCCGGCGCCGAAATTCCGCCCTCGGCGAGCCGCCATTCGCGCCACTGGCCCCGCAGCTTCATGATTCCTTCGTCGACGCCCAGCACCGCCTTCGATGACGCCGCCCCGACCAGCAGCACCGCCTTCGGCTTCAGCAGGGCGAAGGCCCGCTCCACGAACGGAGCGCACACCGCCTGTTCCGCCGGCGTCGGCGTGCGGTTCCCCGGCGTTCGCCAGAACACCGTGTTGGTGATGAACACCCGGCCCTCCAGCCCGGCCTCGGCCAGCATCCGGTCCAGCAACTGGCCGGCCTTGCCGACGAACGGCTGTCCGCGCGCGTCCTCCTCCGCTCCCGGACCTTCGCCGACGATCAGCACCTCGGCCTGCGGATTGCCGCGCGCGAACACCGCCTGCGTCGCCCCCATGCCGCGCAGGGAACAGCCCTCGAACGCCGCGATCGCCAGCCCTAGCGCCTCCAGCGTCTCCGCCTCGGCGGCCAGCCGCCGCGCCGTGGCCAGGGCGTCCGAGGCGTCGACCACCGGCGTGATCGCCGCCGTCGCCTTCGCCACCGCCTTGACCGCCGGCGGCGGCTCGACGTGCGTCCGGTCGACCGGCGCGTCGCCGAAACAGGCGTCGACCCCCGCGTCGCGCCAGAAGGCGAGCAGGCTTTCGGTCGCGGCGGCGTCGAGGGGGTGCGGTGTCATGGTCGGGTGGGGCAAGGGATAGTCCTTGACCACCCTTGCGTCACCTTCCGATAAGCGGAAAACCACAAGACCCTGCTTGCAACGAGGAATTCAGTCATGGCCGAGAACGCGATCGAAGGCGGCGCCGCCAATGCCTGGCAGGAAGCCGTGATCGACAAGCTTCCGCCCGCCGAGGCCCTCGCCGGCGTCGAGCGCGAAGTGATGGAATATGACGTCGTCATCGTCGGCGGCGGCCCGGCCGGCCTCGCCGCCGCCATCCGCCTCAAGCAACGGGCGGAGAAGGACGGCAAGGAGATCACCGTCGCCGTCCTCGAAAAGTCGGCCGAGATCGGCGGCCACATTCTGTCCGGCGCCGTCCTCGATCCCCGCGCGCTGACGGAGCTGTTCCCCGACTGGAAGGAACGCGGCGCCCCGCTCGACACGCCGGTGACGAAGGACCGCTTCCTGATCCTCGGCCCGCAGGGCGAGGCCTCCCTGCCGATGTTCATGCTGCCGCCGCTGATGCACAACGACGGCTGCTACATCGGCTCTCTGGGCAATATGTGTCGCTGGCTGGCCGAACAGGCCGAGGGCATGGGCGTCGAGGTCTATCCCGGCATGGCCGCCAGCCATGTCGTCTGGGACGAACCGACCGGCCGGGTGAAGGGCGTCGTCGCCGGGGTGTTCGGCATCGACCGCGAGGGCAAGCCGACCGGCGACTTCCAGCCGGGCATCGAACTGCACGGCAAATACGTGTTCATCGCCGAGGGCGTGCGCGGCTCCCTGGCCAAGACCATCATGGCTCGCCACAACCTGTGCGACACGGCCGAGCCGCAGAAGTTCGGCATCGGCATCAAGGAGCTTTGGCAGGTCCCGGCCGACAGACACCAGCCCGGCCTGGCCCAGCACACTACCGGCTGGCCGCTGGACGAGTTCACCGGCGGCGGCAGCTTCCTGTACCATTTCGGCGACCGCTACGTCTCCGTCGGCTACGTCGTCCACCTGAACTACAAGAACCCGTTCCTGTCGCCGTTCGACGAGTTCCAGCGCTTCAAGCATCACCCCTCGATCGCCGAACATCTCGAGGGCGGCACGCGCATCTCCTACGGCGCCCGCGCCATCACCGAGGGTGGTTTCCAGTCGGTGCCGAAGCTCAGCTTCCCCGGCGGCGTCCTGATCGGCTGCTCGGCCGGCTTCGTGAACGTCCCGCGCATCAAGGGCAGCCACAACGCGATGAAGACCGGCATGCTCGCGGCCGACGCCGCCTACGACGCCGTCACCGCCGGCCGGGCCGGGGACCAGCTGGTCGAATACCAGACCGCCTATGAAGCCAGCTGGGTGTGGCAGGAGCTCAAGCGCGTGCGCAACGCCAAGCCGCTGCTGAGCCGCTGCGGCACCACCCTGGGCGGGGCGCTCGGCCTGTTCGACATGTGGTTCCAGACCCTGTTCGGCGGGCTGTCGCTGTTCGGCACGCTGAAGCACAAGAAGACCGACGCCGCCTCGACCGAAAAGGCCGCGAAACACAAGCCGATCGCTTATCCCAAACCGGACGGGACGCTGTCGTTCGACAAACTGTCCTCGGTGTTCATCTCCAACACCAACCACGCCGAGGACCAGCCGGCGCACCTCAAGTTGCTGGACCCGTCGATCCCGATCCGCGTCAACCTGCCCGAATACGGCGAGCCGGCGCGGCTCTACTGCCCGGCGGGGGTCTATGAGGTGGTCTATGGCGACGAGGCGGCGAAGACCGATCCGCGCTTCGTCATCAACGCCCAGAACTGCGTCCACTGCAAAACCTGCGACATCAAGGATCCGTCGCAGAACATCGTCTGGACCACGCCCGAGGGCGGCGGCGGCCCCAACTATCCGAATATGTGACGCCGTCGAAAGGGAGAGGCCTTGCCGCCGCCGCATAATGGGGGAAGGGTCGAGGCCATGCGCCATACCTCCCTTCGCCTGCTCCTTTCCGGCTGCGCCCTGCTGGCCCTCGCCGCGCCCGTCGCCGCCCAGGACGCGCCGGTCATCATAATGGATCCGCCACTCGCGCCGGGCGGGGCCGCCCCCGCCGTCGTGCCGGCGCCTGGCGATGTCGTCGAGCCGGAGCGGCTGAGGCCGCCCGCGGAGGTCCCGACCGACGCGCCCGCGCCGGCCGACGAGCCGGCCGCGCCTCCGATCCCCGCCGTCTGGTCTCCGGCGCCCTTCGCCGCCGACGGCCAATCCGCCTACGGCCTGTATCTGTCCGGCCGCGTCGCCAGCCTCAGGGGCCAGCAAGCCGTTGGCGCGGACCTGCTGACCCGCAGCCAGGCCCTGACCCCGGAGCAGCCCCAACTCGGCGGCGAGGCTTTCCTCGCAAGCCTGTTCTCCGGCGACATCGACGCCGTGGTGCGGCTGGCGCCCTTCGTCGAGGACACGCCGCTGTTCGCCGGCGCCGGCCGTCTGGCCGGTGTGGTGCAACGCCTGCGCGAGGGCGATGGCGAGGCGGCGCTGGCGCAACTGCGCGGCGAGCCCTTCCCCGAGCCCTACGGCCCGGTTTCCGCCTACCTGCTGCCCGCGGTCGCGGCCGCCGGCGGCGACTGGGACGCCGCGCTTCGTCCGGTCGAGGCCCCGACCACGGAAACCGGCGGCCTCGTCCTGCGCGACCAGCGGGCCCAGCTGCTCGAGAGCCGACGCCGCCACGCCGAGGCCGAGGCCGAGTACCAGGCCCTGCTGGCGATTCCGGACGGCGCGCGCCTGTTCCGCGTCCACTACGGTGCCTTCCTCGAACGGCGCGGTCGCCGCGACGACGCCCTGGCCGTCTATGCGGCGGCGCTCACCGGCGACAAGCCCGATCCCCGGGCCCTCGCGGCCGGGCGGCGCGTGCGCGAAGGCGCGCGCGCTCCGGCCGCGCCGACGACGGCCGAGATCGCCGCGGACGCCCTGACCTTCGCCGCGATCGAGACCAGCCAGGTCGACGTTCATGAGCTGTCGGCGATCTACCTGCACCTCGCCGCGGCGCTGCATCCGGACGACACCATCATTCTGAGGCTGGCTGAAAGCCTCAAAGAGGCCAACCAGGACTCCGCCGCCCGGGCCGCCTTCGCCCGGGTCGGGCCGTCCAATCCGATCGTCTACGCCAGCGCCCAGGTCGGGCTGGGGCTCAGCCTTGAGGAAGACGGACGGCGGGACGAGGCGCTGGCCGCCTTCCTTCGCGCCGACGAGGCCGCCCCGGAGCAGGTGGTCGTCTCGCGCTTACTGGCCAACCAGTATCTGGGCCTCGAACGCTATGATGACGCGCTGACCGTCCTCAACCGCCCGACGGTCAACACGGCCGACCAGTCCGCCGACGTCCGTTTTGATCGCGGTCGGACGCTGCAGCAGCTCGGCCGCATCGAGGAGGCCGAGGCCGAACTCTGGAGCGCGCTGCAGATTGCGCCCAACGAGCCCGTATTGCTGAACCACCTCGGCTACCTCTGGGTCGACAGCGGTCGGCGCGTCGAACAGGGGGCCGAGCTGATCGCCCGCGCCTTCGCCGCCGATCCGCGCAACGCCAACATCCAGGATTCGCTGGGCTGGGCCCACTATCGGCGCGGCCAGTTCGATGAGGCCGTCGAAACGCTCGAGCAGGCCGTGGCCAAACAACCCGCCAACGCCGAGATCAACGACCATCTCGGCGACGCCTACTGGCAGGTCGGTCGGCGCCGCGAGGCGGCCTGGCAATGGAACCGGGTGCTGACCCTCGAGCCCGAGCCGCAACGCCGCGCCGAGGTCGAGCAGAAACTGACCGACGGCCTTTCCGGGCCGGCCCTGTCCGGCGGCCAGTTCTGAGGCATGACGCCGCGTTCGGCCCTCGCCCCGGCCAAGGTCAATCTGTTCCTCCATGTCGGCCCCGTCGATGAGGCGGGCTATCACCCGCTGGCCAGCCTGGTGGCCTTCGCCGATGTCGGCGACCGGGTCTCGGTCGCCCCCTCCGACCGTCTGTCACTGGTCGTCGAGGGCCCCTTCGCCGGCGCGCTGGGCGGGGAGGGCGACAACCTGATCCTGCGCGCCCTCCGTGCGCTGGGCGCCGTCGCCGGCCCCGGCGACCCGCCGGTCGCGGTCACTCTCGACAAGCGCCTGCCCATCGCGGCCGGCCTTGGCGGCGGCTCCTCGGACGCGGGCGCGGCGCTGAGACTGACGCGCGACGTCCTCGCCCTCGACCTCGACGACGCCGCCCTCGCCGACATCGCGATGACGGTCGGAGCCGACGGCCCGATGTGCCTGCACGCCCGCACCGCCTGGGCCGAAGGCTGCGGCGAGATCCTGACGCCCGAGCCACGCCTGCCGTCGTTGCCGGCCTTGCTGATCAATCCGGGAGTCGCCTCGCCTACCGGCGAAGTCTATCGCGCCTTCGACGCCACACCGCCGTCGCTGGCCGACCGTCCGGCCCCGCCGTCCAGCTGGGACGCCGCCGCCGTGATCGACTGGCTGTCCGGGCGGCGCAACGACCTTCAGGCGCCTGCGGTCGCCCGCGCCCCCGCCATCGCCGGGGCCCTCGCCGCCGCCACGGCGCTCGCCGGCGCGCGTCTGGTTCGCATGTCCGGCTCCGGTGCGACGGTCTTCGCCCTGTTCGACACGCCGACGGCCGCCGCTTCGGCTGGCCAACGTCTGGCCGCCGATTACCCCGCGTGGTGGATCGCCGCGACGAATCTCGGTTAGTTGCCGCCGCGCCAAGCTTTGTGGCGGCATATCGTCGATATTGTGCAGTCTACCCCGGAATGGCCTTGAGATGACCTCCCGGGGCCGGATGTGTCGCCGCATACCGGCGCCCATATGGAACTCAGAAAGCCGTCACGGTTTATTGGGGACGGTTTTCATCATCACGGCCGCGGTCTCATTTGCCGAGCGGTCTCTTGAAGAACAAAGGGGATACCTATGCTTCGTGTCAAACTTCTCACCGCCGCCGCGACCGCCGCTCTTCTGATCGCTCCGGCCGCCATGGCCCAAACGCCGGCGACGCCCGCCACGCCCGCCGCGCCGGCGCAGGCCGCGACGGAGACCACGCCCGCCATCGCCAACAACGTCATCGACGTGCTCAAGGCCCGGGGCGAGTTCACCACCCTGCTCGGTGCTCTCGACCAGGCTCAACTGACCGAGACCCTCGCCAGCCGCCCGGCTATCACCCTGTTCGCCCCGACCGACGCTGCCTTCGGCGCCCTTCCCGAGGCCGAGCGCACCCGTCTGCTGGACCCGGCCAACGCCCAGGAATTGCGCAATCTGCTGCTCTACCATGTGCTGGTCACCGATCTGACCACGGACCAGATCAAGGGCGCCGCGGGCGAGATTCCGACCGCGGGCGGCCTTGAGGTTTCGATCGACGGCGCCGGCGAGGCCATCACCTATGGTTCGGCCACTGTCGTGCAGGCCGAGATCGACGCCGGCAACGGCGGCATCTTCCCGATCGACAAGGTCCTGAACCCCGCCGGCGCCGCCCAGGGCGACACGGAAACCGCGACGTCGTCGGAAGAGCCGGCGACCGCCGGGGCCGAGACCGCCGCCGAGACCCCGGGCGCCACCGCCCCGAACGGTCAACCGGCCGCCGCGACCACCACCACCGCCTCGCCGCCGGTCGCGAACCCGACTGACGGCCACGTCGATCACGCCGAGGACCCGGCCAATCCGGCCCCGACCCCGAATTGATCCGTTCGAGGCTGAAGTGACAGAGGCGGCGGACTCCGGTCCGCCGCCTTTTTCGTATGCGCCCTTAACCGTCGGCCAACCGCTGTCGTGCAGGATGGGGCCATGGAAACGCTCGCCCCCGCCCATGTGGCCGCCTTCGAGGCCGTGCTGAACAGGGTCCCGTCAGAGGACCGCGCCCGCCTCCACGCCCTCAAGTCCGCCGCCGCCGACGCGGCCGCCGCCTCGGCTCCGCACTGGGATTTCGACCAGCCCGGCCATCGCGCCGAAGAGGCCCTGCGCGCCGCCTTCGGCGCCGCCCTGACCGACGACTGCCGGCGCGCCCTCGTGGCCCTCTGGGCCCTGGAGATGCCGGCCCGCGTCCCCGCCGCCGACCTCCCGACCGCCGTCCTCGACCTCTATCCCGAATGGATCGGTCGTCTCGCCGACTTCCTGACCGCCGCGGCCGACCCCTACGACCGCGACTTCTGGGCCAAGGACGTGCGCATCGCCCTGGTCCTTAGCGTCCCGGGCGCCCGCACCCAGATGATCGACCTGTCGTCGCCCATGGGCCCGGGCCAGGTGCTGCGCCACGCCCGCGAGGGCCGGGGCTGGTCGGTCATCCCCGCCTGGGCCGCCGCCCAGGCGTGGAAGCCGTGGCTGGAAGTCCATACCGAGAGCCGCGAACTGTCCGATTTCAACGAGGCCGGCTGGGACCGGGCCTGGGCCACGGCCGCCGAAATCCTCAAGCGCCGCCCCGACCTTGCCGGCATGCTCGGCTCGTCGTGGTTCTACGACCCGCCGCTGGAGCGGATCAGCCCGCGCCTCGCCTATCTGCGGCTCAACCCGCTGAAGCACGGCGCCTTCATGATCCACCAGGGCCCGGGCGACATCCACACCCAACGCGCGGCGACCAGCTCCCCGACCCGCGCCGCCCTGATCGAAAAGGGCGAATACGTCGCCCGCTCGTGGATCGTCGCCTGGCCGCGCGCGGCGCTGATCAGATGGGCCGACGGCCGCAAGGCGGCGCAGATGAGCGAGGCGGCGTAACGCCCTTTATTGCTTTCGTCATCCCGGACAAGCCGCGCAGCGGCGCGATCCGGGACCCAGCGGCGCGCGCGAGCGCGAACCTGTCGGGAGCGCCGGTGCATCGACTTCAACGTCCGGTGTTTCGCCGCCGTCGCGGCGCCGCTGGGTTCCGGGTCTTCGCTGCGCTTCGCCCGGAATGACGAAAGCTTATTGGTGAACCGTCTCCCACGCCGCCCCCACCGGCAGCACCTCCAGCCCCGCCGCCTTCGCCGCGCGCAGCACCCGGTCCAGATCGTCCGGCGTGCAGCCGTAGTCCGTCGGCCGGTCGCTCACATCGTGCCCATAGGCCGTCAGCCAGCCGCGCCGCGCCGCCGCCTCCGCCATCAGCGCCTCCAGGTCGTATCCGGGCAACCGCCGGCGCTCCAGCCCGATGGACTTGATCAGCGCCCGGTCCTCGCGTCCCGCATTGATCCCGTCGCGCACCCCCCGGGCCATCGCGAACCGCCCGCCCACCACCCGCTTGGCCCCGACCGTCGCATCCCCGAACGGCCAGGCGAAGGTCGTCATCCGATGCCCGTCCAGCCGTTCCGCCACCCAGGCCGCATTGGCCTCGAGGCTCAGCCGCAGCGCCGCCGCATCCATCCGCAGGACGCTGGTGTGGCCGAAGGTATGACATCCGACCTCGTGCCCCGCCGCATGCAGCGCCTGCAGATCTGCGACCCGGTACTGGTCCCGGTCCATGTTCACGCCGTCGCACAGCCCGCCGCAGACGTAGTAGGTCGCCTTGACTCCATGTTCGCCGAGGATCGGCCCAGCCTCGCTCCAGGCGCTGGCCGGAAAATCGTCGAAGCTCAACGAGAACACGCCGGTCGCCGGGGCGATCTCCACCGCCTCCACCGCGAGAGAACGCGCGGCCCGTCGGCGCATCTGGTCGATCTGCTTCATGAGGCGAACGCTAGCGGTCGACGCTTAACATTCCGTCCCCCCGACCTTTCCGGCGAAGCCGGAATCCATGGCCGCAAGCCCCGGTTCTTCACAACGGACACGACGATGTCACAACGGGCACGACGGGGCCGGAGCGTTGCGCGGACTCCGTTGTGTCCGTCGTGGGTCCGTTGTGTTCGTTGTGATGAACCCGGCGCGCCCGGGCTCCTTGCCGCAAATGGGCCGCCCGTCTAGGGTCCGCCGCCTTCTCTCCCCGGACAAAATGCCCACTGTGACCACCGAACCGCTCGCCTTCCAGGACCTGATCCTGACGCTCCACAAATACTGGGGCGATCAGGGCTGCGCCATTCTCCAGCCCTATGACATCGAGGTCGGCGCCGGCACCCTGCACCCCGCCACCGTGCTGCGCGCCCTGGGGCCCCGCCCGTGGAAGGCCGCCTACGTCCAGCCCAGCCGCCGCCCCGGCGACGGCCGCTATGGCGAAAATCCCAATAGATTACAACACTATTACCAATATCAAGTGATCCTGAAACCGAACCCGAACGATCTCCAGGCCCTGTATCTGGGGTCGCTGGCGGCGATCGGGATCGATCCGAAGCTGCACGACATCCGCTTCGTCGAGGACGACTGGGAGAACCCCACCGTCGGCGCCTGGGGGCTGGGCTGGGAGGTCTGGTGCGACGGCATGGAGGTGACCCAGTTCACCTATTTCCAGGGCGTCGGCGGGATCGAGGTCGACGTCGTCTCGGGCGAGCTGACCTACGGCCTCGAGCGTCTGGCCATGTACGTCCAGGGCGTCGACAACGTCTACGACCTCAAGTTCACCAGGGAGGGCCTGACCTACGGCGAGGTCTTCCTCGAGAACGAGCGCCAGCAGAGCGAGGCCAATTTCCACGGCTATGACGTCGACGGCCTCAAGCGCCGGTTCGAGGACATGGTCGCCGAGGTCGAACGCTTCCTCGCCATGAAGGGCCCGCAGGGCCAGGCCCTCGTCCTGCCCGCCTACGACCAGGTCCTCAAGGCCTCCCACCTGTTCAACCTGATGGACGCCCGCGGCGCCATCGCCGTCGCCGAACGCCAAAGCTACATCGGCCGGATCCGGGACCTGTGTAAGGCCTGCGCCACGGAATGGGTCGAACAGGAAAGGGGGCGCGCATAATGGCCCAGTTCCTCCTCGAACTCTTCTCCGAAGAAATCCCCGCCCGGATGCAGTCCGGCGGCGCGCGCGATCTCGAGCGCATGGCCGCCGACCGCCTCAAGGCCGCCGGCCTGACCTGGGACGCCCTGATCACCTTCGCCGGCCCGCGCCGCCTGACCCTCGTCGTCGAGGGCCTGCCCGCCGCCACGCCCGACCGCGAGGAAGAGCTCAAGGGCCCGCGCGCCAACGCCCCGGAACAGGCGCTGGACGGCTTCCTGCGCAAGACCGGCCTGACCCGCGACCAGCTGACCGAGCGCGACGGCGTCCTGTTCGCCGTTCTCCGCCACGATGGCCAGTCCACCGCCGCCCTGATCCCCGACATGGTCGACCAGATCGTGCGCGGCTTCCCCTGGCCCAAGTCGATGCGCTGGGGCTCCGGGACGCTGCGCTGGGTCCGGCCGCTGAAGCGGATCGTCGCCCTGTTCGACGGCCAAGTGGTCCCGTTCGACATCGACGGCGTCGCCAGCGGCGACGTCACCGAAGGCCACCGCTTCATGGGCGCCGGCAAGCCGTTCGCGGTCAGGGACTTCGCCGACTATCGCAGGAAGCTGGAGGCCGACTACGTCCTGCTCGACGTCGCCGACCGCAAGCTGCGGATCCTCGAAGGCGCGCGAAAGGTGTGCGCCGACAAGGGCCTCGTCCTCGTCGACGACGACGGCCTGCTGGACGAGGTCGCCGGCCTCGCCGAATGGCCCACCCCGATTCTTGGCGACATGGACCCGCAATTCCTCGACCTGCCGCCCGAGGTGGTCCGCCTGTCGATGAAGGTGCACCAGAAATATTTCGCCGTTTCTCTCCCCCCTTCTGGGGGGAGCACCCGCGAAGCGGGGGAGGGGGGCAGGACCGCACATGCCCTCGCCCCGCATTTCGTCGTCGTCGCCAATGTCGAGGCCTCGGACGGCGGCAAGGCCCTCGCCGCCGGCAACAGCCGCGTCCTCTCGGCCCGCCTGAACGACGCCCGCTTCTTCTGGGACGAGGACCTCAAGACCGGCTTCGACGTCTGGAACGACAAGCTCAAGGGCGTCACCTTCCACGCCAAACTGGGTACGCTGGCCGAACGCGTCGAGCGCATCGCCGCCCTCGCCCGCGAGATCGCCCCCCTGGTCGGCGCCGACCCGGACCAGGCCGAACAGGCCGCCCGCCTGTCCAAGGCCGACCTCGCCAGCGCCATGGTCGGGGAGTTCCCCGAGCTGCAGGGCGTCATGGGCGGCTACTACGCCCGCCGCGACCACGACGCCGCCATCGCCGACGCCGTCCGCGACCACTACAAGCCGCAGGGGCCCGCCGACACCGTCCCCACTGCCCCCCTGACGGTCGCCGTCGCCCTCGCCGACAAGCTCGACACCCTCGTCGGCTTCTTCGCCATCGACGAGAAGCCGACCGGCTCGAAGGACCCGTTCGCGCTGAGGCGGGCGGCGCTGGGGGTGATCCGGTTGATTCTGGAGGACGGGGCTCGGATCAATCTGACTCCAGTGGCCGCGCGCGGTCTGTTCAGTCTGGTCCACAACGAAGGGAGAATCTTCTCGGTCGTCTGGAAGAACGTCGTTGGCGAGAATGGTGTGGTCAGTGGTGAGGAAGAGTTCACAACTGGAGTGGCCTCGGTCGCCGACATGATGTCCCATCATGCTGTCGGACTGTGTGCAGAGACGTTCGATCGCGGCGACGGTTACGCCTCGCCGAGCAAGATTGTTTCAGACCTCCTCGCCTTCTTCGCCGACCGCCTGAAGGTCCTCCTCCGCGACCAGGGCAAGCGCCACGATCTCGTCGACGCCGTCTTCGCGCTCGGCGACGACGACCTGGTCCGCATCGTGCGGCGGGTCGAGGCGCTCGACGCCTTCCTCGCCACGGACGACGGGGCCAATCTGCTGGCCGGCTACAAGCGCGCCTCCAACATCCTCCGCGCCGAGGAGAAGAAGGGCCCCGTGCCGACCGGCATGGTCGAGACCGGCCTGCCGGGCCAGCCGCCCGAGGAGACCACGCTCGCCTTCGCCGCCGCCGCCGCCGCCACCGCCGTCGACACGGCGCTGGAGACCGAGGATTTCGCCGCCGCCATGACGGCGCTCGCCGCCCTGCGCGCTCCGGTCGACGCCTTCTTCACCGGGGTGATGGTCAATTCCGACGTCCCCGCCGAACGCGACAACCGGTTGAAACTGCTGGGCAACGTCCGCGCCGTCATGGGCCGGGTGGCGGACTTCGGCCAGATCGCGGGCTGACCGCTCACCTCCCCATTCGCGTAGGCGAATGGGGAGGACAGATCGGCGCGTCAGCGACGATCAGGAGGGGGCGGCGCAGGCGGCAAGGGAGTCCGGCGCGAAGCCACATTGGCCAGCGCCGCCCCCTCCTGATCGCTTCGCGATCTGTCCTCCCCATCGGCCTTCGCCGATGGAGAGGTGAGCTCACCGCAGCCCCGGCTGATCCAGAAACGCGGCATCCAGCCCGTACCCCGCGAACCGCGCCAGCCGCTCCCGCAGCCGCCCGTGCCCCGCCGGATCGTCCCCGACCCGGTCCCCCTCCGGCAGGAAGGCGTTCTCCGCCCGGAAGGTCCAGCCCGCCACCTTCAGCCCCGCCGCATGGGCGTCGGCGATCAACCCCGTCGGCGCCCCCGGCGCCGGCTCGATCAGCGCCGTATCCACCCCGATCCACCCGGCGTAGGCCGCCACCGCCGCCAGCCCCTCCGGCGTGGCCATCGCCGCATAGGTCAGCTCCGGCCGGTCTGCCGGCCCGCCCTCGCGCGCCATCAGCTGCAGCAGCGGCGTGTCGATCCGCCCGGCCAGCCGCTCCAGCGGCCCGACCTCGAAACACTGCACCAGCACCGGCGCCGTCGCCCCGGTCAGCCCGCGCCGCTGCAGCACGGCTGCGAACGCGTCCTCCATCGCCAGACCCAGCCCCGCGAAATGCGTCGGATGCTTGAGCTCCGGCGCGACCCCCACGCCCGCCGCCGCCGCGATATCCAGCACCTCCTCGAAGGTCAGAATCGCCTCCCGCCCGTCGAACGCCGCGCTGCCCGGCCGCAGCGCCGGCAGCCGTTCGCGCGCCCGCAGCGTCTTCAGCTCGGCCAGGGTGAAGTCCTCGGTGAACCAGCCCGTCACCGCCACGCCGTCGACGTTCCGCGTCGTGCGCCGGTCGGCGAACGCCGCCCGGTCCGCCACATCGGTGGTCCCGCCGATCTCGTTCTCGTGCCGCACCACCAGCACCCCGTCGCGGCTCATCACCAGATCGGGCTCGATGAAATCCGCCCCCTGCTCGATGGCCAGCCGATAGGCCGCGCGCGTGTGCTCGGGCCGCTCGCCCGAGGCGCCGCGGTGGGCGATGATCAAGGGCTCGGCGAGGGCCGGGGCCGCCGTCAGAAGCGTCATGGCCAGCAGGATGATCCGGAACATGGCTCCGGGGTAGGGGGCTTGGGTGACGCCCGTATTACCCGCGCAGAACTTTGCGCAGCTGCGGATGCAGATCGCTGTTCGAGGCGAGGATCTGCCCACCCGTCATCGGATTGCCGTCCTCGTCGATGGTGGTCACCACCCCGCCGGCCTCGGTGACGAACAGAATGCCCGCCGCCACGTCCCACGGCTGCAGATTGCGTTCGTAATAGGCGTCGTACCGCCCCGCCGCGACCCAGGCGAAGTCCAGCGCCGCCGAGCCCAGACGGCGGATGCCGGCCACCCGCTGGCCGATGGCGTGGATGTCCTTGATCGCCTGGGCGTGCCCCGTCTTGCCGATGAACGGCAGGCCGGTGGCGACCAGGCTCTCCGACAGGTCCTTGCGGCCGGCCACCCGGATGCGCTGGTCGTTCAGATAGCAGCCCTTGCCCTTTTCGGCCCAGAACAGCTCGTTCATGACCGGGTTGTAGGTCACCCCGGCGACGATCTCGGCATGGCCGTCCGGGGCGGTCCGCTGCAGCCCCACCGTGATGGCGAAATGCGGCATGGCGTGCATGAAGTTGGTGGTGCCGTCGATCGGATCGACGATCCACATGTGCGACTTGTCCGTCCCCTCGATCAGCCCGCGCTCCTCGCCGAGGAAGCCGTAGCCCGGCCGCGCCTTCATCAGCAGTTCGTACAGGGTGTCCTCGGCGCGGACGTCGGCGGCGGTGACGAAGTCGCCCGGCCCCTTGCGCGACACCTGCAGCTGGGCGACCTCGCCGAAGTCGCGCAGCATCGGCCGGGCGGTCTTGCGGACCGCATCCAGCATGACGGAAACGAGGGCGGAGGCGAGGGCCATGGGGGAATCTCCTGGTCCGGCATGCCCTCCAAAGGCTCGTGGCCCGGGCATGCGGAGAAGTTCAAAGGGGTCGTAGGTCTTAGGTCTTAGGTCCTGGGAAGCAGGCGCTTCTAAGCCCTAAGCCCTAATTTCCAAGCCTTAGTCTGCGCGGCGGACGTATTCGCCGGTGGTGGTGTCGACGACGATCTTCTCGCCGACGCCCATATAGGGCGGGATCATGATGCGCACGCCGTTGTTGGCGATGGCCGGCTTGTAGGACGACGAGGCGGTCTGGCCCTTCACGGTGGGCTCGGTCTCGACCACTTCCAGATTGACCTGGTCGGGCAGGGTCAGGCCGATCGGACGCTCTTCGTGCATCTCGATGACCACCTTCATGCCCTCCTGCAGATAGGGGATGCGGTCCTCGCCGACCCAGTCCTTCTGCAGTTCGATCTGCTCGAAGGTGGCGTCGTCCATGAACACCAGGGTGTCGCCGCCGTCGTACAGATAGGAGAAATCCTTCTGCTCCAGCGTCACGCGCTCGACCTTGTCTTCCGACCGGAAGCGTTCGTTCAGCTTGTTGCCGGTCTCGAGGTTCTTGGCCTCGACGTTGGCGAAGGCGCCGCCCTTGCCCGGCT
>JAXHTU010000041.1:0-23210 GCA_034189955.1 Pseudomonadota bacterium | reverse complement strand
TGTTCACCACCGACGAGGCGCTGGTGTCGAGCGACCTGAACCACATCGCCGCCTCCTCGACCGCCGCCCTGCCCCAGACCCAGGTGGTCGACGGCAAGCTGGCCCGGGTGCTGAGCTGGTACGACAACGAATGGGGCTTCGCGACGCGGATGGCCGATACGGCGCTGGTGATGGCGAAGTTTATCTGATGACTCAAAGGGCGATCATCACCGCCCTTTTCGGCTTCACCGCGATGTTTATCGGCGCGGCCCTGGCCTGGAGTCTTGCGACAGTTGTTGGGATAGGCTGGACCGGCCTCAACGGCGAAATTCCAGAACGTCAGTATGCCTATTCTGCCTTCTGGGCTGGGGTAGGACTCTTGGTGTTTCTCGTTGCTCTAGCTTGGCTGGTAGGGTTTCTCGGCTGGGTTCGTCGCCAGAGGCAGCTGCGCGTTCTCCTTTTCTTGTTGGTCATTTCGCCTTTCCTGTTTGGGTTTGTGTGGTTTGGCCAAGGCCTCTTGTCTGTGATCACCCAATGACCTTCCGCACCCTCGACGACGCTCCTTCCCTCGCCGGCAAGACCGCACTGGTGCGCGTGGACTTCAATGTGCCGATGGAGGGCGGGAAGGTGACGGAGGACACCCGGCTGCGGGTGGCCATCCCGACCATCCAGAAGCTGCGCGACGCCGGGGCGAAGGTTGTCCTGCTGGCGCATTTCGATCGGCCCAAGGGCCAGCCCGTGCCGTCGATGAGCCTGCGGCCGGTGGTCGACGATCTGGAGCGGCTGCTGGGCGCGCCGGTGCGGTTTGCCGAGGACTGCGTGGGCGAAGAGGCCAAGGCGATGATCGCCGACGTCGACGCCGGCGGGGTGGTGCTGCTGGAGAACGTCCGCTTCCACGCCGGGGAGGAAAAGAACGACCCGGCCTTCGCGGCGCAGCTGGCGGAGCTGGGCGACGTCTATGTCAATGACGCCTTCTCGGCGGCGCACCGGGCCCACGCCTCGACCGAGGGTCTGGCGCGGCTGCTGCCCGCTTATGCCGGAGAGTCGATGCGGCGCGAACTGGACGCGCTGGATGCGGCCTTGGGCAAGCCGCAGAAGCCGGTGCTGGGCATCGTCGGCGGGGCCAAGGTCTCGACCAAGCTGGACCTGCTGAAGAACCTCGTCGGCCAGCTGGACCGGCTGGCCATCGGCGGCGGCATGGCCAACACCTTCCTGTTCGCCCAAGGCGTCGATATCGGCGGCTCGCTGGCCGAAAAGGACATGGCCGACACGGCGCGGGATATCCTCGCCGAGGCCGAGGCGAAGGGCTGCGAAATCCTGCTGCCGATCGACGTGGTGGTGGCGAAGGAGGTCCGGCCGGGGGTCGAGACCCGCACCGTCCTGGTCCGCAAGGAGATCGGCGATGACGAGAAGATTCTCGACGCCGGTCCGCTGACGGTCGAGAAGCTGATCAAGGGCATGGCCCTGTCGCGAACGCTGATCTGGAACGGGCCGCTGGGCGTGTTCGAGGTCCCGCCGTTCGACGCCGCCACGGTCAAGGCGGCCCAGGCGGCGGCCCAGCTGGCGAAGTCGGGCGCGATCGTCGCCGTCGCGGGCGGCGGCGACACCGTCGCGGCCCTGCATCATGCGGGCGTGGCCGACGACATGACCTTCGTCTCCACCGCCGGCGGCGCCTTCCTGGAATGGATGGAAGGCAAGCCGCTGCCGGGGGTCGAGGCGCTGCGCGCCTGAATCATGCGCACCGGCGCGCGAGGACGCTGTAACAATGCGTGACTTTGGGCGTTGACGGGGCTAGATCACCCCCATCACAACGCTCAGGAGGACTCGATGGATTTGGCGGCGCTCAACGCGGTGGCCCAGGCGATGGTCGCGCCCGGCAAGGGCATTCTGGCGGCCGACGAGTCCACCGGAACCATCAAGAAGCGCTTCGACGCCATCGGGGTCGAGAACACCGAGGACAACCGTCGCGACTATCGCGAATGCCTGTTCCGGGCCGAGCAGACCATGCGCGAGCACATCTCGGGCGTGATCCTGTTCGAGGAAACCCTGTACCAGGACGCGAAAGACGGCACGCCGCTGGTCGAGATCATCAAGGCCGCCGGCTCGATCCCCGGCATCAAGGTCGACAAGGGCGCGACCAAGATGGCCGGCTTCCCCGGCGAGACGGTGACCAAGGGGCTGGACGGCCTGTCCAAACGTCTGCGCGCCCACTACGAGCGCGGCGCCCGCTTCGCCAAATGGCGCGGCGTCATCGACATCGCCGACGGCGTCCCGACCTGGGGCGCGGTCAAGTCCAACGCCCACGCCCTCGCCCGCTACGCCCGCATCTGCCAGCAGGAGCAGGTCGTGCCGATCGTCGAGCCCGAGGTGCTGATGGACGGGTCGCACGACATCGCCCGCTGCGACGAGGTCACCCGCTGGGTGCTGCAGACCGTGTTCCAGGAACTGTACGAACAGCGCGTGGCGCTGGAGGGCATCATTCTGAAGCCGAACATGGTCATCTCCGGCAAGGGCAGCGTCCGTCAGGCGACGGTCGAAGAGGTCGCCGAACGGACCATCGCCGCGCTGAAGGCGACCGTGCCCTCGGCCGTGCCGGGCGTCGCCTATCTGTCCGGCGGCCAGACCGACGAGCAGGCCACCGCCCACCTCGACGCCATGAACCGGATCGGCGGCTTCCCGTGGAAGATGACCTTCTCCTACGGCCGCGCGCTCCAGGCCGAGCCGCAGCGGGCGTGGTCGGGCAAGGCCGAGAACGCCGTGGCCTGCCAATCCGCCTTCCACCACCGCGCCCGCATGAACGGCCTGGCCTCGCTGGGCCAGTGGGAGAAGACACTCGAGAAGAAGGCCGCCTGACGGCCCGGGGCCGGCGCGTCACGCGCCGGCCGTTCGCTCACCAGCCGCCGTATTCGTCGCGGAAGCGCCAGCGGATGTCGCGGACATCGCGCTCGGCGTCGTCGACCTCGTCCTGGGCCCGGCGCCAGTCGCGCTCGGTGTCGGCCCGTTCGCGGCGGAGCTCCTGGACGCGGTTGCGGGCCCGTTCGCGTTGCTCGTCGGTCAGGTCTTCGTCGCGGGCCTCGGTCTGTTTGGCGACGATCTTCTCGTCCAGCTCCTCGAGGCGGTCCCCGAGGCTGTCGACCCGCCCGCGGGCGCTGGCCAGCGCCTCCTGGACCTCGTGCACGATCTGGCCGTCGCGCCAGGCCGGCAGGAAATCCGCCTCCAGCTCGGACGGGCACACGCCCGCATAGGCTGAGCCCGAGCGCCCGGCCTCGAAGCCCCTGGCGGGGGTGCAATAGTGCATCAGGCCCTGACGGCGTCCGGCCGCATAGGCGGCGGGGTCGGGCGATACGCCATGCTCGGCGCAGGCCTCGGCGTAGTCGTCCAGCCGGCTCATGGTCAGGCCCTGCTGGCCGTCGGCATAGCCCCGGCCGGACCAGTCGCCGGCCATGCACTGTTCGGCGCTTATGGTGGCGCAGCTGCCGAGCGCCAGGGCGGCCCCGCCGGCCGCCGCCGCGATCATCAGACGTTTCATGGTTTCCCCTCCTCGCCCCCGCGTTCACCATGACTCAAATCCGCTCCACAGCCAAGCTTGCGGCGTGTCGCCTCCGGCGCGTCGCGTGCTAGATCAGCCACCGCCGGGAGTCCGGCGGCGGAGCGCCCGGTGTCCGACGAACCCCTGATCGAAGACGACGACGCGACTGTGCTGGAGGCCCGGCTCGAGACCGGCGGCGCGCGGCTGGACAAGGCGCTGGCGCAGATCTTCCCGACCCTGTCGCGGGCGCGGCTGCAGGCCCTGCTGGCGGAAGGGGTGGTCAGCCGGGACGGGTCGCCGGTGTCCGGCGGTTCGGCCAAGGCATTGCCGGGGCTGTACGCCATCGCGGTGCCGCCGGTGGTGTCCGCCACGCCCCTGCCCGAGGCTATTCCCCTGACGGTGCTGTTCGAGGACGCGGATCTGATCGTCATCGACAAGGCGCCGGGCATGGCCGCCCATCCGGCCCCGGGCTGCGAGACCGGGACCCTGGTCAACGCCCTGCTGGCCCACTGCGGCGCCTCGCTGTCTGGCATCGGCGGCGTCGCCCGGCCGGGGATCGTGCACCGGCTGGACAAGGACACGTCCGGGGTGATGGTGGCGGCCAAGACCGACCGGGCCCACGCCGGCCTCTCGGCCCTGTTCGCGGCCCACGACATCGAACGCACCTACATCGCCCTGACCCGGGGCGCGCCTGATCCTGCAAAGGGTCGGATCGAGACGATGATCGGTCGCTCGTCCGCCGACCGCAAGAAGATGGCGGTGCTGAAGAGCGGCGGCCGAAACGCGATCACCGACTACGTGGTGCAGGCGGTGTACGGCCGTTCGGCAAAGGCCGGCGCGGCGCCGATGGCCGGCCGGGTCGCCTGCACCCTGCAGACCGGGCGCACCCACCAGATCCGGGTCCATCTGGCCTCGAAGGGCGCCCCGATCCTCGGCGATCCGGTCTATGGCTCGGGCAGCCCCGCCGCCGCCGTGCGCGCCGCCATCGCCGAAGCCGGGCTGAAGCGACAGGCGCTGCACGCGGCGGTGCTCGGCTTCGTCCATCCGGCGACCGGGGAGACGCTGCGCTTCGAAACCGCGCCGCCGGATGATATGACGGCGCTGGAGCGACTGCTCGCGGAGCTGTGACGCTCACTCACCGTTCAGGAGACCCGCGATGGCCGACGCCGACATCCGCGACAACGCCGAAGAGCACCGCTACGAGCTGCCCGTCGACGGCAAGGTGGCCGTGGTCGTCTACAATCTCTCCGGGCAGAATCTGATGATCACCGAGACCCTCGTGCCCGAGGCGCTGGAGGGTCAGGGCATCGCCAGCCGGCTGGCGAAACACGTCATCGCCGACGCCCGCGCCCGGGACCTGCTGATCCTGCCGGTCTGCCCCTTCTTCTCGGCCTATCTGCAGAAGCATCCCGAGCATGCCGAGGTGGTGCACCCGACCTACCGGGGCATTCTGGGGCTGTAGGGGTCCGCCATGACGCGCTTCCTGACGGGCTTGCTGGCGATGTTGTGTCTGGCCGCTTGCGCCGCCGCCCCGCCTGTTCAGACGGCGCCGTTGCGGGTCCTCTACCTGTCCCAGTCGGTCGGCTTTGTGCACGAGACCGTCCGTCGGCCAGCGGATGGACTGGCCCCGTCCGAGCTCGCGCTTCGGGAAATGGCCCGGGCGAGCGGCGCCTTCACGGTCGAGTTGAGCCAGGATGCCCGGGACCTGACCCCTGCCCGGCTGGCCGATCTCGACGTGCTGGTCTTCAGCACCACCGGCGCCCTGCCCATCGATCGCCCGACCTGGGCCGCCATCGTCGCCTGGATCGAGAGCGGGCGGGGCGGGTTCGTCGGCATTCACAGCGCCGCCGACACGGCCCTCGACTTCGACGGCGGAGAGGCGGCGTGGACGGCCTTCCTCGGCGGGCGTTTCGACGGCCATCCATGGACCCAGGGCACGCCGATCGGACTGGCGAACCTCGAGCCTTCGCATCCGCTGGCGGCGATGTGGCCGGACGGGACGGCGTATGCGGAAGAGATCTACCAGTACGCCGGCTTCGATACCGGGCGGGCTCGCGTTCTCCAGACCCTGGACATGTCGGCCGGGCCGCTGCGCCGCCCCTATCCCGTGCCGGTGACCTGGGTCCGTCAGATCGGCGAGGGCCGTCTGTTCTACACCAACCTCGGACACACGCCTTCGACCTGGGACGACCCCCGCTTCCGCACCCAGATCGTCGATGCGATCCGCTGGGTCGGCGGACGTATGGACGCGCCCGCGCGGCCCAATCCCGGCGTGCAGGATCTCGCGGCCGTGGCCGCCTATCGGCTCGCCGAGGACCTCGGGGCCCCGTCGGGCCAGCGCGCTCCGACTGACCTGGCTGACGACATCCGGGCCCTTCAGGCGGTCCATCCGGAAAAGCTCGGGGGCGATACGCTCGCCTGGGACGCCGCGCGTGGCCGCATCCGGACCGCCATAAACAAGTAAGTCTTGATTAAGGACTGACTCCCGGCTATACAGTCCCTCATTCGGTGCCGTGGCGCCGGGGCAACGGTCACGCTTTCGTGTGACGATCCGCCTCTGACAAAGGCGGAAACCCGACCCTATTTCACCGGTTGAGGGGTGAGGCGACGGCGCACATCGGGTGGCCGTCTCCGCAGAGCCCGCTCGTTTTTACGGTCGGAGGGACCAGACTTATGGCTGTAGCCAGATCGCTCGCGGTTATGTCGCCTGAACAGGGGCTGTCGCGTTATCTTACTGAAATCCGTAAATTTCCGATGCTGGCGAAGGACGAAGAGTTCATGCTCGCCAAGCGCTGGACCGAGCATCAGGACCCCGAGGCGGCGCACCGTCTCGTGACCTCTCACCTGCGCCTCGTGGCGAAGATCGCCATGGGCTATCGCGGCTACGGCCTGCCGATCGGCGAGGTGATCTCCGAGGGCAACGTCGGTCTGATGCAGGCGGTCAAGAAATTCGATCCGGACAAGGGCTTCCGCCTGGCGACCTACGCCATGTGGTGGATCCGCGCCTCGATCCAGGAATACATCCTGCGCAGCTGGTCGCTCGTGAAGATGGGCACCACCGCGGCGCAGAAGAAGCTGTTCTTCAACCTGCGCAAGGCCAAGAGCCAGATCTCGGCCTTCGAGGAAGGCGACCTGCGACCGGAACATCTCGCGGCCATCGCCACCAAGCTGGGCGTCTCGGAGGAGGAGGTCACCAACATGAACCGCCGCCTCGGCGGCGACGCCTCGCTCAACGCCCCGATCCGCTCGGACGGCGAGAGCGAATGGCAGGATTGGCTGGCCGATGACACGGCGGTCTCGCAGGAGACCCAGCTGGCGGAGGACGAGGAGAAGTCGATCCGCCGGGGCCTGTTGGAAGAGGCCATGCAGGAACTGACCGACCGCGAGAAACACATCCTGACCGAGCGTCGTCTCAAGGACGATCCGGTCACCCTCGAAGAGCTGGCCGGCCAGTATGGCGTGTCGCGCGAGCGGGTCCGCCAGATCGAGGTCCGGGCGTTCGAGAAGCTGCAGAAGGCGATGCGGGCGGCCGCCGACGAGCGCAATCTGGTCGACGCGTGACGCAGCGGGGGCGGCACCAGACCGGCGCCGCCGTCATCCCGCCTGGTTGATCGGCTCGGGCGCGGACATCGCCAGCAGGGAACCTATCGGTGCGGCCAGGGTCGCCTTGCAGGGAGGACCGGATGCGAGGGTGACCTCGAGGGCGCCGACGGCCACCGCCAGGCGAGAATCCGCGGCCTTCATGGCCAGCGACTTCAGCGTCGCCGCCTGTTCCCGGACGGCGCGTACGGCCTGCGTCGGATCCCGGTCGAACTGATCCAGGGCGGCGGCGAGAATCCGCATGGCCTGATCCTTCGCCGACGCCATTGCGGCCGCGCCGCCGGCCGGGCGGTCGGCCCGGCGCTTGCGGTCGCCGCTGAACTCACCGGAGTTGAAGCGCCGCCGGTCCGGTCCGACATATCCGACCGCCTCGACCCAGTCCCGGGGCTTCAGCGCCACGTTTTCGATCCGCTTGAACAGATCGGCGCTGGTGAAGGGCTTGCGCAGGAATTCGTGCACCCCGCTGTCGCGAGCGCCGAGGATGGTGCTGGCCGTCGCGTCAGCGGTCACCATGATGATCGGCGCGCGGCGACAGCTGAGACTGGAGCGCCGCAAGGCGCGGGCAAGGGACTCGCCGTCGAGGCCGTCTCCGCTACGCTCGGTGAAAACGATGCCGGGCTCGAGCGCCTCGGCGGTTCGCATCGCCCGGGACTCGCCGGGCTCGACCACGATCTCGCCGGCGCCCATGCCCTTGATGATGTCAGTCAGCAGACGCGCGGAATGGGGGTTCGGATCAACGATCAGAACCCGCCGCAGAACCGGGGCCAGCTTCGCCAGCACACGACGATCGGCAACAAACAAGGCGCGCCTCCAGTTAGGCGACCACCCTTAGGCCAGCTCCGTTGAGAACCCTTTAAGCGCTCGGCTCCCGGGGGCCGGAAATCAGCCCTGGAAGGGGTCGTGCATCAGGATGGTGTCGTCCCGCTCCGGACTGGTCGACAACAGGGCCACCGGCGCGCCGATCAGTTCCTCGATCCGGCGGACGTATTTGATGGCGTTGGCGTTTAGGTCGCGGAAGCTGCGCGCCGAGGCCGTGCTTTCGGTCCAGCCTTCCAGTTCCTCGAAGACCGGTTCGGCCGCGGCCTGCGCCTTCAGGCTGGACGGCAGATAGTCCAGCACCTCGCCGCCGATGCGGTAGCCGGTGCAGATCTTCAGGGTTTTCAGGCCGTCGAGCACGTCGAGCTTGGTCAGGGCGATGCCGTCGATGCCGTTGATCGCCACCGACTGGCGGACCAGCACCGCGTCGAACCAGCCGCAGCGCCGCGCCCGGCCCGTGTTGACGCCGACCTCGCGGCCGACCGTCGCCAGGTGGTGGCCGACCTCGTCGTTCAGTTCGCAGGCGAACGGCCCCTCGCCGACCCGGGTCGTATAGGCCTTCACGATGCCGAGCACATAGCCGACGCCGCGCGGACCGATGCCCGCGCCCGCGGCGGCCTGACCGGCCACGGTGTTGGAGCTGGTGACATAGGGGTAGGTGCCGTGGTCCACGTCGAGGAAAGCGCCCTGCGCCCCCTCGAACAGGACGCGCTTGCCCGCGCGCCTGGCCTCGTCCAGCACCCGCCATGCCGGCTGGACATAGGGCAGGATCCTCGGCGCGATCTCCAGCAGCTGCTGCAACAGCGCCTCCGGATCGATCGGCTCCAGGCCGAGCCCGGCCCGGAGCGGATCATGGTGCGCCCGCAGCCGCTCGATCTTGATCTTCAGGTCCTCGGCGCTGGCCAGATCGCACACCCGGATGGCCCGCCGGCCGACCTTGTCCTCATAGGCCGGGCCGATGCCTCGACCGGTCGTGCCGATGCGGGCGCCCGGCGCGCTGGCCGCCGCCTCGCGGGCCACGTCGAGGGCCGGGTGGATGGGAAGGATCAGGCAGGCGTTGTCGGCGACGATCAGCACCTCGGGGCTGATGGCGATGCCCTGGGCCTCGATCTTCTCGATCTCGCCGACGAGGTGCCATGGATCGACGACCACGCCGTTGCCGATGATCGAGGGCTTGCCCTGCACCACGCCGCTGGGCAGCAGGGCCAACTTGTAGACCTTGCCGTCGACGACCAGGGTGTGGCCGGCGTTGTGGCCGCCCTGAAAGCGGACCACCATGTCGGCCCGGTTCGACAACCAGTCGACGATCTTGCCCTTGCCCTCGTCGCCCCACTGGGCGCCGACTACCGCGACGTTCGCCAAGACGTTTCTCCGCTACCGGACTATCCGGGATGCGGGCGCAGCCTATAGCGGGGGAATCGGGCGGTGTCGTCCCGGCACGAGGGATTATTCCCCCAGCGCGGTCTCGAAGGCCCAGTCCAGCCACGGCGTCAGCGCCTCGACGTCCGCCGTCTCGACAGTGCAGCCGCACCAGATGCGCAGGCCGGCCGGGGCGTTGCGGTGGCTCTCGACGTCGAAGGCCGCGCCTTCGCCCTCCACCAGCGCCTTGATCCGTGTCACGAACGCCTGCCGCGCCGTCTCGTCCATGCCGGTGACGCGCGGGTCCACGATCTTCAGACAGACCGAGGTCGTCGAGCGGGTCGCGGGATCCTCGGCCAGATAGTCGATCCAGCCGGTCCGCTGGACCCAGGCATCGAGCGCGGCCGCATTTCTGTCGGTGCGCGCGATCAGCTCGGGCAATCCGCCGATCGACAGGCCCCATTCGACGCCGTCGATCCAGTCCTCGAGGGTCCAGACCGAGAAGGTGTTGATCATCGAGCCGGTCGCGAGCGCCGGGTCGAAACCCTCGGCATTCCTCAGGCGCAGCAGCTTGGGAACGGGTCTGGGCGGCGTATAGGCGTCCAGTCGCGCGATCGCCTTCGGCGACAGGGCGCCGACGCCGAGGCCCGCCTCCCCGCCCAGCGCCTTCTGGAAGCTGAAGGTCACCACATCCAGACGGTCCCACGGCAGGGGCATGGCGAAGGCGGCCGAGGTGGCGTCGCAGATGACGATCCCCTCGCGGTCCAGGGCGATCCAGTCGGCGCCCGGCGCCTTGACCCCGGCGGTGGTGCCGTTCCAGGGGAACACCAGATCCTTGGCCGGATCGACTTTCGACACGTCGGGGAACTGGCCCCAAGGGGCGCTGAGGATTTCGGGATCGAGCTTCAGATGATCGCGCAGGTCCGTGGCCCAGACCTGACCGAAATTCTCGAACGCCATCACCTGAACCGGCCGTTCGCCGAGCATGGACCACATCGCCGCCTCGACGGCGCCCGTGTCCGACCCGGGTACATAGACCAGCCGCCAGTCCTCCGGGACCTGCAGCAGCTCCCGGGTCAACTGCAGCCCCTGTGAAAAGCGTTTGACCACCTCCGGCGCCCGGATGCCGCGGCCCAGGAGTTCGTGAGGCAGTGCGCCGCTCGACCAGCCGGGCCGCTTGGCGGTCGGGCCGGACGAGAACCATGGCCGGGCCGGTTTCGAATTCGGTTTACCCGGCATCAGTCCCGCCATGGCCGGTAGCCGCCCTTGTCACGCATGGTCTGGGCCAGCTTCGTCAGGGCCTCGTCGGGCGCCTCCGGCAACTGGATCATCAGCTTCGCCAGCAGGTCGCCGCGCTTGCCGCCGACGAAAGCGCCCCGTCCCTTCAGGCGCAACACCTTGCCCGAACTCGAACCGGACGGGATGGTCATATTGACCGTCCCCTCTGGCGTCCGCACCGGAATTTTTCCGCCCAGCACGGCGTCAGGCAACGAAACCGGCAGATCCATGGTCAGGTCCGCGCCCTCCCGCTGAAAGACGGGGTGCGGCGCCAGCTTCAGCGTGATCAGGGCGTCGCCCGCCTCGCTTCGGCCGGACACGCCCGGCGCGCCTTGGCCACGCAGGCGGATGGTTTGCCCGTCCGCGGCGCCCTTCGGAATTGTCACATCAAGCGTGCGGCCGTCGGAGAACTGAATCCGGCGCGTAGCCCCGGAAATCGAGTCCTCGAGGCTGATCTCCAGCGTCGCCTTGACGTCCTGGCCACGCGACGAAAAGCCGCCGCGGCTCCCCGGCCGCGCGCCGCCGCCGAACATGCCGCCGAACAGATCGTCGAGGTCGACATTCTCGAAGCCGCCGCGCTGGGCGCCACCCTGTCCAAAGGGATTGCCGCCGGCGCCAGGCTGAGGGCCGCCGCCGCCGTAGCCGCGGAACTGCTCGCGGCCATCGGCGTCGATCTCGCCGCGATCATATTTGGCGCGCTTTTCCGCATCGCCCAGCAGGTCGAAGGCCGCCGTCACCCGCTTGAAGCGCTCGTCCGCGTCGCGGTTTCCGAGGTTCTTGTCGGGGTGCAGTTCCTTGGCGAGCCTGCGGAACGCCTTCTTGATCTCGTCCGCGCTCGCGCCCCTCGAAACGCCCAGCTCCTTGTAGGGATCGCCCGCCACGTTCGAGTTCGCTCCTGCACATCAAAAGTCCGATCCGTCAGTTAGGGCATTCGCACCACAGCGCAAAGCCGCGAGGCGCGAATCTCCTGGCGCTCGCGGCTCAACCCAGTCTGACGCGCGCCTCGCCTCCCCATCCGTAGCCGTCGCCCCATTGCGCCACCGCGACTTCGACCTCAGCCAGACCGTCTGGAAAATCGGCCGCGAGACTGGCCGCCGAAAGTCCCAGGAAAGGCGCATCAACCGTGATTGTGCGGACCGTCGTCCCTGCATCGATCATAAGGATGCGGAACCGCGACGGGTCCGAAGCCGCCGGCTCGCCATCCCATCGATCACCGTCCAGCCGGGATCGCGGCGTCCAGGTCAGATCCAGACCACCGTCGGCGCGGGGCAGGCGGCGAAGATGGGCCGGGCTCCAAGGTCGCGCATGCCTGCCGGTGGCCGTGAACATCGCCGCGCTGACACCGGGCCCGCCGGCTGGCGTCCCGACGGGCGCCGCCCGCCATATCAGCGGCAGGCCGCGTTCGGAGGACGGCGCGTGCATCCGTTCCAATTCCGTCCCGAGGAACACGGCCAGCGCCCCGGCCGCTGCGCCGGCGGCGTTGGCCGCCTCTGTTCCCTGCTGGCCGCGCAGCAACCCTGACAGGCGCCAGACGTCGGCGCCAACCAGTTCGGCCGACCTGAACTGGACAATTTCCCATCCCGCGGTCGTCTCGACGGCGACCGCGTTGGCGCCAGCCAGCACGGCTGCCGTCGACTGGCTTTCCGGCGAGCGTCCTTCAACCCGAATCTGGAGAACATTGACCTCATCCCATCGAAACCGCACGCCGGGCGCCAGCGCGGCGACGAGAAGGCCCACGGTTGCGGGGGTCTCCACCTCCCCGCGCTCGGTGAGACTTGCCGGATCCGGTCCAGCGAAGACGCGTGTGGCCCGCCAGGGGTCCGACGCGACGACCGCGATCAACCGCGCATCGCCCTCGGCGCCCATCAGCGGGGGCAAATCCAGTATCCGCAAGAATGGCGCGCCTGCGACAGCGACGGGCTCGCCCGCGCCCGGGACATCGTCGTCTTCGGCTGTGCGGACGGCGGATACAGGCTCAAGCAGCGCCGACGGAGACGCCTCGCTGTCGCATCGCGCCACCCGCCAGTCGCGGCCGTCGCCCTCGACCGTGACCATGTCGCCCGGCTCCAGTCGCATTGATTCCAGCGGGCCCAGCGAAACCGTCAGCCGCTCCTCCCGTCCGGCTTCCAGCGCGCGCGCCGCCGCCGCCTGCGCCACAGCCTTCGAGCAAATGGCGGGCAGATCCAGATCGATGCCGCCGCCCTCGCCGTCCGATCGCACGACCGCCGAACCCGTCTGATAGTCGGCGCCGCCGTCGATGAATCGCACCCGGGCCGCCCCCGGGCTGGCCTCGAGCCGCCGGGCCGCCCTTAGGCTGGAGCCGGCCTCGGGCACGGCCATGGCGTCGTGTGTCAGGGCCAGCGCGACCGGTTCCTCGCCGCTGATCGAGATCAAACCTCCACGCTCCGCCGCGACCAGTCCCAATCCCGACAAAAGCGGCTCCAACGCATCCCGGGTCCGCATCGGCCGGTCGATCACATAGCCCTGCACCTCGCCGCCGGGTGTGCCGATTTCGAAGCCGTCCTCGGACAAGCCGCCCCGCTTCAGAATTGCCGCGATCAGGTTGCGGGTCTCTCCGTGCAGACGTCCGTTCAGCCAATGACCCGTGCGCCACGCCGGCGCGTCGGCCCATACGTCCGGGCGGCCGGGGAAGACCGGCCACGGCCGGGCGTCCCAGCACCACGCGTCCGCCGCTTCGACCATCCGCCCGCCATAGACGGGAGACACGGGATTGGTGGCCCCGTTGCTGATATGGTCGAGAATGGCCTCCAGCGCCCGGCGCTGCATCCGGTCATCGCGGGCCCCGGTGGAGAAGGGCGGCAGGCTTCCCTCGGCGCTTTTGGGATCCTGGAACAGGTTGGGCGCATTGCCGCCCCGGTCGACCGCCGCACAGCCGAACTCGGTTAGCCGGACCGGCTTCATGCCCGCGACCCAGGCTGTCGGAGTCGCGCTTCGCACGCCGGCGGGGCGGTCGTGGTGGGCATTCGACCACCAGCCCGTCAGATCCTTGGGCCGGAAAGCCCAGTGCTCGCCATGGGCCGTGTCGACGATCGAAGTGCGGGTTTGGGAGGCCCGATCCGCGGGCGAGGCATAGAACCAGTCGAAGCCTTCACCCCCGGCGACCTGCGCCGCCAGTGCGGCCGGGTCATCCGGGCCTGCGAAAGTCCCCCCGTCGACGCCCCCGCTCTCGTCACGCCAGTCAGCGAGGGGCGGGTACCAGTCGATGCCGACGTAATCGATCTCGGTATCCGCCCACAGGGGATCGAGGTGAAAGATCACGTCCCCGCCCTCACGGAAGCCGAAATACTCCGACCAATCGGCGGCATAGGACAGCTTGACGGCGCGCCCGACGATGGCCCGGCATTCGGCGGCGAGCCAGCGCAACGCCTCCACAGCCGGAAAGGCGCCGCCGACGTCCCGCGTCCAGGTCAGACCCCGCATCTCCGATCCGATCAGCAGCCCGTCCGCGCCGGTCTCCGCGGCCAGCGCGGCATAGTGCAGGGCCAGCCGTCGCAGGCCCCAGCCATCAGCGTCGCCAAACGCCGCCGCCACATCGGCGCCCGCCGTCGCGCCGCTTTCGCTCCGGACCCGGCCGCGCCAGGGATAGGCCGCCTGCTCGGGCCCGCCATACGGGTCGGGACGCCCATTGCCCGGCGGCACGTCCATGAAGACGAACGGATACAGCGTCACCTCCAGACCCCGCGCCTTCAGTTCGCCGACCGCCTGTCGCACGCTCTCATCCGATGGCGTGCCGCCATAGGCCGGACCGCCGCCGCTGGCCGAGATCAGATGGGCCCCGGTCCGGTCGAGGCCCGCCACGGACCACTGTAGCGGCTCGGTGGGCTTGTTCCTCCGCTCGACGCCCGGTCTGATGGTGAGGTGTCCGGCCCTGAGATCGTCGCCGAACCAGCCGATCACCAGGCTGACCCGCTTCAGATTCGGCGCCTGGGCCTGCAACTGGTCCAGGGACACGGCCAGATCGGTCCGACCGTCGCCGCCATGCAGGTTTTCCGGGGTCGTACGGGTCAGACCCTCGCGGCGCATCACCGCTTCGGTCGCCAGCACGAACTCCCCCGCGCCGGGGATCAGGCACACGCCTTCCAGCCTGTCCTCCAGCCGCGCCGCCGACCCTCGCGGCCGCCGGAACACCTCGAAGGCCAGCTGGGGCGGACGGTTGCCATAGGGCCCGAGCGGCAAGTCCTCGAACACCACATAGGCCGTGCCGCGATAGGCCGGCGCGGCGCCCTCGACGGCTTCGATCAGGGGATCGGGCGTCTCCGTCTCCGTTCCGCGATGCAGCCGCATCGTAACCCCGGTCATGTCCATCGGCTGCCCGTCCGCCCAGACGCGGCCGATGCCGTCGATCGGCCCCTCGCACAGGGCGACGGCGAAGCTCAGCGAATAGTCGTATTCGACGGTGCGCGGCCCCCCCTTGCCGCCCGACGAGGTGTTGCGTCCTTCGCGAAACCGGGCCGCCCAGATCACCTGCCCGGTGACCCGCGCCCGACCGAATGCGCAGGCCATCGGCGCGCCTTCGGCCGCCCCCTGCAGCGCCAGCGCACTCAGTCTCGGCCCTTTCTGGCGAGCCGGCTCCAGCCCCGCGATCAGGCTCCGGTCCAGCATGCCGCCGAGCGTCGCCCCCAGGATGCCGCCAGGCCCGCCGCCGATCGCGCCGCCCAGACCGCCCAGAACCACCTGCGCCATCAATCGACCTCCCCGTCGGACGGCCAGGCGAAGGCCGCCGCCAGCCGTCGCCGCCACCACGTTCCCATCCAGCTCTCGACCACAGCCCGGCCCCAGTAGGCGTGGATCATGCGCGGTTCGCCCTCCCCCGCCAGCGTCCCTTCGCTCAGGATGGCGCAATGCTTGATCGGGCATCCGGCCGTCATGCGGAACAGCAGAACGTCGCCGACGCCGGCGCGCTCGATAGGGATTTCCTGCAACCAACGCCGCGCCGCCTGCAGCAACGCTTCCTCGCCGCCCACTTCCGCCCAGTCTGGTCGATACGGTGGTACCGGGCGCGGCTCGGCGCCGACCAGTTCACGCCAGACGCCGCGCAACAGCCCGAGACAGTCCGCGCCCTCGCCGCGCAGACTCGCCTGATGCTGGTACGGGGTCCCCAGCCAGGCGCGCGCGCACGCCGCCGCACGGGCGTTCATCGCCGGCTCCGGCCGTCGTTGCGCCCGCCATGGATCGGCGCCGCCGTCAGGAAATCGTCGCCAGGCATGTCGGGAAACCCCTGGAAATTGGTCGCATTCCCGAACGTCGCGATACACGTGGCCCAGCGCTTGTCGCAGACAGCGCCTGGGTGATCCTCAAGGACGACCTTGCACCGCGCGTCGCCCAGTCGGGCGTCGCAGTCACGACCATAGGTTCGCCCGACCACCCGCTCCAAAGCCGCCAACGGTCCTTCCAGCTCAGCCGAAAACCTGTCGCCGTCGCGCTGTATGCGCGCCAGTCGCGCCAACCACAGCCGCAGCTTCAGCTCCGGCCGCCGCCAGTCCACCCGCCAAAGCGCCACCTCGGCCCGGTCGTACAATCCGGCGGAGATGTCGGTCTCCCGGATCGCCTCGTCGTCCAGCACGCCGGTGACCACCGCCGAGCCGCACCCGAAGCCGACCGCGCTCTCCGCCACGCCGCCGCTCCAGCCGCTGGCCGCCCGACAGGTCACGCCTTCGATCGCCAGATCGCGGTCGTGGTCTGTGAAGCCCAGCTCGACGCCGTCTGCCCGCTTGACCAGCCAGACATGGCACAGGGTCGCCGCACCGCTCTCGATGCGGTCGGCCAATTCCTCCGGTATCTGCCGCATGCTTCAGACCCTCACCTCGATCAGGGGCACGGCCGCCATCCGCCCGGCCGCGAAGCTCTCCAGCGTCACGTCGATCCGATCTGCGTCGAAGCGGACCGGGACGTCGAACTCGAAGCCCGCCGTCACCGCCGAGCCGTTTGCGGGCGGAGCCGCGAAGGTGACGGAGCCCGTCGTCAGCTCGACTTCAAACGCCGCCGGGTCGACTGGATCGCCGTCGACGGCGATCACCACCGTCCCATCGACCGGCTTGTGGATTTGCCGGGGAGGCGCCGCCTCACCCGCCCCATGGCGCTTGCGCAGTTCAAAGGTCGTCCTAACCCCGTCGCCGGCGCCCAGGCTCTGATCCAGCGGCGTGATCGCTTCGCTCGGCGAGCAGGACTTGAAGTCGGCGAAGTCGCGGAAGCGAAATCCGTACAGCCGCCCCTGCCGCGCCTCGAAGAAGGCGGTCAGCGCCGCCATGTCGTCCAGCGACCGCAAGTTGGCCCCTATCAGATAGCGACGCCGCCCCTGCGCCCACGGTGTGGAACGCCGTTCATAACCCGAGGCGAGGGTCACGATCTCGGTGCGTCGCTCGACGCCGCCGGTCGAGCCGAACGCCAGGCGCGCGGGCAGCCTCACCTCGTGAAAGGCCATCATCTTTCTCCGAAAATTCTAGAGGCGGCGCGCGCCAAGGGCGACCGCGCGGGCAAGCGCCTGCGCCACCTGCGCCTCGGATCTCAGCAACGCTTCCGTGCCGCCGTCGACGCGGACATTGACCGTGACGTTCCCCCCGGCCGACGGCTCGATCGTCCCGGCGCTCCCGGGTCGAAACAGCTCAGGTCCTCGCTCACCCACCAGATAGGCGCCGCCGGCCGCAACCGGTCCGCCATCGGCCCGCGCACCCGAGAACAGTGATCCCGCCGCCTGCGCGATCGCCTCGGCCAGCCCCCCGCCACTGCCGCCGCCGGACGCGGAATTGATCGTCGCGATCAGGGCGCGCGCCAACTCCGCCAGCGACAGCTCTCCATCCGCCGCCGCCCGCGCAAGGGACCGGGTCAGGCTGGCCCCGGCCCTGTCGAAAGCGCTCTCGATCGACGCCGCCGCCCGTTCGGCCGGCTCCCTCAGGCCGTCCAGCGCCGCGGCCGCCTCAGCGGCCTGGCGTGGCACGGCGTCGAGGCCGTCGGGTTCGATCCGGTCAGTCATCGGGCCAGGCCTCCGCCATGCGTTCGAACTCGCTCCGCCCCAACGGGACGCTTGCCGCGGATGCCTCCGTCAGCATCCGCCACTCCCGTAACGACAGCCGCCAGAACGCCGCCGGCTCCAGACCCAGCAACACGGCGGTTCGCAGCATCGCACTCCATGGCGTCTTCACGAGGCCGCCGCGAAGGCCTTGGCCACCGCCTCCGCCGCGTCGCGGGGATCTACTGCAGCCTCGGCCAGTTGGTCCGCCACCGCGCCCTCTCCGCCGCCTCTCAACAGCGCACCCAGCACCGCGATCAGGTCGCGCGCCGACAGCGCCCGCATCCGCTCCGCCAAGGCGACAAGGCCATCGCACTCCAGCGCCGCCTCCATCTCCGCCAGCGCGCCGAGGGTCAGGCACAACCGCCGCTCGGCCCCGGCCAGGCTGACGACGACCTCGCCGCGTACGCCGTTGGCCGCCATCATGCCGCGCCGAAGGTGATCTCGCCGGCGCTGGCGAGGCTGATAGCGAAGGTCGCCTCGCCCTCGTGCTCGCCGGCGTATTCCAGCGCCGCCACCAGAAACGGCCCCTCCAGCGTGCCGAAGTCCGGCACGATCAGCCGCCACGTCCTCGCCGCCTGGTCGAAGAAGGCCTCCCGGATCAGCGCGTCCGAGGCCGCGTCGCGGAAGATCCCCTGCCCCGCCACGGCCGCCGACTTCACGCCCGCACCGCCCAGCAGCTCGCGCCACCGCCCGGCGCTGTCGCCGTCGGTCGCATCCACGGAGCGCGCGTTCAGCGACAGCGTCCGCGCCCTCAGCCCGGCGACGGTCGTGAACGCGCCCGGCGCGTCCTCGATCTTCAGCAGAATGTCCTTGCCGCGTTGCGCCGTCATGACTGCTCCTCCTCGGTTACGGCGCGCACCCGCAGCACCGCGAATGTTCGAACCCGGTCGGCCGCGGGATAGACGTCCGCGAACCCCGGTCTGATACTGATCGTGCGCACACCGTCCGCGCCCAGAGCCGCGTCCGTCAGCGCCAGTCTCAGCGCCGCCAGCACCGCCTTCGCCTCTTCCGTTCCGCGAAACCGCGACACGACGGTCAGGGTCAGCCCATGCTCGATGCCGCAGCCGGCCGCTCCAACCGGCCGGCTCTCCGACCGCCCGATCAGCAGATAGGGACAGGTCGGCCGGTCCGGCGGCGCGTCCCAGATCCTCGGCGGCTCGCCCAGCAGGACGCGCAGGCCCGCGTCCTCGCCCAGATGCGCGATCAGCGCCTTCTGTAACGCCAGTTCATGGCTCATCGCGTCCGCTCCAGCTTCAGGATCGCCTGCCCGCCGACGGTCTCGACCGCGCGAATGCGCCAATCGGCCCCGCCGAACCTCAGCACCCGCTCGGCGGTCAGCCGCGCATCCGCCCGGCCTTCGGCCGTCATGTGCTCCGTCACCCGCGCCTCGCCGGCCTCCGTCTTCTCGCGGATCCGCCTCGGCCCCGGCTTCAGCCAGGCGGATCCCAGCGGTTCCCAGCTGACCGCCCGGCCGCCATAGGGCGTCTGGCTCTCGACGCCCTCGAACAGCTCCGCCAGCACCCTCACAGCCGCACCACCCGGTACGGCGCGATCCAGGCCTCGACCGGCTGCATCGGCATCTCGCTCTCGCCGCGCTCATAGGCGCGCAGCGCCAGCATCAGCACGGCCAGCCGCAGCGGCGCAGGAGACGTCGCCTCGAGCGTCGTCCCCACATCGCCCTCTATCCGGGCTGCGGCGGCTTCAATCAGGGTCTGGATCAGACCGTCCTCCGCGTCGTGCTCGACGCGCAGGAACAGCTTCGCCTCCGCCAGCGAGACGGGTACGGTCATGGGAACCTCGCTTTGCTCGTCAGGGGCGAGGGTCGAGGGACGAGGGGCGAAACCCCTTCGTCTCGGCTCAGCCGTCGCCGATTCCACGCGATGGCTCGGGACGAGCGGCGATTTCCTCGCCCCTCGCCCCTCGCCTCTCGACCCTCGCTAGGTGGCCGCGAACTTCATCACCTTGATGGCGTCGAAATTCTGCACCCCGCCGCCGACCCGCTTGGTGGTGTAGAACAGCACATAGGGCTTGGCGGAGTACGGGTCCCGAAGCACGCGGACGCCGGCCCGGTCGACGATCAGATAGCCGCGCTGGAAGTCGCCGAACGCGATGGCCGCGGCGTTCGCCCCGATGTCCGGCATGGTCTCGATCTCGGTCACCGCATAGCCCAGCAGGCTGGCCGTCTCGCCCGGCCGCTGCGCCGGCTGCCAGATATAGGCCCCGTCGCTGTCCTTGAACTTGCGCACCGCCGACACCGTTCGGCGGTTCATCACGAAGCGCGCGTTCGGCCGGTACCGGGCCTTGGGCGCATAGACCAGGTCGATCAGCCGGTCGGTCGGACTGTTGGGCGCGAAGGCCCCCGCCCGCCCGAGGCGACATAGCCGATCTCGCCCCATTCATGGTCCGCCTCGGCGACGATGTCGTAGCTGAGGAAGCCCTTCGGCTTGTTGACCCCGTCGCCGGTCACGAAGGCGCTCGTCTCCTGCGCCGCGAAGGCGTCCTCGACCTCCGAGGCCAGCCATTCGTCGAGATCGATCAGGGCGTCGTCCAGCAGGCTCTGGGTGGCCGCCGGGCTGGCGTAAAGATCGGCCGACGGGAACTCCAGCAGCGCCAGGGTCGCCGGGTCCGTCTCCGGCCGCGCCGCCGTCTCGGCGACCCAGCCGGCCGCCAGACCCGCCGTCGATACCGGCTTGCGGAACACGCCGGCGCCCACGGTGCGGACGCTGGCGATCTCGCGCATCGGCGACCCGGCCATCAGCCGCCGCTCGATCGCCCGCTCGGTCTGCTCCGGCACGACGTAGCCGGCCGAGTTCGACGCCGTCGACAACCCCGCCTTGTGCTCCAGCCCGAACGCCTGCCCCGTCTTCAGATAGCCGTCGAAGGCCGCCTTCGTCTCCTCCCCGTGGAATGGGGAGGGGGACCGCGAAGCGGTGGTGGAGCTTGCGGCTCCCAGCTCCGGCCTCCGTCCCTCGCTCACCACCCGGTCCAGCCGCGCCTGCGCGCTGCTCACCGCCTGGTCGATCCGCGCCACCTTCTCCTCCAGCAGCGTGTCGGCCGAGGTCTTCCGCTCGATCTCGTCCAGCCGGGCGTCATTGGCCCCTTTGAACGCCTCGAACGCCGCCATCATCTCATGCATGGCGGCGCGCGCCTCGGGGGTGCCCGAGGCCGTCTTGGTCTCTTTCATGGTGTCTCCGGTTTTTCAGGAACCGCGGGTTGCGGTCAGGATCGGGGCGTCAGCCGCCCTGTTGGAAAATCGACTTACCCGCCATGGTCGGTGGACCCGGCTCAGGCCGTATTTGCTTCAGCGGCCAAGGTGGCCAGAGTGAACCTCGCCCCCGGCAACATCGGAAACGTAACCAGCGACACCTCCCACAGCGCCACCTCGACCAGCACCCTCAGCCGGCCCTCGCGCCGCGCCCTCTGGCTGCGGAAGCCGATCGACAGTCCGTCCAGCGCCCCCGCCCGCGACAGGGCCCGGGCGAACCGCGCCTCGGCCGACCAGTCCATGATCCGGCCCCGGACCCGCAGGCCGCGCTCGTCCTCGACCATCTCGTCCCAGACGCCGACCACCGACCGGCCCTCGTGCTGGTGCAGCATCCGCACCCCGCGGGCTCCCGCCGTCGCCAGACTGGCGCTGAAGGCCCCCTTGGCCACGACGTCCCCGTTCAGATCCGCCACGCCCCACAGCGAGGCGTAGCCTTCGATCGCCAGACCGGCGTCGACACGAAGAACCTCGGGGCCCGCCCCTGATCGCACCGCCGCGCCCATCGCCCGGCTCACGACCCGCCCTCCAGCCGTCTCTCGATCCGCTCCACCGCCGCCCGGGTCGCCTTGCTCTGCTCTTCCAGCCGCGCCAGCCGCTCCGCCACCTGGCCCTGCTCTTCGATGCGGTCCTCCAGCGAGCCGATGCGGGCCGCCGCCCCGCCGGCCCAGACCAGCGCCCCCGCCGTCTGCACCGCCAGGGCCGCGATCACCGCGACCGGAACCTTGCGAATGTCCATCACGCGCCCACTCCCGCCATCCGCCGCCGTTCCTCTTCGGTCAGGAAACTGGCCGACTCCAGCCGCGCCCACAGGGCGTCCCGCTCTGGCTGCAGGGCTGGCACGCCGTCCAGATCCGCCTCGATCCGCGCGCCCGGGAAGCGGCTGCCCAGCCAGCCGGTCAGCGCCGCCGCCGTCTTCCTGACCAGCGGCGCGACGGTCCCGCGCCAGAAGGCGGCGTTGGCCTCGCGATAGTTGGAGTAGGTCGCGTCGCCCGGGATCCCCAGCAGCTGCGGCGCGACCCCGAAAGCGAGGGCGATCTCGCGCGCCGCCGCATGCTTGCCGGCGATGAAGTCCATGTCCGCCGGCGTCCAGCTCATCGGCTTCCAGTCGAGGCCGCCCTCGAGGATCATCGGCCGCCCCGCGTTCAGGGTCCCGGAATGGCTCTCGTCGATCTGCGCCCTCAGGGCCTCGAACTGTTCCGTCGTCAGCCGCTCCCCGTCCTTCGCGCCATAGACCAGCGCCCCGCTGGGTCGCGCCGCATTGTCCAGCAGCGCCTTGTTCCACGCGCTCGAGGCGTTGTGCACATCGATCGCGAAGGCCGCCGCCTCCAGCGGGGAAAACCCGTAGTGATCGTCCGTCGGATGAAACAGCTTCAGCTGCATCACCGGCATCCAGCCGTCGGCCAGCCGTCCGATCCGCAGCGAGCGACCGTCGACCGAATATTCATAGGCCTCCGGCCAGCCGCCGCGCGCCGGCACCACCTTCACCCGGTCCGGCCGCAGGGTCCACAGCTCCACCGGGACGTCATCCCCCACGGCCTCGGCATAGGCGTTGCCCGCCGTCTGCAGTCCGCCATACAGGGCCTCCAGCCATTCCGTCCCCGACTGCTCCGGGTTCGGCTGGGCCAGCAACCGGGCCAGCGGGTGATCGTCCCGCCGCACCCCCTCGATGAACACCGAAAGCGGCGTCGAGGCGGCGGCCTCGGCGACCATCCGGACACAGCGATAGGCCACCGCATTCCGCGCGAAGCCTTCGTTGGCGAGGCTCGCATAGTCCCTGGGCGTCCACCGCGGGCGCCCCGCGCTGGTCAGCGCGATCAGCGGTCCGGTCCGGCTGTCCTTGATCTCGGGCGCGACAACGCCCCGCCGTCCCCCGAAGGGGCGCCGCCAATTCCGCATGGTGTTCTCCGGGATGTCAGGGGGCGCCGGCGTCCCGGCTCCCTCGCGGGAGGTTCAGGGAACTTTCCGACCTGCCCACATCATACCGCCCCAGCGCCCTCGTACAGCTAAAACGATTCGAGAAAAGCTTACTCGATTGATAAATAAAGCTTTATTTTTGATAACTAGACTATAGATTCGCGAATTGTAAGCACAGCGTCACGGGCGCGCCCTGGCCCCGCGTTCGGGCCCTCCAATCCCGTCAGCGCGGCTCCAGACCGCGCTCGGGGATCCACTCCGGCGCCTCGAAATCGAGGGCGTCCTCGGGGTCCTTCAACGCCAGTTCTGACACCGTCTGTCCCCGCACCGACACGCCCGCCGCGTGCACGCTCTCCGGGTCGCCAGAGACCAGCGGATGCCAGTTGGCCAGCCCGCGCCCCTCGTTGATGCGACGATAGGCGCACGATAAGGGCATCCAG
>JAXHTU010000040.1:0-24026 GCA_034189955.1 Pseudomonadota bacterium | reverse complement strand
CTGCATCGGAGTGTCAGTTAATTTTATATACGACTAGTAAGGGTACATACATCCAGATGCTTGATGAAATCTTGGAGTTCGGACTCATAAGACTGCTTCAGTCGCTGCCGTTTTGCCTAATTTTGCGGTCCGTCATCCTCGGGCTTGACCCGAGGATCAGATGTGGGGCCGGACTGTGCGCCGGGAACGACCCCACGATTGCAACCGCAGCCCCGTAACCGAGCACTGGTAGGTCTGATCCTCGGGTCAAGCCCGAGGATGACGGCTTGGGAAGCGGACCAGTGGGACAGCCCCGCCCTGCCATCCATTCGGCCAAACCCGTCGGCTGCGATCCAACGCCGGGAGGCGCGCCGCACGGCGTGACGGCCTGCGAACAGGGGCCACGGGGACAGGGTACGAAAGTGTCGGGATGACAGCATTTCGCGATTTCTGGCCGACAGGGTTTCGCGGCCGCGGCGGAACCGCCACGACTGCTCACGTTTTGTTACGCTCAGCCTCGCCATGCCGCGCCTCGCGCGCTAAGCGGGGCCATGCACCGCGCGCGGAGCGAGTCCGCCGCGATCGATCACGGCTCAGGGGCTGGTAAATGACTCAGTGGGTGTACGGCTTCGGCGGCGGTTCCGCCGACGGCGACGCGGCGATGAAGAACCTTCTCGGCGGCAAGGGCGCGAACCTCGCCGAGATGTCCTCGCTGGGCCTGCCGGTCCCGCCGGGCTTCACCATCACCACCGAGGCCTGCGTCCACTACTTCACCAACGGCCAGAGCTATCCCGCCGATCTGGCGGACCAGGTTGCCGCCGGTCTGAAAAAGGTCGAGGCCGTCGTCGGCAAGATCTTCGGCGACGCCAGGAATCCGCTGCTGGTCTCGGTCCGCTCCGGCGCCCGCGCCTCCATGCCCGGGATGATGGACACCGTCCTCAACCTCGGCCTCAACGACGAGACGGTCGAGGGTCTGGCCGCGCTCAGCGGCGACCGGCGCTTCGCCTTCGACAGCTACCGCCGCTTCATCACCATGTATTCCAACGTCGTGCTGGGCCTGTCGCACGACGACTTCGAAGAAGTGCTGGACCACCACAAGGATCGTCTGGGCGTCACCATCGACACCGACCTTTCGGCCGCCGACTGGGAGAAGGTCGTCGCCGAATACAAGCGGGTGGTCGAGGACCGTCTGGGCCAGCCCTTCCCGCAGGATCCGAACGACCAGCTGTGGGGCGCCGTCTCGGCTGTCTTCGCCAGCTGGATGAACGACCGGGCCAAATTCTATCGCCGCATGCACGACATCCCGGAAAGCTGGGGCACGGCGGTCAATGTCCAGTCGATGGTCTTCGGCAACATGGGCGACACCTCGGCCACCGGTGTCGCCTTCACGCGGAACCCGTCGACCGGCGAGGCGAAGCTGTACGGCGAGTTCCTGATCAACGCCCAGGGCGAGGACGTGGTCGCCGGCATCCGTACGCCCCAGTCGCTGACTCGTGCGGGGCGCGAGGAGATGGGCGAGACCGCCCCCTCGATGGAGGAGGCCATGCCCGTGGTCTTTGCGGAATTCGTCGACGTCGTCGGCAAGCTCGAAACCCACTACCGCGACATGCAGGATATCGAATTCACGGTCGAACAGGGCCGGCTGTGGATGCTGCAGACCCGCAACGGCAAGCGCACGGCCAAGGCCGCGCTCAAGGTCGCGGTCGATCTCGCCGCCGAGGGCGTGATCTCGCAGGAGGAGGCCATCGGCCGGGTCGAGCCCTCGGCCCTCGACCAGCTGCTGCATCCGACCCTCGACCCGAACGCCGAGCGCAAGGTCGTCGCCGCCGGCCTGCCCGCCTCGCCCGGCGCGGCCACCGGCAAGGTGGTGTTCGACGCCGACGAGGCCGAGCGCCTGTCCCAGCTCGGCGACGCCGTCATCCTCGTGCGCGAGGAGACCTCCCCGGAGGACATCCACGGCATGCACGCGGCCCGCGGCATCGTCACCGCCCGTGGCGGCATGACCAGCCACGCGGCGGTGGTCGCCCGCGGCATGGGCCGTCCCTGCGTCTCCGGCGCCGGCGAGATCCAGATCGACGAAAAGGCCGGAACCTTCACCGCCCGCGGTCGTGTCTTCAAGGCGGGCGAAGTCATCACCATCGACGGCTCGAAGGGCGAGGTGCTGGACGGCGCCGTGGCCATGATCGAGCCCGAGCTGACCGGCGACTTCCAGACCCTGATGGCCTGGGCCGACAAGGTCCGCCGTCTGCGCGTCCGCGCCAACGCCGAGACGCCGCTGGACGCGAAGACCGCGCGCGGTTTCGGCGCCGAGGGCATCGGCCTGTGCCGCACCGAGCATATGTTCTTCGACGACGCCCGCATCGCCGCCGTTCGCGAGATGATCCTCGCCGACGACGAGGCCGGCCGCCGCGCCGCCCTGGCGAAGATCGCGCCGTTCCAGAAGTCGGACTTCGTCGAGCTGTTTCAGATCATGGCCGGCCTGCCGGTAACGGTCCGCCTGCTCGATCCGCCGCTGCACGAGTTCATCCCCCACACGGACGCCGAGATCGACGCCCTCGCCGAGACCCAGGGTCTCGACGCCGCCAAGCTGAAGCGGCGGGCCAGGGAGTTGCACGAGACCAACCCGATGCTCGGCCACCGCGGCTGCCGCCTCGGCGTCGCCTATCCCGAGATCTACGAGATGCAGGTCCGCGCCATCCTCGAGGCGGCGCTGGAGGTGCAGGCCGCCTCGGGCGAGGCCCCGCTGCCCGAGATCATGCACCCGCTGGTCGCTCTCGGTCTCGAGATGAAATATCTGCGCGAGCTGACCGACCGGGTCGCCCGCGAGGTCTTCGCCGAGACCGGCCAGTCGATCGCCTATCTGGTCGGCACCATGATCGAACTGCCGCGCGCCGCCTTGCGCGCCGGCGACCTGGCCGAACACGCCGAGTTCTTCTCCTTCGGCACCAACGACCTGACCCAGACCACCTTCGGCATCAGCCGCGACGACTCCGGCCGCTTCCTGCAGGCCTATCTGGACAAGGGCATCTTCGAGACCGATCCCTTCGTCCGGCTCGACCGCGACGGCGTCGGCGACCTGATCCGCATCGCCGCCGAGCGCGGCGGCGCGGCGCGTCCGGACATCAAGATGGGCATATGCGGCGAGCATGGCGGCGATCCATCCTCGATCGCCTTCTGCGAAGAGGTCGGCCTCAGCTACGTCAGCTGCTCGCCCTACCGCGTGCCCATCGCCCGCCTCGCCGCCGCCCAGGCCGCCCTGAACCACCGGGCCGGGACCGAACAGGAGAAGGATCACTAGAGGGCGAACGTCGTTACAAGGTCGCAGAAATGTCATGATTGGCGTACCGGCGTCTGTGCTTTGTAACGCACAGGGGGTCGCAAGTTGTTTTCCGCCTCTGGAACGCCCCAAAGTTCAACCCATTTGTGTCTCGCTGGATGGGGCTGGTCACAACAGTAGTGACCACATCTAGAGGATACAGAAACAATGCGTAACGTTCTTCTCGCGACTGCCGCTCTTACTCTGATCGCCGGACCGGCGATGGCCCAGAGCTTCAACGACCCGCAGTGGACCGGCTCGGTCGGCTACACCCACCTCGACAGCGGCGACGACAGCCTCGGCGCCGTCACCGGCCGCGTCGGCGCCAAGGTCTCGCAATACATCGGCGTCGAGGCTGAAGCCTCGTTCGGCGTCAAGGACGAGGACATCACGGTGGCCGGGGTCGACGGCACGCTGGAGCACGACTACGACGCCGCCGTCTATGCGGTCGCCTCGGTGCCGGTCAGCCCGAACTTCGAACTGTTCGGCCGCGTCGGCTACGGCACGACGTCGATCAAGGCCGACGTGGCCGGCTTCACCGCTGAAGAAGACGGCGAGAGCATCAACTACGGCGCCGGCGCCAACTACTTCTTCGACGGCCGGAACGGCCTCCGCGCCGACTGGACCCGCCGGGACTTCCAGGACGACGCCGGTGGCGAGATCGACACCTATGGTCTCAGCTTCGTTCGCCGCTTCTAGGACCCGAAACGACGAAGGCCCGCGGCGATCGCCGCGGGCCCTTCCCGTCGATGGCCTCGCTTCAGGCGACGCCGGGCTGTAAAGCCCACCGCATCGAGCCTTCGCCGAACGGTTTGAAGAACAGGTCGCGGTACCGCTCGAACACCTCGACGATCCGGTTGGTCAGGTCTTGGGCCACGGTCTCCCCGCGCTGGCGCTTCATCGCCGCGACGCACTGGACCACGTCCTTCTGGTGCGCGGAACCGCCCATGCGCTTGAGCACCGCGGCGATGTCCTGTGCCAGCGGATCGATCTGCGCGGCCCACGGATTGGTGTTCTGAGTCATTCGGGACGCCCCCTTGTTCTCGACACAGAAGAACCGGTCGCAAATACGGGCCGGGGATGCAAGCGTGACCGCGAATTCGTGATCGAGGCGAACGGCCTGGAGCCCATCGGCTCCGTCAGCGTTGCTGCACCATGATCCCGACGCGTCTGTGCCTGCTCACTCTTTTCGGCCTCGCCGCCTGCGGTCCGGGCGAGTCCAACTCGCCGACCGAACCGGCCGATCCCATCGACACGCCGGAGGCGGCGGCTCCTCCCGCGGCCGCCTCACCGGGCATGGGCTCGGTCATGCCCGGCAGCGGCCCGCGCAGTTTCGTCGGCCGATGGACCGCCGATGTCGCCTGGTGTCCGAACACCACCGGGCCGGAACGCCCGATCGAGATCACCACCACCCGCTTCGAAGGTTATGAGAACAGCTGCGCCATCGCCTCGGTCGACCAGATCGCTGACGGCTACGACGCCGTCCTGACCTGCACCGGGGAGGGGACGGTCTCCAACGAGCGCGTCCGTCTGTCGGTCTCGGGCCAGACCCTGCGCCTGACCTGGCTGAACCGCGACAATGCGCTCGTCACCCTGACCAAATGCACGACGCTTGAGGATACCCCCGCGCCCGGTCCCTAGCTGCTGAACAGGAAATGCATCACGTCGCCATCCTTGACGACATAGCTCTTGCCTTCGGCCCGCATCTTCCCGGCCTCCTTGGCCCCCTGTTCGCCCTTGAGCGCCACGAAGTCGGCGAAGGCGATCGTCTCGGCGCGGATGAAGCCCTTCTCGAAATCCGTGTGGATCACGCCCGCCGCCTGCGGCCCGGTGGCCCCGATCGGAATGGTCCAGGCGCGCGCCTCCTTGGGACCGACCGTGAAGTAGGTCTGCAGGCCCAGCAGGGCGTAGGCCTCGCGGATGAGCCGGTTCAGGCCCGGCTCCTCCAGCCCCATGCTCTCGAGGAATTCCGCCTGTTCCGCCGCGTCCAGCACGGCCAGTTCGGAATCGATCTTGGCCGAGATGACCACGGCCTTGGCGTTGTCGGCCGCGGCGCGCTTCGCCACGAGCTCCGACAGCTCATTGCCCTTGTCGGCCGAGCCTTCGTCGACGTTGGCGACATAGAGGGCGGGCAGGGAGGTCAGCAGCTGCAGCATGTGCCACGCCTTCTCGTCCTCCTTGTCGACCTGGACAACGCGAGCCGGCTTGCCGGCGCGCAGCGGCGTCAGCGCCATATTGATCAGCCGCAGGGTTGTCTGGGCCTCCTTGTCGCCGCCCTTGGCCTTCTTCTCGACATTGACCACCCGCTTCTCGAGGCTTTCGAGATCGGCCAGCATCAGTTCGGTCTCGATGATTTCGAGATCGGAGATCGGGTCGATCCGGTTTTCGACATGGGTGATGTCGTCATCGACAAAGCAGCGAGCGACGAAGGCGACGGCGTCGCAGTCGCGGATATTGGCCAGGAACTGGTTGCCCAGCCCCTCGCCTTTGGACGCGCCGCGCACCAGGCCGGCGATGTCGACGAAGGTGATCCGCGACGGGATGATCTCCTTCGACCCGGCGATCCCGGCCAGCACATCGAGACGCGGCTCGGGCACGGCGACATCGCCGGTGTTCGGCTCGATGGTGCAAAAGGGATAGTTGGCCGCCTGGGCCGCAGCCGTCTTGGTCAGGGCGTTGAACAGGGTGGACTTGCCGACGTTGGGCAGGCCGACGATCGCGACTTTCAGGGCCATGGGGGCAGGGTTTTCCTAGATGAGCGCGAGCCTTTAGCGGGTCGCGACCGATTTGTCAGGCTCAGGTGATCCGCGCGGTCAGGGCGCGGGCGGGCCGTCGTGAGCGAGCGCCGGCTGTCCGACCCTGGCGACGACCTCGACTGGAGGGGCTGCGGCGAAGGTCAGGGTCAGCGGGACGCTGTCGCCCGCCCTCAAAGGTTCGGCGACGCCGAGCAGCATGATGTGATTGCCGCCCGGCTTCAACTGGACCGCCTCACCGGCGGGAAGGGGCAGACCGTCCTTGAGCTCCCGCATCATCATCATATTGCTCTCGATCCGGCTCTCGTGGATCTGGGCGCGGCCGGCGACGGCCGTGGCGGCGCTGACGAGCCGATCGTCAGCCTCGGCGGTAAGGGTCAGGTAACAGCCTGTGGTCTGACGGCCGACGGGTGTGGGGCGGCACAGCGCTTCCGAAACCTGAACGGCGCCCGCAGCGCTGGTGGCCGCCTTTTCCCCGGAGGTGCAGGCCGCGAGGCCGGCGATGGCGAGCAGGACGATTGATAGCGGGGCGCGGGCCATCGGCAGCCTTTCAAGAGGACGCGGCGGTCTATCCTCCGTATCAGGCGTCCGCAAGGCGGCGGCCTGTCGCGCGGTCAGCCTTCGCCCCGGGCCGCCTGCCGGGGGCTGAATTTGGGCGCGGGGGCCAGTCTCATGACCTCGGCCTGATAGCGATCGTCGTCGCCGCCCAGGGCGAAGGGCAGGGCGTCGGCGATCGCGGTCAGCATCGGCTCAAGCCAGGGCTGATCGGCCTTGTGAAAATCGCTGAGGACATAGCCATGGACCAGTTGAGGTTCGCCGGGGTGGCCAATTCCCATCCGGCCCCGGCGGAAGTCGGGTCCGAGTTGGCTGATCAGGGACCGGACGCCATTCTGGCCAGCCGCGCCGCCGCCGCTCTTCATTCGGAACCGACCGGGGGCCAGATCGATCTCGTCGTGGAAGACGATCACCTGCGACGGTTGCACCTTGTAGAACCGGGCCGCCTCGGCCACCGCCCGACCGCTCTCGTTCATGAAGGTCTGGGGCTTCATCAGCAGGATGCGCGCAGGCCCGGAGGCGGTCTCGACCTCGCCCTCCCGGATGACAGACTGGAATTTGGCGCGCTCGGGTCCGAACGACCAACGGCGCGCGATCTCATCGACGGCCATGAAGCCGATGTTGTGGCGGTTGCCCTGGTATTTCGGCCCCGGATTGCCGAGGCCGGCGATGATGATCATGGCGAGCTCCGGAAAAGGAAACGGCCCCTTCCGTCGCCGGATGGGGCCGTTCCAGTATCAGCTTGTCGCGCGGGGATCAGCCCTCGGCGGTGTCTTCGTCGGCGGCTTCACCGGCGGCGGCTTGTTCGGTCGCTTCGACCTCGGCAGCCACTTCGGCGTCCTGGGCTTCGTCAGCGGCGGCCGAGATGGCGGCCGAAGAGGTCTTGATCGAAGCGATCACGAAGTCGCGGTCGGTGATGGTGGGCTCGACGTCCTTGGTCCCCTTGAGGTCGGTCCAGCGGATCGTGTCGCCCAGCTTGTGGCCGGCCAGGTCGACGATCAGGTCTTCCGGGATGTGATCGGCGCGGACCTTCACCTCGACCGAGTGCCGGACGACTTCCAGCGAACCGCCCTGACGGAAGGCTTCGCACTGGTCCTGGTTGATGAAGTGGACCGGGATATCGATCTTGATCGTCTGCTTGGCGTCGACCCGCATCAGGTCGAAGTGCAGCGGGCGGTCCGACACCGGGTCGAACTGCACGTCGCGGGCGATGACCGGCTGGGTTTCTTCACCGTATTTCAGGGTGACGAGATGGCCGAGCAGCTTGCCGGTGTAGAGCGACTTGCGGAAGTCGCGCTCGTTCACCGAAATGGCCACCGGGGCCTTGTCGCCGCCGTACAGCACACCGGGAACCATGCCCGCACGTCGCGCGGCGCGGGCGCCGCCAGTGCCGACGCCGTCACGGACATCAACGTTCAGAATGATCTCGGCCATCTGGCTCGCCTCAACAAACAGAAACGCCGCGCTGCGTAAATCGCCCGCGCGGCGGGGTTCAAACCCTCGAATTCAAGAGCGCGGGCTATTACACGCAGACGCCCGGCGACGCAACCGTCCAGGCGCGGGGTTCGAGCTCCCCTGGTCAGCCTTCGCCGTTCAGGCCCGCCGTCGCCGCCGCCGAAGCCGCCGCCGCGTCGGCCGCCACTGGCGTCTGGATGGGTTCTGGCGTCGAGTCCGCGACGGTGGTCGGGTCGACCGCCACAGGGGCGGTCTTGATGTTCTGGGATGTGCAGGTGGCCAGATCGCGCGCGACATGGCGACCGACGCAGAAGATGTCCTCATAGCTCGGGCGCGAGGCCGCCAGGCACTGGAACAGCATGAGCTTGGACATATTAAAGCAGAACTCGCTGTTCTGCTCGACCGCCAGGGCCTCCGTGTTGGCGCGGGCGTCGTCGCCGCCGGCCCCGAGTGCGGCGAGGGCGGCGAGGGCCAGAGAACGCACCACGGCCGGCGTATAGGGCGCTCCCGCCCGGGACGGCTCAACCGTCAGGCCGGAGCCGGCGTGGGCGGCTGCGAACAGCCGGGCCGAGTCCTCGGCCGACGGCAGCATTTGCACGGCCGAAAGAGCCTTGGCGCCCTGCAGGCGCACGTCCCGGTCAGCGACAGGAACAGTGGCCCAACGACGGCGCGGGTCGGATCGGCCCTGGATGGTGTAGGCGTCCTCTTCCACGGCGTCGGCGATCGTCAGCATGGTCGCCGCGTCGCGGCCGATGGCGTCGACGATCAGGCCGGCTGCGGCGTCGGCGCCGGGCAGGGTGGCTGCATAGGCCGGATCGGCGATGATCCGGGCCACCATTTCCTGGCGGATGGTCGGGTCGACCGCGAAGGTCCGCACGCCTGCGACGAACTCGGGCGACTGTAGCGCCAGGATCGAGCCGTAGGCGATCAGGCCGCGCGACAGCTGGGCGGGCTCATAGGACGCGCCCTTGCGGATCGCCGCCTGAATCGATTCCGCGCTCGAGAAGCCGGCCTCGATGGTGGCGGCCTCGCGCATGAAGGCCACATAGATGGATGCGGCCTCAGCCACGCCCTCGTTCAGCGTGACCGCGGGCGGCGGCGGCGGCGGCGCGGGCTCCGGTTCAGGTTCAGGCGTGGCGCATGCCGCGACGACCAGCATGGCGGCGATGGCGGCCAGCGAAAGCCCCCGGCGAAAACGAGCCTCAAGCATACGAATATTCCCCACTCGACGCGGCGTTCCCGTCAGACGCCGGAACCTTGAAGCGTCTTATAACGCGGCCGAATCCGATAGCCGAGCCCTAATGCCAGCTTGACCGCACCGGCCGTGAGGGCAGCCCTAGTTTCCGGACGACCGCGCGGGGCTGGAATTCAGTCGCTCCGTCAAGGACGGCTCGCGTTGAGGGGGAGACGGCGGGGTCGGAACTGGCGCAATCGTGATCGGCGGCGGAGCTGCGGGCGGCCTGATGATGATCGGTTCGGCGGCTTGCGGAGCGGGTTCGGCGGTGACGTCGGACACCGTGACGACCGCCGCCGGCATGGCCGCCCCTCGCGAACAGGTGGCCAGATCGCGGACGATGTGGCGACCAAGACAGAACATGTCTTCGTAGTTGGGGCGTGAGGCCGCCAGGCATTGGAACAGGTTCAACTTGGACATTTCCAGGCAGCCCTGGCTCACCTGGTCGAACTGGAGGGCGTCGGTGTTGGCGCGCGCATTCTCTCCCGCATAGCCGAGGGAGGCGAGGGCCGCGAGCGCCAGGGCGTTGACCACGGCCGGTGGGTAGGGGGCCTTGCGCGGCGCGCCGCTGACCGGGAGGGCGCCGCCGCCGCTGTGGGCGGCCGCCGACAGTCGTGACATCTCGCTGGCGGAGGGCTGCACGACCTCGGTCGAACGGGCCTTCGCGGCCTGCAGCCGGCCGGCCCGGTCGTTGACCTCGGCCACACCCCACACCCGACGGGGATCATAGCGGGCCTGGATGGCGTAGGCGTCGTTCTCGATCGAGTCCGCCGCCCGACCGAGCGCACTGATGTCCGCTCCCAGCGTCGCCATCACCAGTCCGGCCGCCGCCTCGGCGCCAGGCAGGCGGGAGGCGAGGCCCGGATCGGCGACGATGTCGGCGACCAGCTTTTCGCGTGCGGCGCGGTTGTCGGCCATCGAGCGGACGCCGGCGACGAACTCCGGCGATTGCAGGGCGAGAATCGAGGCGTAGGCGACCAGTCCCCGGGAAATCTGATCCGGGTCATAGGACGCCCCCTGGCGCAGCGACGCCTGGATCTGTTCCGGGCTGGTGAAGCCGCCCTCGATCGCGGCCATGTCGCGGCTGAAGGCCATATAGACCGCCGCCGCCTGGATGACGCTCTGGTTCAGGCTGATCGGCGGCGGGGCCTGGGCGGCGATCACGGCGGCTTCGTACGCTACGCGAGCGGCCTCTTTCTCCGCCTCCGTAGGTCCGGTGGCGCAGCTGGCCAGAAACGCGGCGACGAGCGCGGCGACGGAAACACGGCTGTGCGGAAGAACGGGACGCATCGGGACTCCTCGGATAACCGGCGCCCACAAACGCCTACTCTGGGGACGCAAATGGGGCGATGTCGATCGGGTTCCGGACTTAGTCGAACAGTTTGGAGACCGATTCCTCGTTGGCGATCCGACGGATGGCCTCCCCGATCAGCGGGGCGACGGCCACCCGACGAATCTTGCCGCACGTCAGGACTTCGTGCGGCTGTTCGATCGAGTCCGTGATGACCAGTTCCTTCAGCGGCCCGTCCGCGACGCGCTGGACCGCCGGACCCGAGAGAACGCCGTGGCTGATATAGGCCGAAACCTCGGTCGCGCCCTTTTCGATCAGCGCCTTGGCGGCGTTCACGAGGGTGCCGCCAGAATCGACGATGTCGTCGAACAGGATGCAGCGACGGCCTTCGACGTCGCCGATGATGTTCATCACCTCGCTCTCGCCTGCCTTGGCGCGGCGCTTGTCGACGATGGCGAGGTCGGCGTCGAGGCGGCTGGCCAGGGACCGCGCCCGGACCACGCCGCCGACGTCGGGGGAAACGATCATCAGGTCGTCGCCGAGCGGATAGTGCTGCCGGATGTCCTGGGCCAGCACCGGGGTGGCGACCAGGTTGTCGGTGGGGATGTCGAAGAAGCCCTGGATCTGGCCTGCATGCAGATCCATGGTCAGGACCCGGTCCGCCCCCGCCCGGGTGATCAGATTGGCCACCAGCTTGGCCGAGATCGGGGTCCGTCCGCCGGTCTTCCGGTCCTGACGGGCGTAGCCGAAATAGGGCATCACCGCCGTGATCCGCCGCGCCGAAGCCCGCACGAGGGCGTCGGTGATGATCAGCAGCTCCATAAGGTTGTCATTGGCGGGGTAGCTGGTCGACTGAAGGATGAAGACGTCCTCGCCGCGGACATTCTCCTCAATCACCGCGAAGACCTCGTTGTCGGCGAATCGCTTCACCTGCGCCTTTGTCAGGGGCATATCGAGATGGGTGGCGATCGCCTGGGACAGGGTCCGGTTGGAGTTGCCAGATAGCAGCTTCATGTCCGGTCATCCTTTCGCCGTCATCGCCCGGCTCACAATGCCGCCGTTGCGCTGGCGCGCTACATATCAGGGGACGGCCCAGCCACAAGGCGCGGCGGGTCATTTAGGTAACTTCTTCCCGCATTGGCGCGGGGTTGCCGGCTGGTGTAGAGATCGCGTCTCGTTTTTCGGGGGCGCCGACGGGTCGATGCCCGCCGGCCCGTTATGTTGAGGTCGTCCTTGCCTGCTTCGAAATTCCGCACCGGTCTGATCCTTTCGGCCGTGGCCGTGTCGGCCCTGACGATTTCAGCCTGCGCCAGCCGTGAACGGCCGCGCCTGGCCTATGAGGAGCGCCCGGTCGAGGCGCTCTACAACACCGGCTATGAGCGCCTGGATCAGGGTCGCTGGAACGACGCCATCGACTATTTCCAGGAGGTCGAACGCCAGCATCCCTATTCGGAATGGTCGCGTCGCTCGATCCTGATGCAAATCTACGCCTACTACCAAGGCAGCGACTACGCCGAGGCGATCGCGGCGGCGGACCGGTTCATCCAGCTGTTTCCCGGAAATCCCAGCGCGCCCTACGCCTTCTATATGAAGGCCCTGTCCAACTTCGAGCAGATCACCGACGTGGGCCGCGACCAGGGATACGCCCAGGCGGCGCTCGATGGTCTGAAAGACGTGCAGCGCCGCTATCCCGGCACGCCCTACGCCATCGACGCCACGGTCAAGATCGACATGGTCAACGACCAGCTGGCCGGCAAGGAGATGGAGATCGGCCGCTATTACCAGAGGGCAGGCCAGCCGCTGGCGGCGCTGAACCGGTACAAGTCCGTCATCGACAACGAAGCCTATCAGCGCACCTCGCACGCGCCTGAGGCCCTGTACCGGCTGGTCGAGGTCAATCTGGTGCTCGGCCTCAAGGAAGAGGCGACCCGCAATGGCGCGGTGCTGGGCTTCAACTATCCGGGCAGCCCCTGGTACGCCGAGGCCTACGCCCTGCTGTCGGAAGACGGCCGCCGCCCCGATGTCGCCCCCACCGGGGAACGCGAAAGCTGGCTCCGCCGGATCATTCCCGGCTGACGTTTCCGGTATGTTCCGCTACCCTCGGGCTTTACCCGGGGGGCGAAAGGCCAGCATTCTCCGGCGTCGCCAGAGAGATCGATTCGCCTTGCCTCATCCTGATCCCTGCGCCTTCGGTCCCGTGACCCCTGACCGGCCTGGCCCATGCTGACCGCGCTTTCCATTCGCGACATCGTGCTGGTCGACGTCCTCGACCTTGAAGTCCACGAGGGGCTGACCGTGCTGACCGGCGAGACCGGGGCCGGCAAGTCGATCATCCTCGACGCCCTCGGCCTTGCCCTCGGCGCGCGGGCCGACGCCGGTCTGGTGCGGGCGGGCGCCAAACAGGCCTCGGCCACCGCCGTTTTCGCCGCCCCCGACGATCCCGCCCTGATCGCCTTGATCGGCGAGCGGGGGTTCGACGTGACGCCGGGCGACGAGCTGATCCTGCGCCGCACCGTGTCGGCCGACGGCCGCAGCCGCGCCTTCGTCAACGATCAGCCCGCCGGCGTCACCGCCCTGCGCGAGATCGGCCAGGCGCTTGTGGAGGTGCATGGCCAGCATGAGACCGTCGGCCTGCTGGACTGGAAGACCCACCGCGCCCTGCTGGACAACTATGGCGGCCTGCAGCCGCAGCTGGACGGGGTCGCGGGCGCCGCCGAGAAACTCAAGGCGGCTGAACGCACCGTCGCCGATCTCAGGGCCGCCGCCGCCGACGCGGCCGCCCACGCCGAGGAACTGACGCAAAACCTCGCCGATCTGGATGAACTGGACCCGCGCGCCGACGAGGAGACCGAACTGGCGGGCGAACGCGCCATTCTCGGAGCGGCGGAGAAGGCCGTCGCCGATCTGGCCGACGCCCGGACCCAGCTTGGCGGCGACAAGCTGTCCCAGAAGCTTTCGGCCGCCCTGCGCGCGGTCGAGCATGCGCGGACGCGGGCGGGGCAGGCGGGGACCGACCCCGAACACCCGCTGCTGCAGAAGTTGTCGGCCGCCGCCGAGGCCATCGACCGCACCATGGTGGAGGCCGAAGAGGCCATCGCCTGCGTCGACGCCGCCGCCAACGCCTTCGACTTCGAGCCGGGCCGGCTGGACAAGGCCGAGGAGCGGCTGTTCGCCCTGCGCGCCGCCGCCCGCAAGCTGAATACGTCGGTCGAGAGTCTGCCGGTGCTGCGCGTGCGGTTCCGCGAGCGGCTGCGGCTGATCGAGGACGGCGCCGAGGCCATCACCGCCGCCTCCCGCGCCGCCTCGGCGGCCCGGGAGGCCTATGACGTGGCGGCCATGCTGCTGACCTCGGCGCGGGAAGCGGCCGCCGAGCGTCTGACCGCCTCGGTGATGACCGAACTGGGCCCGCTGAAGCTGGATCGGGCCCGCTTCCGCGTCGCCTTCGAGCCCGTCCCCGAGGGCCGTCGCGGCCCGCTGGGCGTCGAGACCGTCCGCTTCGAGGTCGCCACCAACGCGGGAACCCCCTTCGGCCCGCTGGACGCCATCGCCTCGGGCGGCGAACTGGCCCGTTTCGCCTTGGCCATGAAGGCGGCGCTGGCGGGCCGCGAGGACCAGCGCCAGCCGGTGATGATCTTCGACGAGGTCGATCAGGGCGTCGGGGGAGCGGTGGCCTCGGCGGTCGGGGCGCGGCTGGAACGGCTGTCGATCGGGGCCCAGGTGCTGGTGGTGACCCACAGTCCGCAGGTCGCGGCCCGGGGTCACGCCCACTGGAAGGTGCGCAAGGCCGATGCCGGCGGCATGACCACGACGACCGTCGATGCGCTGGACGCGGCGGCGCGGCGCGAGGAGATCGCCCGGATGCTTTCGGGAGCGGAGATCACGGACGAGGCGCGCGCGGCGGCCCGGGCCCTGATAGGGTAGAAGGTTTCCGAGGGCTCGCGTTAAGCGGGCGCGAGCGGCAGGTCCAGACGCGCCGTCAGGCCGCCGCCGTCCCGCGGGATCAGCACGACGTCGCCGCCGTGCGCCCGCGCCGCCTGGCGCGCCACGGTCAGCCCCAGACCCGCCCCGCCGGTCTCGCGGCTGCGCGACCGCTCCCCGCGATGGAAGGGCTCGAACACCGCCTCCCGTTCGTCCGCCGCCAGGCCGGGCCCGTCGTCCGCCACCTCGACCACGGCCCGGCCGTTCTCGCCGAAGGCCCGAACCCGGGCCACGCCGCCGTACTTGACCGCATTGCCGATCAGATTGGCCAGCGCCCGGCGCAGGGCCGCCGGGTCGCCCTCGACCGGCAGGGCGTCGTCGCCGTCGAAGCTCACATCCGCCCCGGTCTCGGCGAAGCCCGCGGCGCAATCCGCCGCCAGCGGGCCGAGATCAAGCGGCTCGCGCCGATCCGGCGGCGTCTCGCCGCGCACGAAGGCCATGGCCTGGGCGATCAGCGCGTCCATCTCCTCGATGTCGGCCGCCATCCTGTCGCGCACCGCCGCCGGCGCCTGCTCGGCCCGGAAGCGCAGCCGGGTCAGCGGCGTACGCAGATCGTGGGCGATGGCGGCGATGGTCTGGGTCCGCTGCCGCATATGGCTGCGCAGCGAGGCCTGCATGTCGTTGAAGGCCTGGATGGCCGTGCGCACCTCGCTCGGCCCCGACGGCTCCAGCGGCTCGGCGTCCGGGTCGGCCCCCAGCCGCTCGGCCGCCTCGGCGAACACCCGGATCGGCCGCGTCAGCCGCCGCGCCAGCCACCAGACCAGCGGCGCCAGCAACAGCATCGAAATGCCCAGCGCCAGCAGCATCCTCTGTTGCCAGGGCGACAGCAGGCCGCGCGGTGGTTCGACCGTGGCCCATCGCCCGTCCGCCTGCCGCACAGAGGCCGAGAAGGGCGCGAAGGTCAGGCGATGCGTCAGTATGGTGAACTGCCGGGTCGTGGAGTTGATCTCGATGGCCCCGTCGTCTCCGCGCGGGGCGGTCTGGCGCATCTGGACCTGCGCCGCCACCCCGGCCCGCTCCGCGCCCGGCTCCGTGGTCTTCGGCGCCGGGATCGCAAGGGTTCTGCCTTCGGCGCCGGGACGCACGACCAGAAAATTCACCCGCCCGGGCTCCCGGTCGGCCGGAGGGCCCGGCCGGCGCATCGGCCCGCGCTCGACCGCCACCCGCACCCTGTCCGGCGCCACCCCCAGCCGCTCCGCCAGGCCCGCCGCGATCGCCAGCGCCATGGGGTCGGCCCGGTCGATCCCCGCGGGCGAGACGGGCTGGTCGGCGATCCGGCGCTTCAGGGCCCGACCGTCCGACGTCTCGGCGGGCTCGCCCTTCAGCGCCTCCGCCGCGGCTTCGATGCTGAACCCGGCCGGCCGGGGCTCGGGCGCCAGCACCACGACCCCGAAAGCCACCGCCTGCGACATGACGACAGCCAGCGTCGCCAAGGCCGCCACCTGGACCAGGACCGGCAGGGAGGAGGGGCGTTTCACGGGTCGCTCCGCGTCACGCCATGCCGCCGCTCGACCTTGACGTCGAACATATAGCCCTCGCCGCGCCGGGTCTGGATCATCTCCAGACCCGACCCGTCGTCCAGCTTCTTGCGCAGCCGGCTGATCTGCACGTCCATGGCCCGGTCGAACACATCGCTGTCCGCCCCCCGGGCCCGCTCCAGCAACTGGTCGCGGCTCAGCAGCCGGCCCGGCCGCTCGACGAAGGCGCGCAACAGGGCGAACTCCCCGGCCGACAGGGCCACCGTCCGCCCGTCCGGCCGGGTCAGGTCGCGGCGCATCAGATCCAGCCGCCAGCCGGCGAAGGCCAGACAGGGCCCGTCGCCTTCGCCCACCTCGCGGGGCCGGCGCAGCACCGCCCGCACGCGGGCCAGCAGTTCGCGCGGATTGCACGGCTTGGCCAGATAGTCGTCGGCGCCCAGTTCCAGGCCGATGATCCGGTCGGTGTCCTCGCCCATCGCCGACAGCATGACGATCGGCGGCCCCTTGCCGGACAGGCGTCGGCAGACCGACAGCCCGTCCTCGCCCGGCATCATCAGATCCAGCACGATCAGATCGGGCGCCCGCGCCGCCATGGCCCGATCCATCTCCGCCGCCGTCGCCACGCCCTCGGCGGCATAGCCGTGCTGGTTCAGATAGTCGGCCAGCACCTCGCGGATGCCGGGGTCGTCGTCGACGACGAGAATGCGCGGGGCAGGCTCGGCTTGCATCGGACCATTGTGACCGACGGCGGCGTCCGCGTCATTTCACGGCTGAAACAATGCCGCCGCGCCGTGAAACACGCCCGCAAGGCGACCGTGGTCCAACCGTCGCCTGATCAACGGGAGCCAACCGACCATGCTGACCCTCATCGCCCTCTCCGCCGTCCTGATGCAGGACCCGCCCCCGCCGCCTCCGCCGCGTGAGACCTACACCCGCGTCATGGTCGTGGGCCCCGACGCTCCCGGCTCGCTGGACAAGGACGGCGACGGCCAGGTCTCGCGCGAGGAGTTCGCCGCGCCGATGAACGACCATTTCGCCCGGATCGACGCCGACGGCGACGGACGTCTTTCGACGGCGGAACTGTCGGCCGGCCAAGGCCCCGCCGGCGACGGCGACGTCATGGTCTTCCACGGCCCCGCCGAGGGCGGGCCGGGCGCGCGTCGCTTCGAAATGCGCCGCGCCGGCGGCTCCGGCGGCCCGGTGGTGATCCACGGCCCCGTCCACGGCGCGTCTGGCGGCGAATCCCGCTTCGAAATCCGTCACATGGGCGGACCCGGCGGCCAGGCCGACATGGACAGGGACGGGGACGGCAGGATCAGCGAGGCCGAGTTCACGGCGCCCCTGCGCGACGCCTTCGCCCGCATGGACGCGGACCGCTCGGGCTTCATCGAGGACGCGGAACAGACAGCCGGGCGCGAGGTCCAGGTCTTCACCCGCCGCCTCGATCTCGAAGGCGGCGACAAGGATTGATCCGGCCCGACGCTTTCGTGATTGAAGTGCGGCCGTCCGTCGCCCTAACGTGGTTTCGATGAACCTCCGCCGCCTGTTTCTGCGACTGACCGGACCAGCCGCGATGAGCCTTGCGCTCCTCGCGGCGCCGGCCCTGGCGCGTGAGCCCGCCTCCGGTCATCCGGCGGAGACGGCCGCGGAGGCGTCGGTCCGCCCCACCCGCGAGCGGGCGAAGATGAACCAGCGTGTCTTCGACCGCGTCTGGAGCGAGGTCCGCGGCCAGTATTACGACCCCGCCCTGCATGGCGTCGACTGGAACGGCGCCCGCCGCACCTTCCGGCCGGTGGCGCTCGCCGCCGCCGACGACCGGGCCCTGTACCGGGTTCTTGGCGACATGCTGGCCCTGCTGGACGACGAGCACGCCGGCGCCTCCGCTCCGGCCGTGGCGCGCCGCCTCGACACCCTGCGTCAGCCCCGCCCCGCCATCGGCGTCACCCTGCGCCCCGATCCCGACGCGCCCGGCCACTACGTCGTCGAGAAGGTGCGCGCGGACTCTCCGGCCGCGGCGGCGGGAGTCGGTCCCGGCTGGCGGCTCGACACCAACGGCCCCGCCGCCTGGTCGCCCGAGCTCGATGTGGTGGAAGGCCAGGCCGTCCGTCTGGCCTTCGTTGATCCGCAGGGCGTGGATCGCCCCCTGACCCTCACCCCGCGCATCCTGCAGCCCCTGCCGCCCTTCACGGCGGACCTGTCCCGCCCCGGCGTCGCGGTGCTGCGGGTCGACGCCTTCGACGTCGGTCTCGGCGACTGGATGGGGCGACAGCTGACGGGGCTGTCGCCGGAGACGGATGTCGTCCTCGATCTGCGCGGCAACCCGGGCGGCCGGCTGCTGGAGGCCGACGCGGTGTTAAGCTGCTTCCTGCCCCGGGATCGGGTCTGGGCCACCCGCACCACCCGGTCGGGCCGCGCGATCGCGCTCAGCACGGCGGGCGGCTGCGGCGATCTTGAGGCGCCGGCGCCGAACGAGGTGGCCGTTCTGGTCGACGCCAACAGCCGCAGCGCCGCCGAACTGACCCCCGCGGCCTTGCAGGAGGCCGGACGGGCGCTCGTGGTCGGCGAACCGACCGCCGGCTCGGTGCTGATCTCGCAGGACAGCCGCCTGCCCGACGGCGGCCGCCTCAGCCTCAGCCGCTCGGACTTCGTCACCGCCGGCGGCGTGCGGCTGGAAAAGCGCGGCGTCATCCCCGACCTCGCCGCCCCGGCCCGGGATGCAGAATCCGGCGGCGTCGATCCCGTGCTCGACCTCGCCATCGCCGCCCTGGCGCCCGTCCCGCAGGTGCGGGTCGAGGTCCAGGCCCCGCTCTAGCCCCGGACCGGCCGGACCTTCGAGGCCGCCTCTCGGGCCCGCTCCCGCGCCTGTTCCACCGTCTCGCCGCGCGCCGTCGCCACCCCCATCCGCCGCCGCTGATAGCTCTCAGGCTTGCCGAACAGCCGCAGGTCGGCGGTCGGGACCGCCAGCGCCTCCGCCACCCCCTCGAAAGCGATTCCCGCCGCATCCATGCCGCCATAGATCACCGCGCTGGCCCCGGCGTCGCGCTGGCTGACGTCGACCGGCAGGCCGAGAATGGCCCGGGCGTGCAGGGCGAACTCGCTCATCGTCTGCGTCGCCAGCGTCACCAGCCCGGTGTCGTGCGGCCGCGGTGACACCTCCGAGAACCAGACCTGATCGCCCTTGACGAACAGCTCGACCCCGAACACGCCCAGCCCGCCCAAGGCGTCCGTGACCTTGCCCGCGATATCCTGCGCCGCCGCCAGCGCCGCCGGCGTCATCGCCTGCGGCTGCCAGCTCTCGACATAGTCGCCTCTCACCTGCCGATGCCCGATGGGGGCGCAGAAGTCGGTGCGCACCGCGTCCTGGCGCATCGACCGCACCGTCAGAAGGGTGATCTCGAAGTCGAAATCGATCCGGCCCTCGACGATCACCCGGGCCGTCTCGACCCGCCCGCCCGACTGGGCGTGGGCCCAGGCGTTGGGCGCGTCCTCCAGCGACCCGATCATCGACTGGCCCTTGCCGGACGACGACATCACCGGCTTGACGAACACCGGCAGGCCGATCCGGTGCGCCGCCTCGGCCAGCTCCAGCGCGCCGCCGACAAAGGCGTAGGGCGAGGTGGGCAGGCCCAGTTCCTCGGCCGCCAGTCGCCGTATGCCCTCGCGGTTCATCGTCAGGTGCACCGCGCGCGCCGTCGGGATGACCACGGCGTGGCCCGCCGCCTCGACCTCGACCAGCACCTCCGTGGCGATGGCCTCGATCTCCGGCACGATGATGTGCGGATGCTCGGCGGCGATCAGCCCGGCCAGCACCTGCGGATCGGTCATCGGGACGACGTGGCTGCGATGCGCCACCTGCATGGCCGGCGCATTGGGATAGCGGTCGACCGCGATCACCTCGGCGCCCAGCCGCTGCAGCTCGATCGCCAGCTCCTTGCCCAGTTCGCCCGAGCCCAGCAGCATGACGCGGGTCGCGGTGTCGCTCAGGGGGGTGCCGATGCGCATGGTCAGTCTCCGGTCCGGGCGGGCTCGATCAGGTCCCAGGCGTTGCCATACAGGTCTTCGAACACCGCGACGACGCCATAGGCTTCCCGGCGCGGCGGCTCGCGGAACACGACGCCCGCCGCCGTCCAGGCCGCGTGATCGCGGACGAAGTCGTCGGTTTCGAGAAACAGCCACACCCGGCCGCCGGCCTGATCGCCGACGCGCCCGACCTGCCCGGGGGTCGCGGCTCTCGCCAGCAGCAGCGACGTCTCGCCGCCCTTCGGCGTCACCCGCACCCAGCGTTTCCCGCCGCCCAAGTCGGTGTCCTCGCTGAGTTCGAAGCCCAGCTTGCCGACGTAAAAGGCCAGCGCCTCGTCATAGTCGCGCACCAGCAGGCTGACGGCGGACAGGCGGCTCATCGGGCGGCGGTCCTCTCCGGTTCCGGCGGGGCGTTGCGCCACAGGCGGTCGCGACGCCCCGATCCGATGGCCTCGATCAGGTCCCGCCCGCCCCCCCGCCGCTTGAGCTCGTCCAGCGGCATCACCACCTCGGCATGACAGCCCATGTCCGCATGCACCAGACCCGCGCTCTGCAGCGTCAATCCGCCGGCCCTGGCGTCCGGCCAGGCCGTCAGCCCCCACGACTCCCGCTGGTCCTCGGCGTACAGCTCCGCGCACTCCCGACGCCCGTATTCGGTCATTTCGGCCAGCACGCGCGCGGCGAACCAGGCTTTCAGCGCCGGCGAGTCGAGCACCGGGGGCCCGCTCCCCAGGTCCGGGTCTTCGGCATGGATCGGCGTCGCCATCTCCGGCGGCAGCCAGTCGGTCCAGTTGATCGGGCGTCCGGTTTCGAGGTCGAACACCAGCGGCGTCCGGCTCCACCATGGATGGGCTCCGCCGCAGTAGGAGCCCCGGTTCACCACCAGGCTGACGAAACGCGGGCCGATCATCGGCGCCTCGACCGACCGCCCCCACTCGACGTTGTCGTTGTGCCGCTTCATCTCGAGACAACTGGCCCGTTCCTCGCGGTCCCCGACGTCGATCCGGTCGAGGGCGGCGTTGACGGCGCGCGCCTGCGGCGTCTCCCCGACAACCCGGGGCAGGGCGTCGAACCCCTCGGCGAGGGCGGGTGAAAATCGCAGGGTCGACGACGCCGTCGGCGTCTCGACGGCCATGCAGCCGGCCAGCAACGCGATCCACGCGAGGCCGACCGCGGCCCGCATCAGAGCCGCGCCTTGACCGCCGCCACGATGGCGTCCGCCGTGATGCCGAACTTCTCGTACAGCACCTCGGCTGGGGCGCTGGCGCCGAAGCCGGTCATGCCGACGAAGGCGCCGTCCTCGCCGATGAACCGCTCCCAGCCCTGCTGGATGGCGGCCTCGACGGCGACCCGGACCGTGCCCCGCCCCAGCACCGAGGCCTGGTAGGCGGCGTCCTGCTGGAAGAACAGCTCGAAACACGGAACCGACACCACGCGCGTCGGCGTATTGTTGGCCTCCAGCCGGTCGGCGGCGGCGAGCGCCAGCGGAACTTCAGTGCCGGTGGCGAACAGGGTCACTTTCGCCTCCCCCTTGGCGGGGCGCAGTTCATAGGCGCCCCGCGCCGACAGGTTTTCCGACGAAGCCGTCGTGCGAACCGCGTCCGTCTTCTGGCGCGACAGCGCCATGGCCGACGGCCGGTCCTTATGCTCGAGCGCCAGCTTCCAGCACTCCATCGCCTCGACCGTGTCGGCCGGGCGGAACACCAGCAGGTTCGGAATGGCCCGCAGCGCCGCCAGATGCTCGACCGGCTGGTGCGTCGGCCCGTCCTCGCCCAGACCGATCGAGTCGTGGGTCAGCACATGGATCGCCCGCACCCCCATCAGGGCGCCCAGCCGGATCGCCGGCCGGCTGTAGTCGGAAAACACCATGAAGGTGCCGCCATAGGGGATGACCCCGCCGTGCAGGGCCATGCCGTTCATCGCCGCGGCCATGCCGAACTCGCGGATGCCCCAGTTGACGTAGCGCCCCTCATAGGTCGGCGCGTCGAGGATCGGCGTGCCCTTGACGAAGGTGTTGTTCGAGCCGGTCAGGTCGGCCGAGCCGCCGATCAGTTCCGGCACGGCCGCGAACAGTTCGTCCAGCGCGGCGCCCGACGATTGGCGCGTCGCCTGCGCCGGCTTCGTCTCGATCAGTTCGGCGATCTTGGCGTCCAGCCTGGCGAAGGCCCCCTCGGGCAGCTCGCCCTTCATGGCGCGGGTGAACTCCGTCGCCTGGGCCGAGGCCGCCAGCCGCGCCTCCCACGCCTTGCGATCCTTGACCCCGCGCTTGCCGACCTTGCGCCACGCCTTTTCGACACCCTCCGGCAGTTCGAACGGCTCGTGCGTCCACGACAGGCCCAGACGGGTGGCGGCGATCTCGGCCGCGCCCAGCGCCGCGCCGTGCGTCTTGTGGCTGCCTTCCATGGTCGCCGCGCCGCGACCGATCCTGGTCTTGCAGGCGATCAGCGTCGGCTTGTCCTGCCGCGTCGCCCATTGCAGCGCCGCCTTGATGGCCTTCATGTCGTGGCCGTCGATGGCCTTGACCGCCCAGCCGGCGGCCTTGAAGCGCGCCTTCTGGTCCGTGGCGTCCGACAGCGACACGGCGCCGTCGATGGTGATGCTGTTGTCGTCCCACAGCACCGTCAGCCGGTTCAGTTTATAGCGCCCCGCGAGGGCGATCGCCTCCTGGGACACGCCCTCCATCAGACAGCCGTCGCCGGCGATGACCCATGTCCGGTGGTCGACCAGATCGTCGCCGAACCGCGCCGCCAGATGCCGCTCGGCCATGGCGAAGCCGACCGAATTGGCCAGTCCCTGACCCAGCGGACCGGTGGTCGTCTCGACCCCCGGCATGTGTCCGAACTCCGGGTGGCCGGCGGTCTTCGAGCCCCACTGGCGGAAGTTCGACAGCTCTTCCTTCGTCGCCGCCTTGTAACCCGTCAGGTGCAGCAGGGCGTAGATCAGCATCGAGCCGTGCCCGGCCGACAGGATGAACCGGTCGCGGTCGGGCCAGTCGGGCTGGCTGGCGTCGAATTTCAGGAATTTCGAGAACAGCACCGTCGCCACATCGGCCATGCCCATCGGCATGCCCGGGTGGCCGCTTTTGGCCTTTTCGACCCCGTCCATGGCCAGGACGCGGATGGCGTCCGCCATCTGCTTCGGCGTGGCTTTTTCGGATACGGTTTTGGCGTCGGTCACGGGGGGACCTTTCGTCGGAAGGCGGAAAAAGGGAGGCGCGCCGCTTTACCCCGACGCGCCAGCGGGTTCTATACGGATTCTGGAGGATTTGAGCTGAATGGACGCTGCATCGGCCGCCAAGGACCGGGTTGATCGCGCACTGGCGCTGCTGGAACGGCGCCTGCTCGATCTGAAGAGCCGGGCCGCCGCCGCATCCGGCCGCGGGCCCGACGACGACCTGTTCGCGCCCCAGCCGTCCAGCGAGACCGACCGCATCCGCATCCATGAGCTCGAGGCCGCCGGCCGCGACGCCGCCGAGGCGCTGACCCGGGCCGCCGACGCCATTCGCGAAACCTTGGCCGAACAGGAGGCCCGCTGATGGCGACGGTCACCGTCGAGATCAACGGCCGCCCCTACGCCGTCGGCTGCGCCGATGGCCAGGAGGACCGCGTCCGCCTCCTCGCCAGACAATTCGACGGCCATGTGCGCCAGGTGGCGGGCGAAGTCGGTCACGTCGGAGACATCCGCCTGTTCCTGATGGCCGGCCTGATGCTGGCCGACGAGCTGCACGAGGCGCGCGCCAACGGCGGGGCGCCCGTCGCCGACGCGCCGCCCGCGACCGACGGCGTCGCCGAGGCGCTCAACGCCGTGGCCGCCCGGCTGGAAAAGATCGCCCAGGGACTTTGAGGCCCGCCATTGTTCCGCCCCGGCGGAGCGACTATCTTGCTCCACGGCGGGTCCTGCTGCGGCCCTCGTCGAAGGCAACATTTCCTCGCGACCTTAATTCACTCGAAGGGAGCTGTCCCTGATC
>JAXHTU010000004.1:0-56945 GCA_034189955.1 Pseudomonadota bacterium | reverse complement strand
GGACTCGTCACGCTGAGCCGACCCGATGCGTCGGGGGAGCCGGCGGCTGACGCACGGGCGCGCGCGGCGCGCGCCGACGCCTGGGCGCTGAGCGCCTGCGCGTGGGCGACCTCGGCGTCGCGACGCGCCACGACGCCCTGGTCGGCGAGGCTCTCCTCGCGACTGTGGGCCTGCTCGGCGGCGACGGCATTGGCCTGGGCTGCGTCCGCATCGGCGCGAAGGGTGGCGGCGTCAGCGCTGACCAGAATGGCCAGGGGCTGGCCGGCGCGCACAGACTGGCCCGGCGCCACCAGAACCCGCTCGACGCGGCCCCCGACCGACGCGGCCACGGCGGCTCTGGCGTCAACCATCGGTTCGACGCGGCCCGACAGGCGGGTTTCGCCGCCGCCGCCGCCTGTGACGCCCACGATCGAGAGGTTGGCGGCTTCGATCTGCGCCGCCGACAGAACCAGGGCGCCGTCTCCGGCCTCGGCTGCCTCGGTATGGCCTTCCTCGCCTTCGGCAGGATCGGCCGCGGCTGAAGCCGGAGCCTCGGAGGGTGAGCGGGTCATCGCGTAGATGCCCGCGCCACCCAGAACGACGACGGCGGCGACCCCGGCCATCAGCCGGGTCTTGTTGATCGGGGATGTGGATTTCATTGTGGTGTTCCAAACGGGGCGCGGCCTTGCAGGCGCGCGAGCTCGATCTCCGCCCGGACCCGCGCGAGGCGGGCGTCCACGGCGGCGTTGCGGGCGTTGATCAGGGCGGTACGGGACGACCGCAGTTCCAGCTGGGAGATGCGCCCCGCTTCGAAGCCGATCCGGGACAGCCGGTAAGCCTCCTCGGCGGCTGTGACCCCCGCGTCGGTCGCGGACACGCGGCTGGCCGAAGCTCGCAGGCGCGCCCCGGCCGCGTTCCGGTCAGCCTCCGCCTCCTGACGCGCCCTCATCAGCCGCGCCTCGGCGGCGCGGAACTCGGCCCGGGCGGCGTCTATATCGCCCCGGTTCCGATCGAACAGCGGCAGGGGCATGCTGACGCCGAAGGTCAGGGCCGCGGCGTCTTCGGCTTCGTAGCGACGAACGCCCACCGAGGCCCGGACATCCGGCCGGGCGCGGATCCGCTCGACCTCGATCCGGCTTTCCGCGGCGGCGCGTTGGGCCTCCGCCACCCGCACCTCCGGCGCGGTTCCGGCGATTGCGGCGATTGCGGCGATGCTCGCCGGGGTTCTTTCCAGCAGGCCGGCCCCGATCGATGTGACCGGCGTGGGCAGCATGGCCACGGCGGTCAGCCGGGCGAAGGCCGCGTCTCGCTCGGCGTAAGCCTCGTCCCGGTTCGCCCGGGCGCCGGCGGCTTCCGCCTCTCCCTGGATGCCGAGCAGAAGCGGCTCGCGGCCTTCTTCCACGAGGATCAGGGCGGCCCGGGTGTCGGCGATGGTGACCGCCAGAGCCTCCTCCGCCAGCAGGAAACGTCGCTCGGCGGCCTCGGCCTCGGCATAGACGAGGGCCAGTCGGTTCGCCGCCTCCACCCTGGCCAGATCGCGTCGCAGGACAGCGGCGCCGGCCTCGGCCTTCGCCACCTCCACCCGCGCGCCGCGACGGCCCCACAGTTCGAGGTCCTGGCTCAACGACAGGGTCGTCTCGGCGTTGTCGTAGCCCGAGAAGGGGCCGGAGCCGAAAGCGTTCTCCGCCTCCAGCCCCAGTTCCGGGTTGGGTCGGACACGGGCCTGACGCACCCGGGCCTCGGCCGCGTCGAGCAGCGCATCGGCTTCGAGGGTCGTCGGCGTGAGCCCTATACGTTCAAGCAGCGCCTCGAACGAAGGCGCGGGGTCGGCCCATGCAGGGCCGGTGACCGCCGTCGCCATCGCGACCACGGCGCAGCCGATCGCCCAGGGCGACCGACCGGATTTCAAGGGTGGCATGTTCCATGTCCCAGCAGTTCAAGACGATTGACGCGCGCCAGAAGGCGCAGGGCATCGTCAGGCTCTGGGAGGGCGCTTCGGACCGCTGGGGACGCGGGACTTCAGAGCGTCGGAGGATGGCCGCACCGGACTTGCCGCGCCGGGCGTGTTGACCGCGAACTGTTGAGGCGAGGACGGCAGGGTTGTGCCGCCATGGTGGCAGTGGCCGTGCGAACAGAGGGCGTGGCCATCGGCATCGGTCGGCTGGTCGCTGCCGTCGATATCGATCGCAGCCGCCGCATGCGCGGGTTCGAGTTCGATGGCGCAGGCCGCCGCATCGACGGTCGGCATCAGAACGAAAATGGCGACGAACAGCGCAAAGAGCGCCGCCATCAGTCCAGATCTGCCGTGCCGCTGCACCATCCGGGCCGTGTAACACAGGACGAAGTCGAAAGCCCATGTCCGAGTTCAGCCGGATTGAAGTTGGCTCGGACCCGCCGACGACAGTCCTTCGGAACCATCTCTGTGCCTCAGCACCGACAGATCGCAACGTCGCCAGTCAACGCGGAGCCTTCTGGTCCTCTGCATCGATCAGACCTGCCGAACAGCGGGCTAGTTTTGCATCCAATTAGTTGACGCATTGCATTCAGCGCAGCTAGGAATGTGGTTGAGCCGTTGCTGACGGCGAGATGCACGGAACGGCGACGATGGCGAGCGACCCTGTCAGGATACTGGTGCCCACCGGCTCGCTTGGCGCAGGCGCGCTCGAGGAAGAGGTCCGTTACGGCATCTCGAGAGGGGCCCACGCGATCGCCACGGACGCGGGTTCGACGGACAGCGGGGCGGCTTACCTCGCTCTCGGCATTTCGAAAAACAACCGCGGGTCGGTCAAGCGCGACCTCAAGATCCTGATGAAGGCCGGGGCTGACGCCGGCATTCCCGTCATTGTCGGCACCAGCGGCCAGGCCGGCGGCGACAAAAACCTCGACTGGACGCGGGACATCGCCCTCGAAGTCGCGGGCGAACTCGGCATCTCGCCGCGCATCGCCCTGCTCTACTCCGAGCAGGACAAGGCGATCCTCAAAACCCTGAACGCGGAAGGGCGGATCACGCCCCTGGCCCCGCTCGGTCCGCTTGACGACGCCACCATCGACGCCTGCGATCATATCGTCGCCGCGATGGGACCCGAGCCCTATATGGCCGCGCTCGCAGCCGGAGCCGACATCATACTCGGCGGCCGCACGACCGACACCGCCGTCCTGGCCTGTTTCGCCCTGTTGCACGGCGCGCCCCTCGGGCCGTCCTGGCACGCCGGCAAGGTCGCTGAGTGCGGAGCCCAATGCACCGTCTATCGCGACCGGGGGGCCGGCGTGCTGATCTCGATCGGACAGGACGGCTTCGAGGTCGAACCGCTGACGCAGAACAACCGCTGCGACCCCGAGAGTGTCTCGGCCCATATGCTCTACGAGAACAGCGACCCCTTCCGCCTGACCGAGCCCGGCGGCGTGCTCGACGTCAGGGCCGCGGTCTACACCCCGGTCGACGATCGCACGGTCAAGGTCACCGGCTCGGTCTGGGAGCCCAAACCCTATACGATGAAGCTGGAAGGCGCCGCCGCCAGCCGGTTCCAGACCATCATGCTGATCGGCATCCAGGATCCCGACGTCCTGGCGCGTATCGACGAGTTCCACGACAAGATGCTGGGCGCCCTCTACCACCGCGTCCACAGCACGATCGGCGAGGCGGCGGGCGACTTCCACATCTCGCTGCGCATGTACGGCTGGAACGCCGTCTCGGGCGACAACCCGCCGGAGGGCACGCCGGCGCCGCGCGAGATTGGCGTCCTGTTCGTGGCCACCGCCGCCAGCCAGGAGATGGCCTCGCAGATCGCCAAGGCCTGCAATCCCTATTTCTTCCATTTCCCGCTTTCGATGGACAAGGAACTGCCGAGCTACGGCTTCGCCTTCACTCCAGCTGATATCGATCGCGGCCCGGTCTATGAGTTCAAGCTGAACCACGTCGTACACGTCGATGATCCGATGGCGCTGGTCCGCACCGAATGGATCGACCTGCGCAAGGTGGAGGCCGCCTGATGCCGACCGTGAACGAGGTCTGCCACCATGTGCGTTCCAAGAACGCCGGACCCTACTGGGTGACCTTCGACCTCTTCTTCAAGGACGCCGAGCGGTTCGAACGCTACGCCGACAGTCCGGCCCTGGGGCCGCGGCTGATCGAACGGCTGTTCGGCGCCGATCCGGCCCTGGTCAAGCGGTTCGCGGTGCCGAGCCTGCATGTGGTCAAGATTTCCTACGCCCGGTCCTCGCCCCAGGGCGGCATGGTCGAGCGCGACATGCACTGCGGCCAGCAGTTCGTCCGGCTGCTGGACGTCGAGCTGGACGTCCCGGCCGTCGCGTGACCTCCGCCCTGTCCCCCTTGCGCCGCGTCGTCGTCACCCAGCGCTTCTTCGATGCGGCGACGGTCGCCTGGCTGGAAGAGAACGGCTGCGAGGTGATCGTCGCGGACCTGCCGCCAGGAAAGGGCGATGGAGATCTGGACCAGGGCGAGCTGGAGGCCTTACTGGCCGGTGCTGCGGGCTGGATCGTTGGCCATGCCCGCGTCACGCGCAGTCTCCTGACCGCCCTGCCCGATCTGAGGGTCATCTCACGGCGGGGCGTCGGCTATGAGCGGGTGGACACCGCGGCCGTGCGCGACCTCGGCCGCGTCGCCTGTATCGCGGCCGGCGGCAACGACGCCTCGGTCGCCGACCACACGATCGCGATGATGCTGGCCCTGGGCCGCCGCTTCCGCGAGAGCCAGGACCGGATGCTGGCCGGCGACTGGTCCATTCTGATGGGGACGGATCTCTTCCGGAAGACGGTGGGCATCATCGGCCTGGGTCGGATCGGTCGCAGTCTGGTCCAGCGTCTCCAGGGCTTCGAGGCCCGGATCCTCGTCCTCGACCGCGCCGGGGACCGTGAATACGCAACGGCCACGGGCCTCACGTCCGTGACCCTGCCCGAACTGCTGGCCCGGTCCGACCATGTCAGCGTCCACGCGCCCCTGACGCCCCAGACACGCTTCCTGATCGACGCGGACGCCCTGGCCCTGATGAAGCCGACGGCCTTCCTGATCAATGCGGCCCGCGGCGGGCTGGTCGATGACAGTGCCCTGCTCGATGCGCTCCGTTCCGGGACCATCGCCGGCGCCGGCCTCGACACCTTCGTCAGCGAGAGCGACCCGGACTACCGGCCGATCTCCGACGCCCTCCTGGCTTTACCCAACGTCGTCGCCACACCCCACGCCGCCGCCTCGTCGCGCGAGGGCCTCGACCGGACGAACCGGGTCGCGGCCCTGTGCGTCGTCGATGTTCTGGACGGGCGAACGCCGCCCGCAGACTGCGTGGTCGCCGACGGCCGGCCCCTCGCCCCGCCATGACCCGGGCGGGACGCGATCCGTTCGGAGATCCCGCGACCGTTCTGCGTCGCCTGTTCGACGCCGCCGTCGAAGCCGCCCTGCCGACCCACGTCGTGGCGGCCCACCTTCCCGAACAGCCGCGTGGCCGCACCGTGATCGTGGGGGCCGGCAAGGCCGCGGCGGCCATGGCACAGGCGGTCGAGAGCGTCTGGGCCGGCACCCTGTCGGGACTGGTCATCACCCCCTACGGCCACGGCGTTTCCTGCCGCAATGTCGAGGTGGTCGAGGCGGCCCATCCGGTGCCCGACGCGGCCGGGCTCGCGGGCGCCGCGAGACTGATCGCGCAACTCCAGGGCCTGACGAGCGACGATCTCGTACTGTGTCTGCTCTCTGGCGGAGCCTCGGCCCTGCTGGCGGCGCCGGCGCCGGGCGTGAGCTTCGCGGACAAACAGTCGGTGACGCGGGCGCTTCTGCGCAGCGGGGCGACGATCGGCGAGATCAACTGCGTGCGCAAGCATCTGTCGGCGGTGAAGGGCGGCCGCCTCGCCGATCGCGCGGCCCCGGCCCGCGTCGTGACCCTGGCCATCTCCGACGTGCCCGACGACGATCCCGCCACGATCGGATCGGCCCCGACCGTTCCCGATCCGACGACACGGCAGGCCGCCCTGGCGATTCTGGAGCGCGACGTCGCGGAGATCCCGCACGCGATCCGCGCCCATCTTCTGGATCCGGCGTCCGAAACGCCGAAGCCGGATCCGGATCATCGGCCAGACGTCCGCATCATCGCCACGCCCGCACAGGCCATCGCCGCGGCGGCCGACCTTGCCCGCACCCTGGGCTACGAACCGCTGGTTCTCGGCAGCGATCTGGAAGGCGAGGCCTCAGCCGTCGCGCAGGATCACGCCGCACGCGTGCGAGCAATTCTCGCCGGCCGGGGGCCCGTGTGCCCGCCTTGCGTCATTCTGTCCGGCGGCGAGACCACGGTCACGGTCCGGGGGACCGGCCGGGGCGGCCGCAACGGCGAATTCCTGCTGGCCCTGGCCATCGCCCTGGACGGCGCGCCGGGCGTCCACGCCCTCGCCGCCGACACCGACGGGATCGACGGCTCCGGCGCCAATGCCGGCGCCATCATCGGCCCGGACCTTCTGGACCGCGCCCGCCTCGCGGGCGTGTCACCCGTGGAGCGGCTGGCCGACAACGACGCCTGGACCGTGTTCGCCGCGAGCGGAAGCCTGCTCACCACCGGTCCGACCCGCACCAACGTCAACGATTTCCGGGCGATCCTGATCGAGGCGCCGCCCACCCCCGCCGAGGCTTAGACATGACCGCCAGCCGCCACTACCGCATCGCCGTCATCCCCGGAGACGGCATCGGGAAGGAGGTCGTGCCGGAAGGTCTGCGTGCGCTCGAGGCGGCGGCGTCCGTCCACGGTTTCACCCTCGCCTTCGATCATTTCGACTTCGCCTCCTGCGACTACTACCTCGCCCACGGCCAGATGATGCCGGACGACTGGAAGGCCCGGATCGGCGGCCACGACGCCATCTTCTTCGGCGCGGTCGGCTGGCCCGAGACGGTGCCGGACCACATCAGCCTGTGGGGCTCGCTGATTCAGTTCCGCCGCGAGTTCGACCAGTACGTCAATCTGCGGCCGGTCAAGCTGATGCCCGGCGTGCCCAGCCCCTTGGCCGGCCGCAAGCCCGGCGACATCGACTTCTATGTCGTGCGCGAGAACACCGAGGGCGAATACTCCTCCATCGGCGGCAAGATGTTCCCCGGCACGGACCGCGAGATCGTCATGCAGGAGACGGTCATGACCCGCACCGGCGTCGACCGCATCCTGAAATACGCCTTCGACCTGGCCCGGCGGCGCGAGAAGAAGCACCTGACCTCGGCGACCAAGTCGAACGGCATCTCCATCACCATGCCCTACTGGGACGAGCGGGTGGAGGCGATGGCGCCGTCCTGGCCCGAGGTGCGCTGGGACAAGTATCACATCGACATCCTGACGGCCCATTTCGTGCAGCATCCTGACTGGTTCGACGTCGTCGTCGCCTCCAACCTGTTCGGCGACATCCTGTCGGATCTGGGGCCCGCCTGCACCGGCACGATCGGCATCGCCCCGGCCGGCAACATCAATCCGGAGCGGACCTTCCCCTCCCTGTTCGAGCCGGTGCACGGCTCGGCCCCGGACATCGCGGGCCAGGGCGTCGCCAATCCCGTCGGCCAGATCTGGTCGGCGGCCCTGATGCTGGATCACCTCGGCGAGCGCGAGGCGGCCGCGGCCATCGTCGCGGCGATCGAACAGGTCCTGGCCGACCAGAGCCTGCGCACCCGCGATCTGGGCGGCCCGCTCGGGACCGTGGATTGCGGCAAAGCCATCGCCGCCGCCCTGCTTACGGCCGCTTCGCCGGATCCTGAAGGAGATCGATGATGACGACGACCGCGGAATTGGCCCCGGTTGCGTCCGGGGGCGTGTCGCCGGACGAGCGGGCGTTGCGGGTGGACCTGGCGGCGGCCTACCGTCTGGTCGCCATGCACGGCTGGGACGATCTGATCTTCACCCACCTGTCAGCCGGGCGAGCGCAGCGGGCGCCAGGAGCGCCCGAAGCAGCAGTTAATCAGCCGACGCGCAAGGGAAAGGCGCCGGACGCGAGCGCGGCCGCGATCAGCACCAGGCAGGCCATGACCGCCCATTTCAGGGAGAACCGCTGGAGAGCGCCGACATCGACCTTGAGCAGGCCGGAGACCAGATAGATGGCGGCGATCAGCGGGCTCATCGCGTGGACCGGCAAGGCGGTCAGCGAAGCCCGCGCGATCGCCTCGGGCGCGACGCCGTAGTGGGCGGCGGTCTCGGCCATCACCGGCAGGATGCCGAAGTAGAAGGCGTCGTTGGACATGAAGAAAGTCAGGGGCATACTGACCAGGGCGGTGATGGGCGCGAAATAAGGCCCCAGCTGCGGCGGAATCGCGGACACCAGGGCGGCGGCCATCGCCTCGACCATGCCGGTGCCCTGCAGGATGCCGGTGAAGGCGCCGGCGGCGAAGATCAGCAGGACGATGTTGACCACATTGTCGGCATGGGCGGCGATGCGCTTCCGCTGTGATTTGAGACCGGGATAGTTGACGATCAGGGCGATGGCGAAGGCGCTCATCATCATCACCGGCAGGGGGGCGAGACCCAGCAGCAGGCCGGCCATCAGACCGAGCGTCAGCGCCAGGTTGAAGACAAACAACTTCGGACGCCGGACGTCGGCATGCGGCTCGGTATCGCTTTCGTCGGCCACCACCGCCGTCTCGGGCGCGGGCCCCAGCGGCAGGGGCTGGAGCGTCAGGACGCCCAGCCGCCTGCGTTCCGACAGGCCCATGCGCCAGGCGACGAAGACGGCGAAGGCGGAGCCGGCCAGCATGGTCGGCATCATCGGCAGGAACAGCAGGGCGGGGTCGATGTTGAGCGCCGTGGCGGCGCGGGCGGTCGGGCCGCCCCACGGGATCAGATTGGTCACCGAGGTCGCCAGGCCCAGCAACAGGGCGAGGATCAGGGGATTGATGCCGAGGCGACGATAGACCGGCAGCATGGCCGAGATGGTCACCAGGGCCGTCGTCGCGCCGTCCCCGTCCAGGGACACGACCGTGGCCAGAAGCGAGGTCCCGATGGTCACCCGCACCGGGTCGTCCCCCACCGTCCTCAGCACCAACCGGACGAGCGGATCAAACAGGCCGGCGTCGATCATGATCCCGAAATAGAGGACGGCGAAGGCCAGCATCAGCGCCGTGGGGGTCAGGGCCGTCACCCCCTGGACCATCATCTCGCCGAGGCCGGCGCCCGCCCCGGCCAGCAGTCCGAAGATCACCGGCACCAGGATCAGGGCGGTGATCGCCGACAGGCGCTTCGTCATGATCAGGACCATGAAGGTCAGGATCATGCCGGCGCCGAGCACGGCCGGGTTTTGCAGGGCGGCGAGGATCACGGGCGGCGACTTTCATAAGGAGCGGCCTGCCGACGGGTCGGCAGGCCGCCGAAGGAACGGCAAGGGTCGTCCGGGAGGCCGGCCGCTTCGTTCGTCAGAGGGTCCAGTTCAGCGAGAGGCCGTAGGTGCGTGGCGGCGCATAGGCGCCGAAGTTGGCGCCCAGGAAGGCGCCCTGGAAGGACCGTGTCACCTCGTCCGACAGGTTCTTGCCCCACAGCGACACCGACCAGCGGTCGGAGGCGTCGGTGTAGATCAGCCGGGCGTCGTACATGTTCGTCGGCTCGCGGCGCTCGGGTCCGGTGTTGGAGTTGTCCTCGTAGATCAGGCTTTCGTAGCGATAGTCGACCGCAGCCCGGATCGTGGCGCCGTTGGCCAGATCCCAGTCGTAGGAGGGCGAGAGGACCAGCTTGTGCCTGGGCGCGCGGGCGATGCGGTTGCCGGCGTAGTTGGTCGTGTCGTCCACGAAATAGTCGTCGAAGGTCGCATCCGTATAGCCGTAGGCGGCCACCAGACGCGCGCCGCCGAAGGGCCGCCAGCTGAGCCAGGTCTCGTAACCGTTGATGGTCGCGGCGCCGGCGTTGTCGGTCACGACCTGGCCGTTCGGCAGGGTGCGGCGCGTCTGCAGGTCCGTATAGTCGATGGTGTAGAGGGTGTTGTTCCAGATCAGCCGTCCGTCGAGGAAGGTGCTCTTCTGGCCGATCTCGTACTGGGTGGCGTATTCCGGATCGAAGGGGTCCGCGGCCTCGACGGCCGAGCCCGGCAGATCCTGGAACCCGCCGCTCTTGAAGCCGCGCGAGACCATCACATAGAGCAGATGGTCGTCGGCGAGCGCGTAGTCGGCGCCGGCCCGCCAGGTCAGGGCGTCGAACGAGGCCGAGGCGGTCACGTCGAACGGCTCCTCTCCGCGGAAGATCGCGTCGCCGGCCGTATTGGATATCCGGTAGTCCTTCTCGTCCTCCGAATAGCGCAGACCCCCGATCAGGGAGAGCCGTTCGCCGACGGGGACGGTGACGTCGCCGAAGACCGCATAGCTGGTGAGCCGGGCGTCCTGCGTATAGGTCTCCGTCCCCTCCCCGCCGAGATCCAGGATCAGGGTGTCGAGTCGCCGGGTGTCGGCGTTGTAGTTGTAGACGCCCGCGACCCACTGGACGGGGCTGTCCGGCAGGGACGACAGGCGCAGCTCGTGGCTGGACGTTTCGCTCTGCTCGAAATTTCCGCCCGAGATCTGGATGAAGTTCGTGGTCGGATTGCCGCCGTCGAAGTCATAGGACGTCTCATAGTCCAGGTCCCGGTAGCCGCCGAGATAGGTCAGGGTGGCGAACGACAGGTCGAACTGCGCCTCGCCCCGGACGCCCCAGGTGTCCCGGTTCTGGTAGCCGTCCGTCGAACCGGCGAAGCTGTCGCGGTCCTGATTGGGCTCCCAGAACATTGACAGCGGATCGCTTTCGTCGAGGTCGAGCACGCGATTGGCGGGTCCGGCCGCCCGGTCCTGCGTGCCGTCGATGGTGAAGGCCAGCCGGACGGTATCGGACGGTTCGGCCGCGATCTGGATCCGGGCGCTGCGGGTGTCCTGGTCGTCCACCTCGCCGCCCGTGAAGCTGTTGTCGGTATAACCGTCGTGGGTGCGCCAGCTGCCGCTGGCCCGCACGGCGGCCTTGCCGTCGGCGAAGGGCGCGTTCAGCACCGCCGCACCCTCCAGACGGCCGTAGTTGCCGATCGTCGTCTCGGTGGAGACGCCGAACACGTCCAGATCGGGCCGCTGGGTCACCACATTGATCGCCCCGCCCACGACGTTGCGGCCATACAGCGTACCCTGCGGCCCTTTCAGAACCTCGATCCTCTCGATGTCGAAGGCGTCGAAGGCCACCATGCCGGGCCGACCCAGATAGATCTCGTCGAGGAAGACGGCCGCGCTCGGATCACCCGCCGCGCCCCGGTCGGTCGAGCCGATGCCGCGGATGGCGATGCGCGGCTGGGAGGCCGGAAAGGCGTCGAACTGAAGCCCGGGCGTGCGCGTCGCGACGTCGTCGACGTCCTTGATGCGGGCCTGTTCGAGCTCCTCTGCGCCGAAGACGGTCACGGTCACGGGCACGTCCTGCAGCCGCTGGACCCGTCGCTGGGCGGTGACCACGACCTCGTCGAGCTGCGACACCTGCGGCTCGGGCGGCGGCGCGGTCTGCGCCCATGCGGAGGCGGCGGACATCAGAGCGGTCACAGCGACGCCGGTCGCCAGCGCGTTGCGGCTGTAGAAATCCATGTCGCCCTCCCTGGGTCGTGTTTTTCTTCGCCGGTCAGACCGGTCGGTACGGGAGGTTATTCAGACTGAATGCGACAGGTCAACAGATTGGATGCAAATATGGGCCGGATTGGATACCCCGTGTCGGGTCACGCTCAGCGCAGCGTCGCCAGGGCGTGTGTCCTGGCCTTCGTCGCCATCACATGGGTGGTCATGAGGCGCTCCGCCTCCGGCGCATCGTCGTTGCGGATAGCCTGTACGATGGCCTCGTGATCGGCCTGGGACTGCCGAATGTGGTCCGGCGTCGTGCCGGCGATCTGGCGAAGCCGCTGGGGAACATGGGCGGCGACCACCGGAGAGACGCGGATGACGTCGCCCATCACCGGGGCGAGGATGGTCATTCGCATGGCGTTGCGCAGCACCGGGTTTCTGGCGGCGATGTTGATGGCGCGATGGAAGACCCAGTTCAGCTCATACCATTCCGCCTCGATCGGGGCGGACCACTCCCCCCTGTCGACGATCGAACGGCCCTTGCGCGCCGTATCCGCGAGGAACTCCAGATCCGAGGCTTCCCAGCCGTGCTCCACCGAGAGGCGGGCGGCCGTCCCCTCCAGGGAGGCCCGGACCTCGATCGAGGCCAGGATGTCGCCGATCGTCACGGACCGGACGGTGTAGCCCCGGTTGACGGTGTATTCGACCACGCCTTCGGCCGACAACACCGCCAGGGCGCTGCGGATGGGCGTGCGGGAGACGTTCATCTCGCTCGCCAGCGCCTCGGCGCGGAGGCGTGCGCCCGGCGCGATCTGACCGGTGAGGATGCGCTCGCGCAGGGAGGACAGCACCGTATGGGTCGCCGGCTCCGTGCTCGGCGGGTCGACCAGGAAGTCGCCTTCCTCGGGCAAGGCTTTGGTCATCGAGGCCCCTCGGTTCGATCGTCGGTCAGGGTGCGCGTCCGGAAGAACTCCGGCGAACGCGACCGACCTGACCGTTGGATCAGCAATCTTCTTCGATCAAGGGGCTGCGTGTGAAGCGGCGCTTCGGAGAGCCGTCTCCGGAAACCCGGCAACGGCCAACCGACCGGGCCCGGAAGCACCTCGCCATTTCCACGACGGAAATCAGCGACCCCCGGGATCGCTGCGCAACCGGTGGCGATCGACGGTCACTTGGCCTCTTCCGACGAGCGCTCAGGCGGCGTTCCCCAGGACCCGGGGGGATGCCGCTCCGTCAGTTGGGCCAGACGCAGGTACTGGTCGGCCGGATGAAGGAATTTCTCGCGCTCGCCGGCGTTCGCCGCCTGCGACGCCCTCAGTCTCCAGACCTCCGCCTTCTGGAGAAAGGCGTCTCCGGAGCGCGGCTCAACCGACGGCATGGCGATAGCCGGCTCTATCGACTTCGAGCAGAAGGTCGGAGCCCTCATACACGAGCGCCCGGGAAAAGACCCGGCTGGCGCCCAGTCGCTGCAGGGCGAGTACGCCGACTTCGTGACTGCGCGCCGCCGTTACACGCTCTGATCGAAGGGGACCTGTTCCATTGCCGAGGAACCTGATGGTGAAATCTGACATTTTTTCAATCTCCGTCTGGAAATAAACGGATCGAGCGGCGCGAGTTCCTATGTCGGACAATCGACTTTGCACGAATACATGATGATGGCCGCGTTCAACCAGACAGAGACAAGGATCGTGAGGCGGCTTGCGGGCCATCCGACCGCCTTGGCTGGAGGCGCTTCGAGGGACCGTGGCGCGTCAGGAGGCCCCTTCGTCCGCGTCATCCTCGGCGCATCGGCTTGCCCGAAATCGCGGCGACGTCGTCTCGGGCGCGCCAGACGCGCCTCGCATTAAAAACTTTCGTCCGACCCGCGTCTCAAGCGGCCGCCTTGATCCAGGTTATAGCTGGCGGCGCCTCAAGCTGTAGCAATGCGGCCCTGGAGAGCCGCCATGCATATGTTCACCTGCCTGCTGACCGACACGCGCTATTCCGTTCCGACCCTGGTGTTCCTTGATGCGTCCAGCGACGACGACGCCAGGCGCATGGCGTGGCGAGAACTGGCGGCGAGCCCGTTCCGCACAGCCTTCGAACTGCTGGACAACGAGCGGCCGATCGAGAAAGGCGGAAGATGAAACCCTTGCACCGCTCGCCTCAAGTTCTGTCTCTGGTGGTGCTGCGGCATGGGGCGGACTGGCGCATATTCGGGCCGGAGGGGCCGGGACGCCGGTTTGCGCACCGGGTCGACGCCGAGGAAGCCGCGCTTCGTCTGGCTCGCGAGACCTTCGAGACCATGCCTGTCGAGGTTCTGGTTCAGGACCACGGCGGCGAGCTTCACCTGCTGAGCCGCATGGGACGAGGTTGGGCGGCCCCGAACCCGGCGTGATCCGGCCCGTGGTTCAGCCGCCTTGTCGCTCCGTCGGGCGGCGCTTCAGCGGCTCGGTCTTGAGATGGAGATAGCGCTCGTTGAAGTCGGCGACCTCGGCCAGCCGCCTCCACGAGGGAATGAAGATCGTCCGTCTGTCGCGCTTCACGAACCCGTCCGCATCGAGGGATCGAAGCGTCCGGTTGACATGGACCGTGGTCAAGCCGACCGCGTCGGCGAACTGTTCCTGGGTGATCGGCAATTCGAAACCATGATCCCCCGTCTCACCCGAGACCCGCATCCGGATCGCGAATTCGCACAACAGGTGGGCCATCCGGCTGCGCGCGTCTCGCCGGCCGATATTCAGCACCCATTCGCGAAAGATCGAGGCTTCGACAAGGATGCGCCGGGAAATCGCACGGTTCAGCCCGGGGCGCTCCTCGACCAGTTGCTGCAGGTCGCGAAGGGGGATGAGCGCGACCTCGCCCCGGGTCAGCATCTGAACGCTGTGATCGGCCACGTCGAGAAACAGGTGCTGAAAGTCCAGCGCCTCGCCCGGAATGTGGATCGACACGATCTGCCGCGCGCCGCCGCTGGTCTGTTTCTGCCGATAGGAGAACCCGGAAACCATCACGGCGCAGTGGACCGGCCGCTCTCCCTCCGAGACGAGGTAGCTGGAGGACTCGAACACCCGGGTCCGGTACGGAAGGTCGAGCACCGCCTGACGGTCCTCGGGCGACAGATCGGAGTGAAGTTCGAGGTTATCGACCAGCAAGCTTAGCGGATTTTCGCTGGGATCGGGCATGCTTCGGCTCCGGCACGGGGCGGGAGCACGATGGAACTCTCTGTCGCCGACGCCCGGGATAACCGGTCGGCGATTTATCACCATAAACCAGATTGGCATTTTTTAACCCAATCTATGTTTCCCCGCCCGCTGCCGGGCTCGAAGCACACCCTGCGACGACACGATTCCGCAGACACTCGACCGTGTCTTGCTTGAGCCATGTTCGGCGCCCAATGTTGGCCCAGCGTCGTACCTGCCCGGCATGTGGCGCCTGAGAGCAAGTGCGCTCCCGCCGACCCGGGAGACGCCGATGCCTCGCTATTTCATTCATCTCGTGGATGGTGAAGATCTCACGCTCGACCCCGACGGCGTCGAGCTGGGCTTGGAGGCGATCGGTCCGTACACCTTGCTCAACGCGCGCGACTGCATCGCCGGCGACGTCCGAAACGGCCTTGTCGACCTCCGCTACCGCCTCGAGGTTCATGATGAGCACGGCGTTGTCGTTCATCGGCTGTCGTTCGCGGACGCCGTGAAAGTGGTCGGCGGGTAGGGTCCGCCCCTTCCCTGCCCCGCCGCATGCCGTGGTGATTGCCGGGACAAGGAAGCCGGGAAACTGGCGGGCGTGGGCGAACCCATGTCGGCAAGACCGGCTCTTTGTGACGACTATGTGATGGAGCCGGCCGCCGCGGCGAGACCTGCTCTAACATAGGTGAAGGCTCGATCTGACCGTATGTGACCTATCGGGAGCATGTCACTCGTACCTGTGCTGTCCCTTTCCCCCCGTCCGTGTAACGAGCCGCAAGCCTCGCGACCGCCCTTCAACACCCTGCTTTCCGTGGTCGAGGCCGACCTCTGGGCCGGCTTCCGGGACCGGTTCGAGGAGGTGGGGCTCGCCGGCGGCGACACGCCGGACATCGACGCCTGGATATGGTTTCCGACCTCCGCGGTTCTGGGACTGAATGTCTTCGACTCCGATGGCGAGACCATCGACGTCGCGCTCGCCGGACTGGACGCCGCCATCGGAACTTCCCCCGGCCTGACGCAGGCGATGGGACCGGCCTCGGCTCGGTGGATCGTGCGGCTGGGCGGGACGGCGCTCCGGGCGGCCCCCGACGAACTGGATCGGTTGAAGGCGCAGAGCAGACCGCTGGCCGCCGCACTCGAGCGCTACGAAGCGGCCTGTATGTCCGACCTTCTGAAGGCCGCCCTGAGCGCCCGCGTCCACCTTCAGGAGCGTCGTCTGGCCTCCGTGTTGCTGCGCCTGATGGACAGCGCTGGACGCGCGGACCTGGCGATCAGTCAGGAAACACTCGCCGAAATGCTCGGCATACAGCGGACCACGCTTTCGGCTGCCGCTTCGGACCTGAAGAGGAGTCGCGCCATCCGCTATGCCCGCGGCAGAATCCAGGTGCTCGACGCGGACGGGTTGAGGCATTGCGCCCGCGAAACCTCGCTACCCTCGACGGTTCCCTCAATCGAGGAACCCCGCGTGTTCGGGACCAGATCGCGGATTCCGCGTGGCGTCCGAAACGCACGGGTCATGACGCTGGCTGACAGGTCCAATTCATCGCCCTGAGCGTAAGCGGAGATGTATCCGGAGACCGCCCATGCCCTCAGCCAGCGACGCCTACCCTGAACCCCCACGCGTGGTTCTGTTCAAGGGCGATATCATCCTCAGCGGGCCGGGCTGCAACGCCGCCTATACGATCGACGCAACCCGTGCTCTCCGCGCCGCCCTGGATGAGATCCTCCGCCGGGCGGACGCCGACTAGGCCCACGCCAGGCGCCTGCGAAAAATCCGCCCCCCGCCTCGAACTTGCGCGGCCTTCGCCGGTTTCTTCCCCGGAGCCGAACCGGAGACAGCCATGCACGCGCAACAGATGATCGCCGCCCACCCCCATGTCGGCGGCGAGGTGAACACCGCCCTCGCCCGCTGTGTCGAGGCCTGTTTCGACTGCGCCCAGGTCTGCGCCTCATGCGCTGACGCCTGTCTCGGCGAGGAAGCGGTCGCCCGGCTGGTGCAGTGCATCCGCCTCAATATGGACTGCGCCGATATCTGCCTGACCAGCGGACTGGTCGCCACCCGCCGCTCCGGCGGCGATGTGCCGGTGATCGCCGCCCAGCTTCGCGCCTGCGCGCTGGCTTGCGCCCGTTGCGCGGAAGAGTGCGAACGGCATGCCGGAAAGCACGAGCACTGCCGCATCTGCTCGGAGGCCTGCCGACAATGTGAACGCGCTTGCCGGGAGGCGATCTCGAGCCTCCCCGAAGCCGATGCGCGCCACTGAACCATTATCGAAACCAGGAGAAGTGAAATGGCAAACAAGGAAGGCCCCGGCGCCGGCGAGGAGAACGACGGTCTTCACCGCCCGCTGACTCTGTCGAAGGAACTGTCCGACGTCGTCGGCGAGGGTCCGATGGGTCGCGCCGACGTGGTCAGCGGGCTCTGGGACTACATCAGGAAGAACGACCTGCAGGACGGCCAGGAGATCAGGGCCGACGAAAAGCTCAAGGCGGTCTTCCACAAGGACCGGCTCTCGATGTTCGAGATGAACGAGATCCTGTCCGACCACCTTGACGAAGCGGGTTGAGGAGTCGGGACATGGCTGAACAGGGCGGCGTCAACGAAGCCGGCAAGGCGGGTCACCACGAACGCAACAAAATCGCCGGCGAGGGCCCGACCAACGCCTCCGGGACCCATGCGACCAGCGCCGGCGGCGAGGGCGCCATGGAGAACGTCGATCCCGACGCTCCGCCGCCGACGAACCTCGAGGGCCCGACCGGGCCGTCGCTCCGCGCCGCGGTGGCGCAGCCGGCGACGCATGATCCGGCGGACTCCAGCTTCGCGCCCGGCGGCGACAAGACCTCCAACCCGGATGTCGATGCCGAGGCCATGCTGCGCCAGACAACCGGCGGCGACGCGAACCGCGGGCGCTGACCGCCCGCCTCGGGCGTGGCTCAGGCGGCCGCGCGGGCCGATCTCGCCCGCCGCGACGCCCGCTCGCCGCGCGCGTCCTGCGCAGCCTCGGCGGGACGACCGACGGAGACGTAATCCAGACCCGCCCGCGTCACCTCGGTCGGGTCGAACAGATTGCGCAGGTCGATCAACAGCGGAATTTCCGTCACCGCCGCCAGACGGTGAAGGTCCAGCGTCCGGAACACATCCCATTCGGTCAGGATCACAACCGCCGCGGCCCCCCGCGCGGCATCATAGGCGTCGGGGCAGAAGGCGACGCCCGGCAGCATATCGCGCGCGGCGTCCATCCCTTGGGGATCGAAGGCCCGCACCCGGGCCCCGCGGCGCTGCATGTCCGGGATCAGCTCCAGCGAGGCGGCCTCGCGCATGTCATCGGTCCCCGCCTTGAAGGTCAGGCCGAGCACGGCCACGGTCTGGCCCTTCAGGTCCCCCGCCACGGCCGTCACCCGCGCCGCCAGCAGCCGCTTGCGTTCGCGGTTGGCCTCGGCCGCCGCCGTCACCACCCGCAGCGGCACGGCGGCGGCGCGGCCGGTGCTGAGCAGGGCGTCGGTGTCCTTGGGAAAGCAGGAGCCGCCGAAGCCGGGGCCCGGCTCGAGGAATCGCGAGCCGATCCTCGCGTCCAGCCCCATCCCCTCGGCCACCCGCACCGCATCGGCGCCCAGCTCCTCACACAGGTCGGCGATCTCGTTGATGTAGCTGATCTTCACCGCCAGGAAGGCGTTGGCGGCGTATTTGATCAGTTCGGAGGTGCGTCGGTCGGTGAGCAGCAGCGGGGCGCCGGCATCGGTCAGGGGCGCGTAGATCTTCCGCATGGTTTCGCCGGCGCGCTGATCGTCGGTCCCGACCACGATCCGGTCGGGTTTCAGGAAGTCGCCGATCGCCGAACCCTCGCGCAGGAACTCCGGGTTGGACACCACCGCCACGTCGGCGTCAGGACGCAGGTCGGCCAACATCGCCTCGATCCGCTCGCCGGTCCCGACGGGCGCCGTCGACTTGGTCACGACGGCCGTGAAGCCGGCGAGATGAGGCGCCAGATCGCGGACCGCGGCGTGGATGAAGCCGAGGTCCGCCTCCCCGTCCGGTCCCGGCGGCGTTCCGACGGCGATGAAGATGGCGTCGCGATCGGTCGCCATAGCGTCGATGTCGGAGGAGAATGTCAGCCGGCCCGCCTGCCGCTGGGCCTGGATCAGATCGTTCAGGCCCGGCTCGTAGATGGGGCAGCCGCCCTTGTTCAGCAGATCGATCTTGGAGGCGACCGCGTCGACGCAGATCACCTCGTGGCCCAAGGACGCCAGGCAGGTCCCCGTGACCAGGCCCACATAGCCCGTGCCGATGACGCCGATCTTCATGCCAGTTCCCTTGAAACGATCTGATCCCGGGCGGGCGAGGCGCGGCGTGGCGCGTAGCGCGCGACCATCTCGGCGCAAAACTCCGCGAACTCCTCCGCGACTTGCGGCGGACTGGTGTGGTGCGGCTCGACGCCCCGGTGTTCGGGGGTGAAGCAGAAGGTGACGGTGGTCTCGAACTCCGCCAGGGCCTCCATCTGGCGGTCGAACCAGTCCAACGCGCCTTCGCGGTAGCGGTCGGCCCACGAAAGGCCGGTGCGCACGTGCCGGACCCCGAGTCGGCGGAACCAGGCCGCGGCGTCGTCGAGCCGGTGGTCCCGGAAATGGAACCACTGGCACAGGCCCATTCGATCCGCATAAGGGGCATAGGCGTCGAGCGCCGGCTTGGGCGAGCCGTCCTCGCGCAGCAGGCCCATGTGAAAATGCCGGTAATAGGACGAGCCCTCGGCCTCCTTGTGCCGCGTCGTCGCCTCCCACGCCTGCGGCAGATCGTAGAGGCTGTACCAGTGGATGCGGGGCGCCTCGCCGATCAGCAGGTCGGCGGATTTCTTGACGCCCCAGGCCTGCACCTCTTCCGAGCCGAACGAGGACACGCCGACCTCGGTGACCCACACCGGCTTGTCGGTGACGGCGCGGATTTCGGCAACCTTCGCCGGCCAGGCGTCGATCGGCCACAGGTTCCAGTCGAGGGGGAAGCCGTGCACGGCGACCGCGTCGATGTGAGCGAGGGCGCCCCGGCTCTCAAGTCGCTGCAGAAACGAGGGATCGATCGGCGACATGCCGCCCAGGACACGGATGAGGTCCGGATTCTCAGCCTGGATCGCCTGCCCCGCCAGGCGGGTCATCTCCGCGAACAGGTCCCACTCCGGGTCGAGCAGCGGATCCCAGTGGGACTTGTTGTTGGGTTCGTTCCAGATCTTGGCCGCTTCGATCATGCCTTGCCTCCGCTTCTGTCGTGGCCGTTGGTCGGGGGACGGGCGGGATAGGCCGCGCCCACCCATGGCGGCGGTCCTCGCCGGCACAGGAAGACCTCGCTTTCGGGGTTGGCGACGATCTCGAAACCGGCGCTGCGCAGCATGGCCGCGCTGCACGCGGCGTTCGGCGCCCACCAGTTGGTCGGGTCGTGAGCGTAGCGGTGCTCGATGAAGTGCAGCTTCGGATAGCCCGGCGCGTCGAAATGCGCCTGGTCATTGAAATCGTAGTCCGCGGCGACGGGCAGGACCTCGTCCGACCCGCGCTGCATGGACTGGAACAGCAGCAGGTCGTCCGCGACGTGCTCGTGGATCAGGTCAAGCGCCAGCAGCGGATGGCGCAGGTGGTAGAGCACCCCCATGAAGATCACGAGGTCGAACCGCTCCTTCAGCGCCGCGAGGTCGTAGACCGACAGCTTGCGGAACTCGATGTCGACCGCCTCGACCTCGGCGGCGAAGCGGGCCTGTTCGAGGTAGCGGTCGTCGGAGTCGAGGCCCAGCACCCGGCCGGCGCCGCGCCGCTTCATCTCGAGGCTGTAGAAGCCGGCGTTGCAACCGATATCCAGAACGCTCCAACCTGTCAGGTCCGCGGGAATGGCGTGCTCGAAGCGGGCGAATTTGTTGGCCGGATAGTCATGGAGAAAGTGATCGGGCGCGGTGCGCACGCCCTTGAGATCCATATTGTGAAACCAGTCGCCCAGTTCGGCGACGCGGGTGCGGATCTGTTTCGGGTTCATCTCAGCCATGAGGGACCTCGTTCAGCGCATGGAGTTTCACGAAGCCCTCGCCGAGGACGAGGGTGGTGATGGAACCGGGGCTGATCTCGAAGCGGTCGTGGAAGCGCATCGACAGGCCGCTGGCGAGGCCGACGGCGGCCTTGATGACATCGGCGTGGCTGACGGCCGCGACGGCCCCCGCGCCGGTTCGGGCGAGGCGGTCCAGCCATTCGGTCAGCCGCGCCTGCACCTGCGCCATCGACTCTCCGGACGGCGGTCGGGCGGTGTCACGTTCCCGGTTCCACGTCTGCCACGCCGGCTCTGCCTCCAGGCTGTCGAAGGTCCGGCCGTTCCAGTCTCCGAAGTCGATCTCCATCAGGGACTCCTCGAGCTCCATGGGAACGTCGCAAGCCCGCGCGACGCGTTCAGCGGTCTGGCGGGTTCGCTCGAGCGGGCTTGTCAGCACGAGCTCGACGCCTTCACCGGCGAGCCTGCGACCGGCCGCCTCGGCCTGGGCCAGACCGGCCTCGGCGAGCAAGACGCCCGGGGAACGGCCACACAGCCGCCCCCGCAGTTGATCGTGAACTCCGTGCCGCACCAGAAAGAGAGTCGTGGTCACGAGGCCAGTCTGGGCGCGGGCTGATCCCGGCCCGCGATGAAATCGAGCGTCCGCAGCCGCGCCTCCTCGTCGGTGAACTGTTCGGGGGGCGACTTCATGAACCAGCTCGACGGCCCGATCAGCGGCCCGGACACGCCGCGATCCATCGCCACCTTGGCGCAGCGCACCGCGTCGATGACCACGCCCGCGCTGTTTGGGCTGTCCCAGACCTCCAGCTTCAGCTCGATGTTCAGGGGCACGTCGCCGAAGGTGGTGCCCTCCAGCCGGATGTGGGCCCACTTCCGGTCCGTCAGCCACGGCACGAAGTCGCTCGGTCCCACATGCACGTCGTCGGCCGGCAGCGGCACGTCCAGCTGACTCGTCACCGACTGCGTCTTGGATATCTTCTTCGACGACAGCCGCTCCCGTTCGAGCATGTTCTTGAAGTCCGCGTTGCCGCCGAAATTCAGCTGGTACATCCTGTCGATGCGAACGCCGCGCTCGCGCATCAGATTGGCCAGCACCCGGTGCACGATGGTGGCGCCGACCTGGCTCTTGATGTCGTCGCCGACGATGGGAAGACCGCGCTGGCGAAAGCGCGCCGCCCAGGCCGGATCCGAGGCGATGAACACGGGGATGCAGTTGACGAAGGCGCAGCCCGCCTTCAGCGCCGCCTCGGCGTAGAATTCCGTGGCTCTCTGCGAACCGACCGGCAGCCACGAGACCAGCACATCCGTGCCGCTTTCACGCAACGCCCGCGCCACATCCACGGGCTCGGCCTCCGACTCCTCGATGTCGCCCGTCATGTACTGGCCGATGCCGTCCAGCGTCGGACCCCGCATCACCTGCACCCCGGTCTCCGGCGGCAGGGCGAAGCGGATGGTGTTGTTCGGCTCGCTGAAGATCGCGCGGGCGACGTCGCGCCCGACCTTGCCGGCGTGGATGTCGAAGGCCGAGGCGATCTCCATGTCGGCGACGTGATAGCCGCCGAGCTGGACGTTCATCAGCCCGGGCTGCGGCTCATTGCCGACCGCCTCCGCATAGTGGCTGAGACCCTGTACGAACGAGGAGGCGCAATTGCCGACGCCGACGACGCCGATGCGCAGTTTTTTCCGACCCATGGGCCTCTCCGGGGTCCGGCCGCCCCATGCAAGCCGGACCGTAAGACAAGCATCTACAAACCCGGTCGGTTCCATCCAGATAACAGCAACGCTGCAGGACGGATACAGCTCCGCTTCAGTGTTCGCTGCGATTTTGCGTATTTCATCAATATGATATCGGCGAATGTCGTGTATCCGACATTACTATAATTGGAACTGATCAGTAGAAGAAGCTGTTGGCGAGTCGAACCCTGACCGGAGAGCCGCCATGCCCACGACCGCACCCCGCCCGCGACGCCGCGATCCTCGTCAGCCGATATGGGGAGCGATCTGATGGGCGATCGCGTCCTCATCACCGGGGGGGCCGGTTTTGTCGGTCGCCACGTGGCGCGGGCCCTGCTGGAGCAGGGACGACAGGTCCGGGCGCTCGACAGCCTGATCGAGCAGGTCCACCCGACCTGCACCCGTCCGGACGAGCTGGATCCCGACGTCGAGCTGATGGTCGGGGACATTCGGGACGAGACGGCGGTGCTGGCCGCCCTATCCGGCGTCGACAAGGTCATTCATCTGGCGGCCGAGGTCGGCGTCGGCCAGAGCATGTACGCCATCGACCGCTACACCTCTGTCAACGACTACGGCACCGCGGTCCTGTTCCAGCAGCTCATCGACAAGCCGGTCGAACGGGTCGTGGTCGCCTCCTCGATGAGCATCTACGGCGAGGGCCTCTACCGCACCGCCGACGGCGAACTGATACAGGATGTCGTGCGCGGCCCCCGCAATGCCGACGGCAGCTGGGACCCGCTGGATGCGCAGGGGCGGTCCCTCGTCCCGGTCCCGACACCTGAGAGCAAGCAGCCGGCGCTGAAGAGCGTCTACGCCATCAACAAATACGTTCAGGAGCGGCTGACCCTCACCCTGACGGCGCAGTACGGGATGGAGAGCTGCGCCCTGCGACTGTGGAATATCTACGGCCCGGGACAGGCGCTCTCCAATCCTTACACCGGCGTGCTGGCCATCTTTGCTTCCCGGATCGCCAATGGCCAGGCGCCGATGGTGTTCGAAGATGGCCAGCAGCGCCGCGACTTCGTCCACGTCTCCGATGTCGCGCGCGCCTTCGTTCTGGCGCTCGACAAGCCGGAGGCCGACGGCGAGGTGTTCAACATCGGCTCGGGCGAGGATCGCACGGTCGAGGAGGTCGCCCGGTTGCAGGCGGCGTCCATGGGCCGCGCCGATCTCGCGCCGCAGATCACGCAGCAGGCACGCGCCGGCGACATTCGCCACAACATCCCCGACCTGGCCAGGGCGCGGGAGAGGCTTGGCTATACGGCGCAGGCCGACTTCACCGCCGGCCTGGAGGAACTCGCCGAATGGGTCGCCCGTCAGGAGGCCGAGGATCGGGTCGTCGAGGCCCGACGCGAGCTCGAGATGCGAGGGCTGGTCGCATGAGCCGCATCCTGATCACCGGCGGCGCCGGCTTCATCGGCAGCAATCTGGCGGATCGACTGGCCGGCGCGGGACATGAGATCCTGCTGATGGACACCCTCGCCCGACCCGGCGTCGAGCGGAACCTGAAGTGGCTGTTGCTGCGCCACCGCAGCGCCGTCCGGAACCTTCAGACCGATGTCCGCGATGCCGACGGCGTGGCCCAGGCCGTGGCCGAGGTCGACGCGGTCTTCCATCTGGCGGCGCAGGTCGCCGTGACCACCAGCCTGTCGGACCCGCGCGAGGATTTCGACGTCAACCTCGGCGGGACGCTGAACCTGCTGGAAGCGGCGCGCCAGCGGGGCGTGCCCGTCGTCTTCGCCAGCACCAACAAGGTCTACGGCGACCTCGCCAACGTGGACCTCGAGCTGCTCGACGGCGCCTGGACGCCGACGGATCCCGGCCTCAGGACCGCGGGGATCGACGAGCGCCGGCCGCTCGATTTTCACACCCCCTACGGCTGCTCAAAAGGAGCCGCCGACCAGTATGTGCTCGACTACGCCCGCAGTTTCGCCGTGCCCGCCTGCGTCATACGCATGAGCTGCATCTACGGCCCGCGCCAGATGGGCACCGAGGACCAGGGCTGGGTGGCGCATTTCCTGATCCGCGCGCTCAACGGCGAGACGATCACCCTGTTCGGAGACGGGCGGCAGGTGCGCGACATCCTCCATGTCGACGACGCGGTGAACGCCTACGTCGGCGCCCTGGAGCGGATCGGACAGGTCAGCGGCCGCGCCTTCAATCTGGGCGGCGGCGCACAAAACGCCGTCAGTCTGCGCCAGTTGATGGCCCATATCGAAAGCCTGACCGGGCGGCGGGCGGACGTCCGGTTCGAGGACTGGCGCGCCGGCGACCAGCGCTACTTCGTGGCCGACGCCTCCGCCGCCCGCGCCGCCCTCGACCTTCCGCGACCGATCGGATGGCGCGAAGGAGTCGCCGACCTTGCACGCTGGCTTCGGTCGAGCGGCGGCCTGGTCGCCTCGCCGCAGACGGTCGCCGCATGACCACGCCGCAGCCGCGCCACATCCTTCTGACCACCGACGCCGTCGGCGGCGTCTGGACCTATGCCCTCGATCTCGCCGCCGGCCTGCTCGCACGCGGAACCGCGGTGACGCTGGCGGTGCTCGGTCCCGCGCCCCGGCCCGGACAGCGCCGGGCCGCCGAAAGCGTCACCGGGCTGACGGTGGTCGAGACCGGCCTGCCGCTGGATTGGACCGCGGAGCATCCCGAAGCGGTCGCACAGGCGGCGCGTGGCGTCGCCGCCCTGGCCGCCGCGCGCGGCGTGGACCTTGTGCATCTGAACACGCCGGCGCTCGCGGCCGAGGCCCGTTTCTCCGTCCCGGTCGTCGGCGGCTGTCACTCGTGCCTCGCCAGCTGGTGGAGCGCCGTGAAGGGCGAGGCGCCGATGCCGGACGCCTTCCGCTGGCGCACGGACTTGCTGGCGCGCGGCTATGCGGGCTGCGACCGGCTGATCGCGCCCAGCTACGCCTTCATGCAGACGACCGCGGCCTTCTATGGAGCCTTGCCGCAGGCGGTCCACAACGGCCGCGCATCGCCCGCCCCGGCGACGCGCGCGGCGCGCAACCCGGTGGTCCTGACCTCCGGCCGGCTGTGGGACGAAGGCAAGAATGTCCGCACCCTCGACCGCGCCGCCGGCCGCATGCGCGGCCAGGTCCACGCCGCCGGCGCCCTGAGGGGGCCCGACGGCCAGGGCGTCGATTTCGAGCATATCCTGTGTCTGAACCAGCTGGATCCGGCAGTGCTGGCGGCCCTCCTGGAGCGGTCGGCGGTGTTCGCCTCGTTGTCGCTCTACGAACCGTTCGGTCTGGGCGTGCTGGAGGCGGCGCAGGCGGGGTGCGCCCTGGTTCTTTCCGATATCCCGACCTTCCGCGAGCTGTGGCAGGGAGCGGCGGTGTTCGTGGCGGCGGACGATGACGCGGCCGTCGCCGGGGCTCTGGACGGCCTGCTCGACGATCCGGAGCGCGCCGCCGAACTCGGTCGGGCGGCCATGGCGCGCAGCGCCCGGTTCACCGTTGACGCCATGGTGGAGGGCACGCTGGCGGTCTACGGCGAGGTTCTCGCCGCGCGGGCCCCGTTCGCGGAGGCGGCGGCGTGAAGGTCGTCTATTTCACCCATTCGCTGGAGTCCTGCTGGAACCACGGAAACGCCCACTTCCTGCGCGGCGTGCTGCGCGACCTGATCGCGCGGGGTCATGAGGTCGCCGTGCACGAGCCACGCGAGGCCTGGAGCCGCGCCAACCTGATCGCGGACCATGGCGAAGCCGGGCTGGCGCCGTATCGTCGCGCCTATCCGGACCTGTCCAGCCACCGGTTCGACGAGCCGCGCCTGGACCAGGCGCTCGACGGCGCCGATCTGGTCATTGTCCACGAATGGAACCAGCCTGCGCTGGTCGCCGCCGTCGGACGCGCCCGCAAAGGCGGCGGCCGCTTCACCCTGCTGTTCCACGACACGCACCACCGCGCGGTCAGCGAGCCGGACGGCATCCGCGCCTTCGACCTGACCGGCTACGACGGCGTCCTGGCCTTCGGCGAGACCCTGGCCGAAGTCTATCGCCGCTGGGGATGGGGCGACCGGGTGTTCGTCTGGCACGAGGCGGCCGATGTGCGGCTGTTCCGACCGCCCGCTGTGGAGCAGCCGCGCGACGGGCTGATCTGGATCGGCAACTGGGGCGACGGCGAACGGACGAAGGAGCTCGAGAGCTTCCTGTTCGCGCCCGCACGGGCGGCCGGCCTCTCTCTCGACATCCACGGCGTCCGCTATCCGCCAGAGGCCCTGGCGACCCTGAAGACGTACGGCGTTCGCTACCACGGCTGGCTGGCCAATGCCGCCGCGCCCGACGCCTTCGCCCGCCACATGGCGACGGTGCACGTGCCGCGGCGCTTCTACGTCCGGCAGCTGCCGGGCATCCCGACCATCCGGGTGTTCGAGGCGCTGGCCTGCGGCATCCCGCTGGTCAGCGCGCCGTGGGAGGACAGCGAGGGCCTGTTCACCGTCGGCGAGGACTTCCTGATGGTCCGTTCCGGTGACGCGATGAGGGCGGCCCTGCGGTCGCTGAAGGCCGACCCTGACTTGCGCGAGGCGCTGGCGGCGCGCGGCCTCGCCGCCATCCGCGCCCGGCACACCTGCACCCATCGCGTCGACGAACTGCTCGCCATCGCCGCGCGCCTCGAGGCCGCGCCCGCCGCCCAGCAAATGGAGACCGCCTGATGAAGATCGCCTTCTATGGATCCAGCCTCCTGTCGGCCTACTGGAACGGCGCCGCCACCTACTATCGCGGCATGCTGCGGGAACTGGCGGCGCGCGGCTGGGAGGTGACCTTCTACGAGCCGGACGCCTTCGATCGGCAACGACACCGCGACATCGACCCGCCGGACTGGGCCGAGGTGGTGGTCTGGGACAATACGCCCGAAGCCTGCCGCGCCGTGGTCGCCCGGGCCGCCGGGGCGGACGTGGTGGTCAAGGCTTCGGGCGTCGGCGTGTTCGACGACGAACTGCTGGCGGTGTTTGATCATGCCCGGCCGGACGCCCTGACCGTCTACTGGGACGTCGACGCGCCCGCGACCCTGGCTGAAATCCGGAACCAGCCGGACCATCCGCTGCGCCGCGCCCTGCCGGACATCGACATGGTGCTGACCTATGGCGGCGGCCCGCCGGTCGTGGCCGCCTTCGAGGCGCTGGGCGCCCGGCTGTGCCGCCCGATCTACAACGCCCTGGACCCGACCACCCACCATCCGGTCGAGCCGCAGGCGCGGTTCGCCGCCGACCTGTCGCTGCTGGCCAACCGCCTGCCGGATCGCGAGGCGCGCATCGAGCGGTTCTTCATCGAGCCCGCCGCGAGCCTTCCCCTTCGCAAATTCCTGCTCGGCGGCAACGGCTGGCACGACAAGGGTCTGCCGTCCAATATCCACGCCCTTGGTCATGTCGGCACGGCCGACCACAACGCCTTCAACTGCTCGTCTCTGGCGGTGCTCAACGTCTCGCGCGACAGCATGGCGGCGAACGGCTTCTCGCCCGCCACCCGGGTGTTCGAGGCGGCCGGGGCCGGCGCCTGCCTGATCACCGACCACTGGGAGGGCGTCGAGCAGTTTCTTAAGCCGGGCGAGGAAGTGCTGGTGGCTCGCGACGGTCGCGAAGTCGCGGAGCATCTCGCCGCCCTTACCCCGGATCGCGCCCGCGCCATCGGCGAGGCCGCCCGCCGCCGGGTGCTGGCCGAACACACCTACGCCCGACGCGCGGACGAGGGGGACGCCCTGTTCCGCCGATCGCTGGCGGCCCGACGTGAAAGGAGCGCGGCATGAGCCGGCCAATGAACATCGTGGTGCTGGGGCTGAGCCTCTCTTCGTCATGGGGCAACGGACATGCCGTCACCTGGAGGGCGCTGCTCGAGGCCATGGCCGGGCGCGGTCACAGCATCCTCTTCCTCGAGCGTGAAACCCCCTGGTACTCAGCGCATCGCGACCTCGAGCGCGCCGACTGGTGTGAACTGCAGTTCTACGCCGGCGTCGCCGACCTCCAGCGTTTCGAAGACCGGGTGCGGCGGGCGGACGCCGTCGTGGTCGGCTCCTATGTGCCGGACGGAATCGCCGTCGGCGACTGGGCCCGGCGCGTCGCCGACGGCGTCGTCGCCTTCTACGACATCGACACCCCGGTCACCCTGGCGCGGCTTCAGCGCGACGACTGCGACTACCTCGCCCGGCGTCAGATCCCCGGCTACGACGTCTATTTCTCCTTCACCGGCGGACCGACGCTGGCGCGGCTCGAAACGGACTACGGCTCGCCGGCCGCCCGCGCCCTCTACTGTTCGGCCGACCCGGACGTGTACCGCCCAGTGGACGCGCCCCGCCGCTGGGACCTGTCCTATCTCGGCACCTGGAGCGCCGACCGTCAGCCGGTGCTTGAGCGACTGCTGATCGAACCGGCCCGCCGCCTGCCGCGGATGAGCTTCGTCGTCGCCGGGCCCCAGTACCCCGACGACATCGACTGGCCCGCCAACGTCCAGCGCATCGACCATGTACCGCCGGCCGATCATCCGGCCTTCTACGCCGCCAGCCGCTACACCCTGAACGCCACCCGGGCGGACATGGTCGAAGCCGGCTTCAGCCCGTCAATCCGACTGTTCGAGGCCGCCGCCTGCGCGGCGCCGGTGATCTCTGACGTCTGGCCGGGGCTGGACGAGCTGTTCGCGCCTGATCGGGAAATCGTTCTCGCCCGATCCACCGAAGACGTGACCGTGGCCCTCCAGTCGGCCCCGGTCGAAGGGCGTCGAATGGGGCTGGCGGCGCGAGACCGCATCCTCGGCGCCCACACCCCGGTCCACCGCGCCGAAACCCTCGAGCGAGAACTGCTCGCCGCCCGAAACCGCGGCAAGGCCCAACCTGAACAATCCACGGAGCCCATGATGACAAGAACCTTTGAGGGCAGGACCGTCCTCGTCGCCGGCGGCGCCGGCTTCCTCGGCTCGCACCTGTGCGACCGCCTGCTGGCCGATGGCTGCCACGTCGTCTGTCTCGACAATCTGCAGACCGGCGACCTGTCGAACCTCGAGGCGGCGATGAAGAAGCCGCACTTCGAATTTGTTCGACACGATATCGTCGATCCGCTGCCGACGCGGCTTGCGGAGCGGCGCTTCGACCGCATCTACGACCTCGCCTGCGCCGCCTCCCCGCCGCAGTACCAGGCCGATCCGGAGCACACGATGCTGACCTGCGTCGTCGGCGTCAGCCACCTGCTGCAGCTGGCCGAGAAGAGCGGCGCCCGGTTCCTTCTGACCTCGACCAGCGAGATCTACGGCGATCCGGAGGTGCACCCGCAGCCCGAAACCTATCGCGGCAACGTCAATCCGATCGGCCCTCGCGCCTGCTACGACGAAGGCAAGCGGGCCGCGGAAACCCTCACCTTCGACTACGACCGGTCGGGACGCGGCGAGGTGCGGGTCGCCCGCATCTTCAACACCTACGGACCGCGCCTGTCCGCCGCCGACGGCAGGGTGGTGTCGAACGTGATCAGCCAGGCCCTCGCCGACGCGCCGATCACCGTCTTTGGCGACGGCAGTCAGACGCGGTCGTTCTGCTACGTCGACGACATGGTCGGCGGGCTGATCGCCCTGATGGAGCATGACGGCCCTCAGCCGGGCCCGGTCAACCTCGGCAACCCCGCGGAGATGACTGTGTCGGAGCTGGTCGGGGTGGTGCTGGATCTGACCGGCTCGTCATCCGCCGTGACCCATCGGCCGCTCCCGGTCGACGATCCCCGGCGCCGGCGGCCGGACATCGCGCGCGCGGCCGAGGTTCTCGACTGGCGGCCCACGACCGTGCTTGAGGAGGGCCTGCGCCGCACCATCGACTGGTTCGACGGCGAGCGCTTGCGGGTCGTCCGCGACGGCGCCGCGGCCGTGGTCGCCTGATGCTCCATGAGCCGCGCCGACTCCGCCGTATCCGTCGAGGGCATGTCGACGGTCCTGAGGCGCAACATCGCCGAGATGCGCGAGCGTCGCGAGCGGGTCGCCCGGGAGGCCTCGACCAGCGACCGGATCGCCCGGCGGATCACCGACTTCGCCGGCAGCATGCCGTTCGTGCTCCTGCATCTGCTGCTGTTCGGCGGCTGGGTTGTGCTCAATACGGCCGGGCCGCCGGCCTGGCGTTTCGACTCCAGTCTGGTGGTGCTGGCCATGGCCGCGTCCGTCGAGGCCATCTTCCTCTCGACCTTCATCCTGATCAGCCAGAACCGGATTTCGGCCGCCGAGCGGCGCCGGGCCGAGCTCGATCTTCAGATCAACCTTCTCGCCGAGCATGAGGTGACCCGCTTGATCGATCTCGTCACCCGCATCGCCGATCGCCTCGACGTGCCGGCCCGCGACACCGACCTCGACGAACTGCGCCGCGACGTCGCGCCGGGCCAGGTGTTCGACACCCTGTCCGACGTCGGCGACGAACCCTCCCCCGGAGAAGACCATGACTGACGTTCTGCATCGCGTCCGCACCATGCGCGCCGCCGTGATCACCGGCCCCGGCGAGATGGAGATGCGAACTGTCGCCCTGCCGGAGCCCGGGCGCGGACAGGTGCGTATCAGGCTGGACGGCTGCGGCGTCTGCGCTTCCAACCTGACGCCATGGGCGGGCCCCGACTGGATGACCTTTCCCACCGAGCCCGGCGGCATGGGCCACGAGGGCTGGGGCGTCGTCGACGCCATCGGCGACGGCGTCTCCTCCGTGGAGACGGGCGACCGCGTGGCGGTGCTCTCGCACCACAGTTACGCCGAGTACGACGTCGCCGACGAGGCGGCGGTGATCGCCCTGCCCCCGATGCTGGACGGGCAACCCTTCCCCGGCGAGCCGCTGGGCTGCGCCTTCAACATCTTCCGGCGCAGCGAAATCAGCGCCGGCGACACGGTGGCCATCGTCGGCATCGGCTTTCTGGGGGCGGTGCTGACGCGGCTGGCCACGGAGGCGGGCGCGCGGGTCATCGCCATCTCCCGCCGCCCCGTCTCGCTCGATCTCGCCATGCGGATGGGCGCGGAGGAGACCCTTCCGCTGGAGGATCACTACGGCATCATTTCCCGCGTGTCCGAGCTGACCGGCGGGGCCTTCTGCGACGTGGTCATCGAGGCGGTCGGCAAGCAGTGGCCGCTCGACCTCGCCGCCGAGCTCACAATGGAGCGGGGCCGGCTGGTCATCGCCGGCTACCATCAGGACGGGCCGCGGCAGGTGAACATGCAGCTATGGAACTGGCGTGGCCTCGACGTGATCAACGCCCACGAGCGGGACCCGGCCGTCTATGCCGCCGGCGTGCGCGACGCCGTTGAGGCGGTGGCCTCCGGCCGGCTCGACCCGACCCCCCTCTACACCCATCGCTACCGCCTCGATCAGCTGGACGAGGCGCTGGACGCCACCCGCGACAAGCCGGAGGGCTTCGTCAAGGCGCTGGTGATGATGCGATGACCGACATCCTGCTCGAACGCCCCGCCCCGGCCCGCCTGCGCAAGCCGCGGATCGGCTTCCTCGGCGTCGGCTGGATCGGTCGCCACCGGATGGAGGCCATGCTGGCCACCGGTCTTGTCGACGCCGCCGTCGTCGCCGACGCCTGCGAGGCGGCGTGCGCCGAGGCGGCCGGCCTCGCGCCCGGGGCCGTCCGGGCGGACAGCCTCGATGCCCTGCTGGAGCACGATCTCGACGGCGTGGTCATCGCCACCCCGAGCGCCCTGCACGCGCAGCAGACCCGCCGCGCCCTCGACCGGGGCGCCGCCGTCTTCTGCCAGAAGCCTCTGGGCCGCACGGAGGCCGAGGTGCGCGAGGTGATCGAGGCCGCCCGGCGCGCCGATCGCCTGCTGGCCGTCGACCTGAGCTACCGCTTCACCGAGGCGGCCGCCAAGATTCGCGAACTGGTCAGGGGCGGCGAACTGGGCCGGGTTCACGCCGTCGACCTGACCTTCCACAACGCCTACGGGCCCGACAAGCCGTGGTTCTACGACCCGGCGCTGTCGGGCGGCGGCTGCGTGATCGATCTCGGCGTCCACCTCGTCGACCTTGCCCTCTGGCTGCTCGGCGACGCGGCGGTGACGGATGTCTCGTCGCACCTGTTCGAGGGCGGGCGGCCGCTCGCGGATCGCCAGGTCGCCGAGGACTACGCCGTCGCCACCCTGACGCTCGACACTGGCGCCATCGTTCGGCTCGCCTGTTCGTGGAACCTGCCGGCGGGTCAGGACGCGATCATCTCCGCCAGCCTCTACGGCGACGGCGGCGGGGCCGAGCTGCGCAACGTCGGCGGGTCGTTCTATGATTTCACCGCGGAGCATTTCCAGCGCACGGCCCGCCGCAGGCTCGCCTCGCCGCCCGACCCCTGGGGCGGCCGCGCCGCCGCCCACTGGGCCCGCCGCCTCGCCGCCGGCGAAGGCTTCGATCCCGAAGTGAACCAGTTGATCTCCGTCGCGAACGCGCTGGACCGCATCTACGGTCGATGAGGGCGATCGCCCTCCTGCGGTGAGGCATTGGCGATGGCGCCGGGCCTACCCTCCCCTATGTCGGCTGAGAGCCAGCAAGGGACTCCGGCGCTGTCCGGTAAGGAGCCATTCAGGTCGCGGAGGCGGAACCTGCAACCATTCAGATCGGACCCTCCGGCGCGCCGGAGCCTATGCCGTTTCGCCTAGAACCGCCAGTCGAGCCGGGCCGTGAGCGCGTTGGAACTGAGGTCGGAGGCGAGCTGCGCGGACCAGTCGACGGACAGGTTGAGACGGTCCCTCAGGTCCAGGTCGAGGCCCAGTTCAGCCGCCAGGGCGTCCCCGGCCACGGGCAGGCCACGAACGACAAAGGCGCCGGGTGACGTGGTCGTGCCGGCGAAGGCGTGGCGGCCTTCGCCGACGGCGCCGCCCGAGGCGTGCCGCCAGCCCAACCGACCCGACAGCACCGCCGTGCGCCGGTCGCCCTGGTCGAAGGCGTGGCTCGCGCCGATGCCGAGGGTGGCCAGGTTTACGCTCTGGACCCGGTCTTCCACTGCCAGGGCCGCGTCGCCTCCCGACTCGGCGAAGGCGTCGCTCCCGGTGCGGACCCGCGCCAGGGTGACGAAGGGCTCCACCGTGCCCGCCGGTCCCATCGCCACCCGCCAGGACGCCTCGATGAAGGCGTGGTTGGTCGTCGCGTCATAGTCGGCGGCCAGCTGCTCGGCGAAGCCGGGGAACACGACCCGGCGCTCGGTCTCGACCGCATGCCAGGTTCCGGAGAGGGCCGCCTTCAGGCCCAGGGCGCCCCACTCGCCCGAGCCATAGGCGGCCAGGCTCAGGCTGTCGCCCTTTGCGTGACCCGCGCGGGCGGGACTGTCGTAGTCGTGGGACGAGGTCGCGGCCGCAAGGCCGAGCCGCACGGCGCCGACGTCGGCGTCCGCCCCCATCATCAGGCCCGCGGCTCCATGGGTCAGGGAGGCGGCGTTGCCGTCGGTCGCCAGCCGGGTGCGCGAGCCGGTCGCTTGGGCCCAGAAGGCCGGCCCCGTAGCGACGGCCCGCGCCGCCTCCATGCGATCGGTCAGGGCGCTGGCCAGAACCTGGGCGCCCTCGGACTGGGCCGTGCGGATCGAGCCGTGCACCTCTCCCGACAGCATGTCGAAGGCGAATCGGGCGTCCGCGGCGGTCTGGCCGATCAAGGCGTCATACAGCGCCGCTCCGGAGCCCGTCGCCTCGAGGGCGGCGGCGGTTGACCGCTGGTTGAACGTCTGCCCCACCGCAGGGAACGCCACATCGTTGCGCTCGAGCCGCAGGCTGACCGCGTTGGCGGCGTACTGGAGGCTGGAGTCGAGGAAGGCGAAGTCGGTTTCGACCCCGTCGAACGTCCCCGTCACGCCGCCGGCGGCGGTCAGGATCACATAGCTGGAGTCCGGCCTGTACTGGCCCGCATAGCCGATATGGCGCACCACCCCGCCGTTCAGGGTGGCCGTTCCGCCCGCGACGATCCAGTCCGAGGCGTCGGAGGCCGGATCCACCTCGACCTCGTAGATCGAACCGGCGTTGAAGACCACGTCGCCAGTGATGTTGAGCGTGCCGATGGAATTGCCCGGCGCGATCACCGCTCCCGACCCGGCCGTCAGTTGGCCGAGGGCGCCCGAGCCCCCCAGCATGGAGCCGTCGAACAGGCGCAACTCGCCGCCCAAGGCCCCGTTCAGCACCAACCGGCCGTCGCGGATCTCGGTCAGACCTGCAAAGGACGAGGAGTCGCCTGTCAGAGCGAGGTCGCCGGCGCCGGTCTTGGCGAAGGTTCCGGCTCCGCTCAACACCCCGCCCCACATCGCGTCGGTTTCAGCGCCAAAGGTGAAGCTCGCCCCCGATGCGATGTCCACGTCGCCCGAGAACGCCCCCGCCTGACCCACCAGGGCGCCGTTCGCCACCGTCCAGTCCATGGCGTTGGCGCCCATCACGCTCAGCACGCCGGCGCCGCGCTTGAAGGCCTCGCCGCCGCCGGAGATCGCGCCGGCGAAGATCGCGTCCGCGCCTTGGTCGAACACCAGCGTGGCGTCATTGACCACTTGGCCGGCGATGGAGGCCGCGTCCCCGATCAACGTCCCGTCGCGTACGACCGTCCCGCCCGCATAGCTGTTGGTTCCGGTCAGGATCAGCGTGCCCAGATCGGTCTTCACCAGACCGCCCGCACCGGTAAGCGCCGAGGCGATGGTCGCAGTCATGCCCGCCCCAGCCGCCGTGCCGTCGCCCACGCGGACGATCGTTTCGCCCTCGGTCAGGGCGAGCCCTTCGCCGGTGATTTGGTAGCCGTCCACGGCGAACTGCATCCCGGTGACGCCGAGGCTGGCGCCATCCACGGTCACGGTCCCGCCGCTTCCCGTGAACACCGCGAAGGCCGGATTGTCATAGGCGCCGTTGACGGCCCCGTTCGCGCCGGTCCAGTCGCGGCCGGCGGCGCTCCACACACCGGCTCCGCCCTGAATGGAAAAGTCGTTCTGCCACCCCGCGCCGTCCCAGAAGCGCAGGTCCACCTCATGGGTCGAGACAAGGTTCACCTGCTGATCCACCGAGGTCTGGACATACAGATCGTCGAGGCCGACCCCGTCCGGCGTGGCGCTGACGTCCAGCCCCAGATCGGTCAGGTCCCCGCCGTAGTCGAACAGGCGGTAGACCCCGGCCCCGAAGCCGCCCATGTCCGTCACCTCAAGATCGCCGTCCAGCGTCAGGTCTCCCGCCACGTCGAACAGCGCCGTATCGCCTGCCGCGCCCAGCGCCGCCGCCACGGTCGAGCCCTGCGAGAGCATCAATGCGCCCAAGCCGAGTGTCTGGCCCTGAACTCCCGACAGCGTCCCGCCGTCGGCGATAGTCATCAGGCCGCCGATGGCGCCCGATCCTGTCAGGCTCGCACCATCCCCGATCGTCATCATCCCGCCGAACGCCGATGAGTCGCCGTTCAGGTCCAGCGAGCCGCCCGACAGGGTGATGTCCCCTGTCCCGGCGAAGTCGCCGGCGAACGTCGCATCGCCCGGCGCCAGCTCAAGGGCTCCCGCGCCCAGGTCGACCCGGCCAGCGCCCGACAGGCCCGTCAGGCGCTGGCCCGTATCGTTCAGGTCGAACGCGGCGCCGGCGCTCACCGCCAGCGCCAGGTCCCCGGAAAGGACAGCGGCGGCGTCAAGCACCACCCCGCCGTTCAGAATGGTCAGGTCGCCGTCGTAGGCGACGTCGCCCGCCAGGGTGAAGGCGTCGGAGCCATCCTTGACGAGTTCGCCCGAGCCCGTGATCGCGCCGCGGAACTGCGTGCGCCCGTCGCTGAGGGTCAGCACCCCGCCGTCGCCCAGGCTCACCGCGCCGGGCTGGGCCAGGTCTTCCAGCGTCTCGATCCGCAGGGCGTTTCCGTCCAGATCGAGCAAACCGCCCGACATCTGCACCACCGGCCCGTCTGTCCCGGTCAGGTCGCTCCAGCCGCCGGCGCCGATGCGCACCGTGTTGGCGATGCGCAGGGTGTCCACCGCGTGCTCGCCGGACAGGGTGAGGGTTCCATCCCCCGACAGGTTCACGGTCGACACCAGCAGGCGGCCCGAGAAAGCGGTGCTGCGGTCGTCCATGCCGGCATCGAGCGTTCCGCCCGCGCCCGACAGGGTTCCTCCGCCCGCGAACGAGCCGACATCCTGGAACGTGGCGCCCAGTTCGAACGTCGCGCCCGCGGCCACGCTCAGGGCGGTCTGGTTGCTCAGACGATGGCTGGCGGAGGACACGTCCAGGCTCCCGGCCAGGACCCGCGTGGCGCCGGTGTAGGTGCTGATCCCCGTCAGGCCCAGCACGCCGACGCCGGTTTGCACCAGATCACCGGCGCCGCTGACGACGCCGCTGAAGACGAGGTCGTCGGAGCGGTCGAACCTCAACACGGCCGCATTGACCACATCGCCGGCCAGCGAACCGGTCACGCCGCCGTCGCCGATGCGCAGCTCGCCATGGGCGATTTCCGTGCCGCCCGTGTGATTGGCGTCGCCCGTCAGGACCAGCGTTCCCAGATCGGTCTTGCGCAGCCGCACCGCGCCGGTCAGGTCCGAGCCGATGGTGGCGATCCAGCCCGCCCCCGCCGCCGTCCCGTCGCCCACGCGAAGGTTGACGCCAGATCCGGGGCTCTCCTCCACCAAGGCAAGGTCGTCGCCAGTCAGCACATAGCCGTCCGCGGCGAACTGCAGGCCGGTGACCGACAGGGCGCCGGCGCTGTCATCCAAAGTGACCGTTCCGGCCGCGCCCATGAACACCGACAGCCCGGGCGCGGGATTCATCAGGCCGTTGGAGGCCCCGTCGACGCCGGTCCATGTGGCCCCGGTCAGGGTCCAGATCCCGCCGCCGCCATCGATGGCGCCATTGTCCGCGTTCAGCGGATCGCCGCCGTCCCAGAACAGCAGGTCAGCCATGCCGTTGTTGACCAGATTGACCCGGCCCGCCACCGACGTCTGCACCTCGAACCGTCCGGCGCTGTAGCCCACCGGCACGTCGCCCATCTCCACGCCGTTGTCGGTCAGGGCGCCGCCATAGGTGATCAGGCCATAGACCCCGACCCCGAAGGCGCCGCCGTCGGTGATGTCCAGAACGCCGTCCAGGGTCAGGTCCCCGCCGACGGCGAACAGGGCGTTGGCGGCCGGCGCGCCCAGCGTCACGTCAAGGATCGCCCCGTCGCCCAGCGTCAGCGCGTTCAGCGTCAGAACCGATCCGGCCTGGCCCACCAGTGTCCCGCCGCTCTGGATGGTGGTCAGCCCGCCGATGCCGCCTGTCCCGCCCAGGATTCCGCCGCTCTGAACCGTCAGGCCGCCTTGATTGGTCAGCGAACCGTCCACCCGCAGGGTTCCGGCGGCGATGGTCGTGGCGCCGGTATAGGTGTTGTCCCCCGACAACAGCGTCCGCCCGGACAGAACCCGGAGCGTGCCGGCGCCCGAGATGTCCGCCCCGAGCTCGAAGTCGTCGCTGGTGTGATTGAAGACGATCGAACCGTCGCCGTCTCCGAACACGATCGTCGGCGCATCCACCGACCCGGCCGCGACCGCCGCATCCCCCGCCGCGGCGCCGATGTTGAGCGTGCCCACGGCGCCGTCTTGCAACCCGAGCGAGACGTTGGCCGCGCTGACCGCGCCGCCATCGGCCACGGTCAGCGCGCCGGTCCCGAACAGGCCGACACTCAATTCACCGTTGCTGACCCATGTGCTGCCAGCGCCGGTGACCGTGGCTTCGCCGACGCCGCCCGCGTCATGACCGATAACGCTGAGCGCGCTGGACACCGCACCGCCATCCTCGACCGTGATCAGACCGACGCCGCCCAGGCCAACATACAGTTGACTGCTGGTGGTCCAGAGGCTGCCTGCGCCGGAGACCGTGATCTCGCCTGTGGAGCCGACCGGGCGGCCCACATAGCCTGTGCCATTGGACATGCGCCCCCCGTCCGCCACGGTCAGCGCGCCGAAGCCGCCGTCGCCGACAAACAGAAACCCGCTGTTGTTCCAGGCGCTGCCCGCGCCGGTGATCGTGGCCGAACCCGTGGATCCGGCGTAGTCGCCAATGTAGCCGTTGATGCTGGATACCGCGCCGCCGACCGCGACGGTCATCGTGCCGGCGCCTTGATTGCCGACATACAAGTCGCCGCTATTGGTCCAGACGCTGTCCGCGCCGGTGACCGTAACCGCGCCAGTGACGCCGTCGCCGTCGCCGATGTAGCCGGTCGTGTTGGATACCGTGCCGCCATTCTCGACAGTCAGCGCGCCATCACCGAATGCTCCGACAAACAGCAACGCACTGTTGGTCCATGTGCTGCCCGCGCCGGTGACCGTGACCTCGTTGGCGGTGTTGGCGACGAGTCCGATGATGCCGCGCACGTTGGACACCCCACCGCCGTCCTCGACGGTCAGCGAGCCATCACCGGCCCGGCCGACAACGACGTCACGACTATTGGTCCAACGGCTGCCGACGCCGGTGACCGTAACCTCGCCCGTCGAACCGGAGCCGTAGCCGATAAAGCCTTCCCGGCTGGACACCGCCCCACCATCCGCGACGGTCAAGACGCCCTGGCCGTCATTGCCGACATGCAGGTCCCCCCGATTGGTCCATGTGCTGCCCGCGCCGGTGACCGTGACCTCGCCGATGGAATCAAGCTGGTCGCCGACGAAGCCGGCAAGACTGGACACTGCGCCGCCGGCCGCGATGCTCAGCGTACCGGTTCCCCCCTTGCCGACATACATTTCGTCGCTGCTGGTCCAGGCGCTGCCGGCGCCGGTGACCGCCGCCTCGCCCATGGAGCCGAAATAGTAGGCGATAACGCCATCCCAGCCTGTGACGGCGGCGCCGTCCGCAATGGTCAGCGTGCCGCTCCCAAAACGACCAACCTCAATATCGCCTGAGGTCCAGGCGCTGCCGGCTCCAGTGACCGTCACGACGCCGGATCCATCACGCGTTCCGATCCGGGTGGAACTGCTGCTGACAAAGCCGCCGTCCGAAATGGTCAGCGCACCGCTGCCGTCATAGCCAAGCTCGATACCCGAAAGCTGCAACCGGCTGCCGGCGCCGGTGACCGTCACGATACCAGTCGATCCCTCGCCGAACCCGAGATAGCTGTAGCCGCCCCTGACGAAGCCGGCGTTGATGATGGTCAGCGTTCCGGACCCGGTTTGACCAACGGTAAGACCGCCGTTGATGTCCCAGGGCAGCCCCGCCCCTGCGCCATCGACGACTTCGTGGTCGCCGGCATCAATGACGGCCTGGGCCCAGGCAGGCGATGCAAAAGCCAGCGAAGACGCCACGAGGGCCGACGACGCCATAAGGGCGCGACGGGCGAATACAGGGACGCGGAGGAGGTCGATCATGGTCGTAGGCCTTGGCAAAGTTGGCGGCGCGGCACAAGCCATTGATAAATAGGGTTTAAGTTGCCGGCAGGATCAGACGAAGCGATCAGGGAACGGCATCGGGAGCGCGAGCCGTCGCCATGCGGAAGCGATCAAAGGGCGAGAGGAAACTCCGATGCCGACAAGGCCGGGGGCGCGACGAAAAACAGCCATGAGTTCTCCCGAGGCCGCGCCCCTTCAGCTTGGCGCCCGGTTATCACCCATCCGCCTGTCCCAGTCATTGACTGGGCGTCCGCGAATCCTTGACCCTGCATCCGTATGTTCCGCCAGCCCCCCTGCGACGCCCATGGTCCTCGGGGGTCACAATCACTGCAGTTCACATTTCCCGGGAGCGCCGTCATCTCTTCGTCAACCGACCGCCCTCGCCGGGATTTGTGGATTCTGGAAGCCTCAAGCCAGGCCGACGCCGTCGAGCTGTATCTGGCGGCCTGCAAGCCCTTCTTCGCTGTGGAGCTTCGTGAGGCGGCGGAGACCTTCTACAACCGCACTGAAGGCTATCACCTGGGCAACGCGCTTTTCGGACGCTGCGAAACGGTCGCCCAGCGGTTCAATCGCACCTGGGCCCATATCGCCGCGGACGCCACTGACACAGTCCAGGCCATTCTGCAGCTTAAGGGAGGCTGGACCGGCCTGTACGATGGCCGGGTCGTCGAGGGCGGCCCGGGCTCGGTCCGATTTGTCGATATGGCGCGCCCGTTCGATCTGTCGACGGAGGCCTTCGAGACCCTCAACCTCGTCGTCCCCAGAGCGCTCCTTGGCAATCAGAGTCTTCTTCACATCCATGGAATGGTGGTGCCGGGAGACAGTGTGGACGGGGTCCTGATCGGGTCCCAGATGCGCGGGCTGTGGGACGTGGTGGATCGCATGTCCATTCGGGAAGGCGCGACCGCCCTCGCAGCGGCGATCGCCCTCGTTTCGGGCGTCCTTGCAGGCCGGGCTCCAAGCTCGACTGACGACGCTCGCCCATCCGCCAGGCGGCTTCTGGCCGCCGCCCGCGCCCTTATAGACGAGAACCGGGGGGATGCTGACCTGACGCCCGACATGCTGGCCAAGCGCCTCGGCGTGTCCCGCAGCCTGCTCTACGAGGCATTCGCACCGATCGGGGGCGTCGCCTCCTTCATCCAGGCCCGGCGTCTGGATCACGCGTTCGACGCCCTGACCGCGCCGGCGCCGCCAGGGCGGAGCCTGGCCGAGGTCGCCTATGCGCACGGCTTCAGATCCGCGGCGCATTTCAGCCGCGCTTTCCGGACCCGCTTCGAGGTTCAGCCTGGCCGCCTGCGTGAGATGGCCGCGCCAGGGACGGCGGCGGCGGACCTGTTGGCTGTGAACCGCCCCAAGGACGTCCTTGCCTGGCTGAAAGACCTGTAGGTCGGCGGCAGGCGCGCTCACAAGCCCCGGACCGGTCCGCCGGGATTGTCCGGCCCATCCAGCATCTTGGGCGAAAACCCGCCTTGACGTGTCTTGACGGCGTGAGAGTGCCGGGGTGATCGTCGATCAGATAAACCTGGCTCGCTTGCCATGGCGACGGTGAAATCGCTGATCGCCGAAACCCCGTAGGGACCGCTGACGGCGGGCGCAGGCGGAACCCGCAACCTTGCGGCGCAAGCTGGTCCGGCCGATGGCGGGTGCGGGCCTGGACGAGCGCCACCGTGGGCCGGTTCGACGGGCCGAGCGCCCGGACGGACTGCGCTTCCCGCCGCCCGCCCGGGACAGGCGAACGGCCCGGGCGATTGGGCGCCCGGGCCGTCGCGCATCCCTCAGTCCGCCGGGTTGGCGGCCTTCGAGACGACGGTCGTCCGCCAGGCCGTTTCCGGGCGGAGGTAGCGCCGGGCCAAGGTCTGGATCGTGCCGGGCGTCACCGATTCGAGATCGGGCAGGGTGTCGAGGGTCTCCCGTACCGTTTCCGGCCTGATCCCGACGTCGATCAGCTGGCCGATCCACCAGGCGTTGCCGTTCATGCTGCGCCGGGTGGCCTCGATCATCGGCGCCCGCGCCCGGGTGAGCTCGTCGTCGGTGATCGGATTGTCCCGGAGGTCCCTCGCGATCGCCTCGACCGCGGCGAAGAAGGCCGGCAGGTTCTGCGGCGTGGTGGCGGCCTGAACGGCAAGGTAGCCGTAGTCCGGATAGACGCTGGAGAAGGTCGAGGCGACGCCGGGCGAATAGGCCAGGGCCTGCCGCTCCCGGATTTCGGCCAGGGCGCGCAGCTTGACGACCTCGGCGAGGACCGCGACCTGACGCGCCTCGGTGCGGTCGCCGACCACGTCGAGAGTCGGCCAGGCTACGAAGCCGAGGGCCTGTTCGGCGGGCCCTTCATGGTGCAGGACGACAGGCGTCGGCGTCGGGTCGGGGAAGCGACGCTGATCCGCCCCCGGGGCGGGCCTCTGCGCCGGACCGCGCGCCGGAAGGGCGCCGAGCGTCCGGGCCGTGGCGGCGATGGCCTGATCGACCGTCACGTCTCCGATCATCGTGACCCGCAGCGGCCCGGTGGAGAGCATTTCCATCAGTTCGTCGCGGATCGGCTCGATGGTCCATTGATCGACCAGCTCCGCCGGCGGCGTCGCCTTGCGGCGGTCGCCGCCGGCCAGCAACGGGCCGGCCTCCATGCCGAAGACGCCGCCGGGCGTGGCCCGGGTCAGGGCGACGGCGGCGGGATATTTGGCCTTCATCTGGTTGTAGGGAGCGCTGCGGAAGGCGGGGTCGGTGAGGAAGGCCGCCATGAACTGCATCTGCAGCTCAAGATCCTGCGGCCGGGTGCCGCCGGACAGGATGAAGCGATCCTCGCCGGTGCTGAGGCCGCCGCCGACCACGCGGCCGGTCAGGGCGTAGCTGATCTCGTCGCTGGTCATCCGCCCCAGGCCGCCGGATCGCAGCGTCCCGATCGCCGACTGGCGGGGGTCGTCGGTGGTAGGGGAGAAGGCCTGCTCGCCGATGCCCGTCGAGACGGCGACCTGTATTTCCTCGTCGCGGTAGGCGGTCTCCTTGACCGTCAGCTCCACGCCGTTGGCGAAGGTGACGATCACGGCCTCCAGTTCCGGCACCTCGCGGCGCGACACGACGGCCCCCGGCGCCCCGAAGTCGGTATAGGGCCAGTCCATCCGCACGAGCGGCGTGGGCGCGGACACCGGCTGGCGCGCCGAAGCTTCGAGAACGGCGGCGATGCGGGCCTCGCCGCCCTCGACCGGATCGGGCGAGGTCATCATCGTCAGGGGCCCGTCGCCTTCGAACGCCGCCTCGACGGCGGCGTTGACCGCGTCCGGCGTCAGGTCCGCGACGACGGCGTTGAACATGTCGAGATCCGTCTGCGGCGCGGTGAAGACGCGCTGGCCGTTGACGGAGGACAGCAGGGCGCCGGCGAGGGCCGTGGTGTCGCGTGTCGCGGCGGCTTCGACCCGGTTCTCCAGGGCCGACCGCCAGTTGTCGATCTCACGCTGCAGCTCCGCCTGGGAGACCCCGAATTCGATCAGCCGGCGCCGTTCCTGATCAATCGTCTGCAGGGCCCGCTCCCACTGTCCCGGCAGGAAGGTCGCGGAAACCGAGGCGATGCGGATGCTTTCGACCAGATCGTCGGCGCTCACCGAACCGGTCAGCAGGGGGGCGTCGTCCTTGCGCGACAGCTCGCCGAAGCGACGGTTCAGCACGGCGAAGCCGAGCGCGCGGATCATACCCTCGCGCCGCTCGGCGAGGCTGTCGGGGTCGGTGTCGGGCTCAGACGACCAGGACAGGGCGATCGAATGCGGCAGGCCGGTGTCGACGATCAGCTTCGTGGCCGGCTCGCGCGGCGAGACGCGACCGAGATCGGGCTCCGGACCGGCCGGCCCGGTCGGACGCCAGTCCTGAAAGGCGTCGACGATCTTGCGCTCCATCTCGTCGACGTCGAAATCGCCGACCGCGATCATCGTCGCGCGCTCGGGCCGGTAATAGCGTTGATAGAATTCGACGAACCGCTCCCGCGGCGCGTTGCGGATGATCTCCAGGTCCCCGATGGGGAAGCGGTCCACGACCTTCAGGCCCGGCGCCAGGAAGGCGAGCTGCTTCTGGCCGGCCCGGAACTGGGGCGTATCGCGAAGGCGCTGCTCGCCTTCGATGACCCCCCGCTCGGCCTCGATGTCTTCCGGGTCCATCAGGGCCTCGGAGACTTGCTCGCGCAGAATCCGGAGCGCGGTGTCCACCGTCTCGTCATTCGAGCGAGGCAGCTGCAGCACATAGGCGGTCTGGTCGAAGCCGGTAAAGGCGTTGGTGTCGGCGCCGAAGGCCAGCCCCAGCCGTTCCAGGACGGCGAGCAGTTCGTTCTCGGGGATGTTGGTCGTCCCGTTGAAGGCCATGTGCTCCATGAAGTGGGCCAGGCCCAGCTGGTTGTCGTTCTCCATCAGGGAGCCGGCGTCGAGATAGAGCCGCAGCGCGGCCTGTCCCGGCGGCGTCTGACCATGCATCACCGCATAGCGCATGCCGTTGGGCAGGACCCCGAAACGCACCGCCGGATCGACGGGCACGTCGCTGGCCATGTGGGCCCAGGGATCGGACGGCGTAGCCGTCTGGGCCGCGGCGGGAAAGGCGGTGCAGACCGCGAGGGCCGAGGTCGCGACGAGCAGGATTTGTCGACTCTTGAAACGCATTCTGATGATCTCTCCCTGAGCGTGATCGCTCGATCCGTTTCGGGCGCGTGTTCTTTTGAAGACACGTTCCAGGAGCCCGGAAGGGCGAGGTTTTTCGGAAGAGAACGGGGTGCGCAACTTACTCAAAGATAATGTTTCAGAGGCCAAGGAAAGCGCGGCGCCGCTCGTCTTTATGCCGAATACGAGATGAGATTTCGCCGGGGCGGCAGGATGGTGGACGATTCCAGACAGAGGCTCGTGGCCTGGGTCGCCGGCCAGGTCATGCCGCACGAGCCGCGGGTCCGCAGCTGGCTCAGACAGCGTCTGCAGTCGTCCGAAGACATCGACGACCTGATCCAGGAAGCCTACGCCAAGCTGGCCGCCCTGCCCGCCTTCGATCACATCGCCCGGCCGGACACCTTCTTCTTCCAGATCGTCCGCAACCTGCTGGTCGATCAGATCCGGCGCAGCCGCGTCGTGCGCATCGAAGCGGCCACGGAACTCGACGTCCCGTCCGTCTATACCGAGGCGCCGACGCCGGAACGGATCGCCGGCGCCCGGCGCGAGCTGGCGCGGGTGGCCGAGCTGATCGACGGACTTCCGGACCGATGTCGGCGGGTGTTCACCCTGCTGAAGGTCGAGGGCCTGTCCCAGAAGGAGGTGGCCGCCCGCCTGGGCGTCAGCGAGAGCGTGGTCGAGAACGAGGGCGTCAAGGGAATCCGGAAGATCCTGAAGACCATGAGAGAGGAAACCGGCGATCCGCAGTATCGCCTCAAGGTGCGAAATGAACGTGCGACAAAGCGCTAGCCATATCGAAGACGACGCCGCCCGCTGGGTGATGCGGCTGGACCGTGAGGGGCGCGCCGCCCTGGACGGCGAGCTCCAGGCCTGGCTCGCCGGCGACCCCCGGCGGGCGGGCGCCCTGCTGCAGGCGGAGGCCGCCTGGAGCGTGCTGGACCGGGCCCGGCTCGCCGGGCCGGAGCGCCGCCGCCCCGCGCCCTTCGGAGTGGCGAGCCCGCGCCGGCTCGTTCTCGGAGGACTTGCCGCCGCCGCCGCCGCCGCCGTCGCGGGCATCCTGCTGATGGGCCAGCCCGAGACCTATGCGACCACGGTCGGCGAGGTTCGCCGGCTGCCGCTCGAGGACGGGTCCTCCGCCTCCATCAACAGCGCCAGCCGGCTCGAGGTCGACTTCGGCGACCGCCTGCGGCGCGTCCGGCTCGATGAGGGCGAGGCCTGGTTCCAGGTCGCCCGCGACGAGACCCGGCCCTTCCGCGTCGATGCCGGCCGGGTCCGCGTGCAGGCCGTAGGGACGGCCTTTTCGGTTCGACGCGTGGCGTCCGGTGTCGAAGTCCGCGTGACCGAGGGCCGGGTCAAGGTGTGGGTCGACGGCGCCTCTGCACACACCGTGGAACTTCCGGCCGGGACCTCGTCCTTCGTGGCTGGGGGGGCCGCGACCCCGTCTCGCCCCGTGTCCGTACCGTCCGAGATCGACCGCGAACTGGCGTGGCGCTCCGGCCGGATCGACCTGGCGGGCGAGACACTTGGACAGGCCGCGGCCGAGTTCAACCGCTACAACGCCCGCGCCCTGGTGATCGAGGACGCGGCCCTGGCAGACGAGCGCCTCTATGGGGTGTTCCGTCTCGACGACCCGGAGGGGTTCGCCGGCGGTGTGGCGGTGAGCCTTGGCGCCGAGGTCTCGTCGGACGCCTCGACCATTCGCATCGATCGCGCGGAATAGGCGACGGAACTCCGCCGGCGACCGTGTCGGGGCCGCCGGCGGCGCGGCGTCAGAACCGCCTGGTGACCGCGAGGTAGAAGTTGCGCAGGCGGGGATCGCCGAAGCGGCTGTAGAAGGTCCCGGTTGACACATCGACGGGCGGGGCGGCGTCCAGCACATTGTTGACCCCGACGCGCAGATCGACGTCGGCCGTCAGTTCCCAGGTGGCGAACAGGTCGTGGTAAATCTGGCTCGGCACCCTGTCGTCTCCCTGCAGGGGATGAACCGTACGGTCCTGGCGCAGGTAGTAGTCGTTGAAGAACCGGGTCCGCCAGCCGAGCGACCAGGTGTCGTTCGTCCAGGCCACCGTCGAGTTGCCCTTCCAGGTCAGGCCGCCGGTCGAGCCGAAGCCACCGGCGAAGACGCCGGTGATCACGCCGGACCAGTCCATCAGCGAGGTCTCTTCGGACAGCTGCACGGACAGTTCGGACAGGTGGGTCGCGTCAGCCTTCAGGTCCAGCCGGCCGCCCCACAGGTCGTGACTGTATTCGATGGCGAAGTCCCAGGCCTCGACATTGCTGCCCGCCAGGTTGGCGATCGACATGTCGGCGGCGATGATCGGACCCACGGCGAAGCCGCCGCCGGCCGGGCCGCGCGTGAACCGGTCCGGGTGCTGGCGCAGGAAGGCCTCGAACAGGGCCTGCCCCTCCGTGTCCCCCGCCGAGGGCGCGAGGAGGGTTCGGGGATCGAAGTAGTTGTCGCGCTTCTCGATCCGCGTCCAGTCGACCGAGATGCGCAGGTCGGGAATCCAGCGGGGCGTGAAGATCGCACCGGCCGAGAAGGTCTCGGACCTTTCCGGCAGGACATCGGGATTGCCGCCCAGGAAGTTGCCGGCCCCCTGGAGAATATTGAAGCCCGGGAACAGGGCGGTTCCGATGGGCTCATCGCCACGTTCCGGGTCCACGACACGGACGATGTGGATCGGGGTCGGTTGCTTGATCAGCTGGTGCAGATAGGGCGGCAGGTAGCCGGTCCCGTAGGAGGCGCGGAAGGCGACGTCCCGGAACGGCGCCCATTTGGCGCTGTAGGTCGGATCCGTCCGCGAGGCCGTGGACTCCTGATAAACCGGCGGGACGCCGGCGGGAGGGCAGGCCGAGGCGATCTCGGCCTCGGTCAGGGGCCGCGACACATTCAGGCAATTGATGCCGCTGAGCGTCCCCTTGCTCTCATATTTGTCGTAGCGCGCCGAAACCCCCAGACCGAACTCGTGGACGAACGGGATGCCGTTCGCCGGTCCGATGACCGGGAGCCAGACTTCAGCATAGGCGCTGTCGGTGTCCTGCCAGCGCTCGGGCGTGAACTGGATCACGGAGGAGTCAGCGGTGTTCTGATAGAGCTCGGAATCGCCGATCCATTGTTCGGTTCGTTCGAACAGGATGCTGAGCGAGGGCCGGCCGCCCGGAAGGGAGATCGGCGCCGGGCCGGCAAAGCGGAGCGAGAAGGTCTCTGTGGTCGACTCCGCCGGATTCCTCAGGGTTCCGAAGTCGAGGTAGTTGTAGGCGAGCGGCGCCTCGTTGATGTCGCGAATGACATCGACCGACCCGTCACGGAAAGCCGTGAGCGTCGCAAGATCGGGGCCCGGGGACCGGATATTGTCTGTGAACTGGCTCCAGTTGTACGTGTAGTCCAGATTGCCCTGCCAGTGGAACGGCAGCTGCGCCACGGCGCCGGCAAGGTAGCGCCGGCTCTCGCTCAGCGACTCTCCCTCCCCGTCCGCGCCGATATGGGGCGCCGCGACGGTGATCGCCTGCTGGAACGGGTTGTTCGGGGCGTTCGCAGCCAGGCTGATCAGGCTTGGGACGCGAACGAAATCGCTCGTACTGCGGGTTTCGCTTGCCTGCACCTCGCCATACAGGCGTAGCCAGGACGTCATTTCCCGCCGGACCGCGATCGACCCGCTCAGAGCCTCCTGACCGGTCGTAAGGGTCTGGCCCGCGCCCTGCGCATTGGGAGCCAGATCAAGATTGTACATCCCCGCGTTGGCGACCAGCGGAGCCACCCCGTCGAGTCCGATGCCGCGGAATCCGTAGGGCGCGAACGTGTGGTTCGATCCCAGGGAGGCTCCCCCGAACGCCGGGTCGAGGGTCAGGATGGCCCCGGTCTGGCTGCGAATGTTCGGGGTCGCGCCCAGGACGAGGTTCTGATCGAAATAGGGGGAGCCTGCGTCGAGTATGTGCCGGTAGCCCCGCGCCACAAGGTCCCGGTCGGCCATCCGGAGCGGGCTCGCGTCGCGGTAGCTGACAGAGGCCGAGACATTGGTCCGGCCATCCTCCAGGTTCAGTCCCCCGGAAAAGTCGAAGCGATAGTCAGGAGCCTCGCCGTCGGTCACATCCGCGTAGGTCGCCGTGGTCTCGGCGCCGCGATAGTCGCGCTTCATTATGATGTTGATCACCCCGCCCGTGGCCCCGCCCCCGTAGACCGAAGAGGCGGACGAAGGCAGGACCTCGATGCGCTCGATCTGCGCCATCGGGATGCCGACGATCGTCGGCTGTTCAAGAAAGCCGGCCCCGGTGTTGACGCTGGCGAGGCGGCGGCCATCGACGAGGATCAGCGTCTCGTTGGTGCCAAGGCCCCGCAGGCGGATCTGGTTGCGGCCACGGGTCTGCTCGGTCTGTTCGCTTGAGACCGGCGACACATTGGCCCCGAGGTTGTCGCGAAAGAACTGCTCGAGGCTCACCGCGCCGGATTGACGGAGATCCTCCTGCGTGAAGATCTGGTAGGGCTGGGCGTCGTCCTCCGTGTGTCGCACGCTGGTGTTCAGCGACCATCCCTCTCCGCCCTGGACGAGGATTTCGGGAAGGACCGAGATGTGTGAGCCGGCCTCCTCCTGAAAGGGCACGACGACATAGGTCCCCTCCGCAGGGTTCTGCACCATCAGCCCCGTACCCTGAAGCAGCGTCGCAAGCCCGCTCCTTATGGTGAGTTCGCCGACCACCGCGTTGGTCCGCCGACCGGCCGCATGCTCGGCGGAGATCAGGATCTGGACATCGGCCTGTCGGGCGAAGGCCGCCACGCCGCTGCCGGCTGGCTGGGCCGGGACGTTGAAGCTGCGTGTCTGCGCCCAGGCGGCGTCGGCCGACAGGACGGCGGCTGACGCGACCGAAGCGAAGAGCGCACCCCGCACGCACAGAGACCCTATATTCATCATCTTGCATCCCCCCAAGGATCGAGACCTTTGTTGGCCCCTCGGCGGTAAGACGAGCGACGGCCCGCTCTCCTTTAACCTTCCCTGAATTTCTTCCGTGGGCGGCGCCCGCGGTCAGGCGGCGCTCTCCAGGGTCGCGCCGCGTCCGTAACGACCCGGCGACTGGCCGACGTGCCGCCGGAAGGCCGTGCTGAAGGTGCTCGCGGAGCCGTAGCCGACCTGCTCGGCCACGGTGTCGATGGGGACGTCGCGCCGCCGCAGGAGACGCTTGGCCAGGGCCATCCGCCAGGCGATCAGGTATTCCATCGGCGGCTGGCCCACCGCACGGGTGAACCGCTCGAAGAAGGCCGAGCGCGACATGCCGGCCTCCCGGGCGAGGTCCGCCACGGTCCAGGGCTGGGCCGGATCGCGGTGCATGCCGCGCATGGCCGCAGCCACCCTCTGGTCGGCGAGACCGCGAAGAAGGCCGGGCGCGGCCTGCTCACCGGGGAGCGAGCGCAGGGCCTCGATGAGCAGGATTTCGATCAGGCGGAACATCACCAGGGTCTGCCCCGTCCGGGGCTCCCGAGCCTCCTCGCCGAGCAGCCGGACCAGCGTCGTCAGCCGGTCGACGCCGCGCACATGCACCAGGGCCGGAAGCAGGGTGACCAGCATCGCCGCGTCCGGCGAGTCGAACAGGAAGTAGCCGCCCAGCATCCGCACGTCCGGGGGGCGGTCCGGGTCTCCGTGGCGGACCTCGTCCGACGGCGCAGGCGCCGCATGGGGATCGACCAACCGCGGGATCGCCGGTTCGAAGCCGCTCATGGTGAAGCCCGGCGTGGCGGGAAGCAGGACGAAGTCTCCCGCCTCCAGCTCAATCGGCGCCTGGCCGTCGATCATCAGACGGCAGCGCCCCTCGGTCACCGCGCAGAAGCTCGGATTGCCGAACTCGGTGTAGCGCACAGCCCAGGCTCCGGACCCGCTGATGCCCTTGGTGAACACCGCCCGGGGCCGCAGCAGCCGGATAACGTCTGAGAGCGGATCGACCATGACCGGACTTTAGCAAACAAAATGCGGACTTCAACTGGCAGATCGTCCAAGCCCGGCTCTCTAGAACCGCCTCACACACCAGGGAGACGGCCATGAAGACCATACTGATCACCGGAAGTTCGAGCGGCTACGGCCTTGAAACGGCCCGCCACTTCCTCGCCAGGGACTGGAACGTTATCGCCACAATGCGGGCGCCCTGCCCGGACGTCTTGCCTGCATCGGACCGGCTGCGGGTCCTGGCCCTGGACGTGACCGACCCGTCCAGCATCGCCGCTGCGATCGAACAGGCCGGCCCGATCGACGTCCTCGTCAACAACGCCGGTGTAGGCCTGCTAGGCACGCTGGAGAACGCCTCCATGCTGAAGGCCCGCGAGATCTTTGAGACCAACACCTTCGGCGTCATGGCCATGTGCCAGGCGGTCGTGCCCCGGTTCCGCGAGCAGCGGTCCGGCGTCATCGTCAACGTCACTTCGACCGTGGCCATGACCGGAATGCCGCTGGCCTCGATCTACACTGCCAGCAAGACGGCGGTGGAGGGGTTCACCGGGTCCCTCGCCCACGAGCTCGCCTTCTTCGGCGTCGAGGTCAAACTGGTCCAGCCCGGCTACGGACCCACCACCCGGTTCAGCGCCAACTCGGACATCGACCTGGACGACGCCATCCACGCGGCCTACGCGGACTTCGCCGGTCCGGTCCTCCAGGCCTTCGCCGCGCCGACGCTGACCACCGCCCCGTCCAATGTCGCCGAGGCGGTCTGGAGCGCCGTCCACGACACCGGCGACCGCCTGCGCTTCCCGGCCGGACCGGACGCCGTCGAGTTGGCGCGGTCGCTGGGGCGGTAGCGGGCGGAGCATCAGGCCGCGCCCCCATGCACATGCAGCCGGCCCGTTGAAGAGGAGCGCCGGCCCTGCCGTACCTTTCCGGATCGGCCGGGGATCGTGGTGGCGGGTGGCGCGAGAGCGTCGCCCGCTCCTTCACTTCATGGGCTGGCGACTGCGCTCGTCCAGCTCTTCCCGGGGCGCGGGTCGCCAATGTCTGGCGGCCGACCGCTCCGGAGCCGCTCCGTCGGATCCACGATCGGCGGCAGGCCTGAACGATGCCGCCGCGGAGCGAAGGAGCGGGTCCGTGTTCTCGTGCTGAGCGGCCCGGCCAGTGACGCCCGGGTGACCGCGAGCCCGCAATCATCCGATGGCTTCAAGCTCCAGCCGACGCCGCACCGTCTCGTCGAGAAGACAGGCCGGTATCTCGACCTGGTCGATCGTGCCTCCGGTCGCGGCCTGCGCGCAGCCCTCATCCCGCTGCCTTATCCAGGCGCGCTCCTCGCGGCGCAGCCGCGCCTGGCCGGCCGCATCGAGCCGGGCCATGGCCCGACTGTAGGCGGCATTGAGCCGGGCGTCCTGCAGCTGAAGCTCGGCGTTGAAGCATCCGCCCATGGCCACGGAGACGCCCTTCGCCGCGGCTCCCGTCTCGAGGCACCGCGACAGTTCCGGGGTGCGGGCCGCCATGACCTGCTGGTCCGTGATCACCGATGCCGGCGAAGGGACGGGCTCAGGAGGCCGGGTCTTCGCCGGGCCCGAGGGGGGCGCCGCAGCCGGTGCCACAACCGGGGCCGCGGCCGGCGGCGGAGCAGCGGCCGTCTCCACATCTCCCGCGCGCCCCTCGCCGGGCCCCGGGCTGCAGGCTGACATGGCGATCAGGAGCATCAGGGCGCCCGCTCGAAGGGCCTGGTCGTGGAACATGCGCGAATCCTCGTGGCGTATCACCTGCCGCAGCCTCGCGACCAAGTGGGGCCATCACAGGGCGGGGTGCCGCCGGGACAGCCCGCAAGCCGTCTATCATCAACCGGCTCATAAATCGGAGTCGCCGGAGGCAATGGGCGCAAGACCGTCAGGACGACCGACGCACGGCTTCCCTGCCGCTCGAACGATGTCGACAAGCAGCGACAACATTTATCGTCCAAGTCAGTGTTTTAGCGCCGTTTTCGAAAGCGCCGCCGAAAGGCTCGAAAGCCCCGGACTATTCCCACTCGATCGTCCCCGGGGGCTTCGAGGTCACGTCGTAGACCACGCGATTCACCCCCCTCACCTCGTTGACGATGCGGGTCGCGGTCTTGCCCAGCACGTCCCACGGGAATTCGAAGAAGTCCGCGGTCATGCCGTCGGTCGAGGTGACGGCGCGCAGGGCCAGCACCTTCTCATAGGTGCGGGCGTCGCCCATGACGCCGACGGTCTTGACCGGCAGCAGCACGGCGAAGGCCTGCCAGATCTGGTCGTATAGCCCGGCCTTGCGGATTTCCTCGAGGTAGATGGCGTCGGCCTGCTGCAGGGTTTCGACCGCCTCCGGGGTGATCTCGCCCGGAATGCGGATGGCCAGGCCGGGCCCGGGGAACGGGTGGCGGCCGACGAAGGCGTCGGTGAGTCCCAGTTCGCGGCCCAGCGCCCTCACCTCGTCCTTGAACAGTTCGCGCAGCGGCTCGACCAGCTTCAGCTTCATGAAGTCCGGCAGGCCGCCGACATTGTGGTGGCTCTTGATCACCGCCGAGGGCCCGCCCGAGGCCGAGACGCTCTCGATCACGTCGGGATACAGGGTCCCCTGGGCGAGGAATTCGGCCCCCTCGACCTTCGCCGCCTCGCGGTCGAAGATCTCGATGAACACCCGGCCGATGATCTTGCGCTTGGTCTCGGGGTCCGAGACGCCGGCCAGCTCGCCGAGGAATTCCTTCGACGCATCAACGTGAACCAGCGGGATGTTGTAGTGCTCCCGGAACAGGGTGGTGACCTGTTCGGCCTCGTCCTTGCGCAGCAGGCCGGTGTCGACGAAGACGCAGGTCAGCTGGTCGCCGATGGCCTCGTGGATCAGCACCGCCGCGACCGAGGAATCGACCCCGCCGGACAGGCCGCAGATGACCCTGGCCGAACCGACCTGTTCGCGGATCTGGGCGATCTTCTCGTCGCGATAGGCCGCCATGGTCCAGTCGCCCTTCAGCCCGGCGACGCCGAACAGGAAGTTGCGATAGATCTCGGTCCCGCGCGGCGTGTGGTGCACCTCGGGGTGGAACTGCACCGCATAGATCTTCCGCGCCTCGTCGGCGATGGCGGCGAACGGCGCCCCGGCCGAGGTGGCGACGACCTTGAAGCCCTCGGGGATGGCGGCGACGCGGTCGCCGTGGCTCATCCACACCGGCTCGCGATGGTCGACGGCGCCGATGCCGGCGAACAGCGGCGTCTCGTCGGCGATGACGATCTCGGCCCGGCCGAACTCGCGGTGATGGCCGCCCTCGACCTTGCCGCCTAGCACGTCGCACAGCAGCTGCTGGCCGTAGCAGATGGCCAGCATCGGCAGGCCCAGGTCGAACAGCTTGCGGCCGATGCGGGGGCTGTCGGGCTCGAGCACGCTGGCCGGGCCGCCGGACAGGATGATGGCCTGGGGCTTCATCGCGTCGACCACGGCCTCGGCCTTGTCGAACGGATGGATCTCGCAATAGACGTTGGCTTCGCGCAGGCGCCGCGCGATCAGCTGCGTCACCTGGCTGCCGAAGTCGACGATCAGGACCTTCTGGTGATCAGCGGGGGCGGTCATGCGGGCTCCGTGGCGGCAGGCGTGAAAAGGTCATGCAACAGGTCGAGCGCTTCGGCCAGCGCCTGATCGACCCCGGCGAGGGCGTCGGTCCAGTGTTCGAGCGCGGACAGGTCGGAACGGCCGTCGGAGACGACGCGCAGTCCCATCACCGGCACGCCGAAGCGGGCGGCGGCGCGGACCACGGCGAAGGTCTCCATATCGACCATGTCGGCGTCGACCGCATCATAACCGACGCCCGAAACGACGCTGGCCCCGGTGGCGAGCCGCGCGGTCGGCAGGGCGGCGGGACCATCCATCAGCGGCAGGACGGCCGGCAGGCGCGGAAAAGGCGTCTCGCCCTTCGGAAAGCCAAGGGCGCTGGCGTCCATGTCGCGATAGCTGACCGAGGCGACGCGGTAGACGCGGGCGTGGTCGAGGGTGCGCGAGCCGGCAGAACCCAGCGACACGATCAGGTCCGGCAGGGCGTCCTCGGCCTGCAACAGGGCAAGGGCGTGCGCCACACCGGCGGCGGCCTCGACGGGGCCGACGCCGGTGATCAGCGGGCGGATGCGAGCCTTCAGCGCCGGGCCGTATTCAGGCTCGGCGGCCATGACGCAGAGGGCGGTCTTCGGACCGAAGCGGGAAAGGGACCAGTCCCGGCTCACGCCCGCCGCTCATAGAGGGCGAGGAAGAAGCCGTCGGTGTTGGTCGAGCCCGGCGACATCCGCAGCCGATGACCCTTCGCCTGCGCGCCGAGACGCTCGCGCCCGGCCGCGGTCAGGGTCGGCGTGTCCAGCAGTTCGGCCACCGGCAGGGGCTGGAACGCCGGATGCGCCGCCTCGAAGGTGTCGGCCGTCGCCTCGTTCTCGCGCGTCAGCATCGAGCAGGTGACATAGGCCAGCCGTCCGCCCGGCTTCACCAGCGCCACCGCCTGATCGAGGATGCGCAGCTGCAGGGCGTGCATCCGCTCGACCTCGTCCGGCTTCAGCCGCCAGGCGTCCTCGGGCCGGCGACGCCAGGCGCCCGTGCCGCTGCACGGCGCGTCGACGAAGACCAGATCGGCCTTGCCGTTGAATTCCTCGACCCCGCCGCCGTTCTGTCCGATCAGCCGAAGGTCGGCGGCGACGCCGGCGCGGGCCAGCCGCGGGCGGATGTTGTCGAGCCGCTTCTGCACCACGTCGCAGGCGATGAGTTTCATCCCGGAGGCCGGCGGCGCGGCCCGCGCGGCGGCGGCCTCGTCCGACCCCGTCGGCGACCAGCCGGCCGGCTTCGGCGCGGCGGGCTTGACCGGACTGGCGTCGGCCAGCCCCTGCACCGCGAGAGCCAGGGTCTTGCCGCCGCCGCCGGCGCAATAGTCGATCACGATGCTGTCCGGGGTGAGTTCCAGCCCCGAACCGGCCAGCCAGGCGACGACCTGGCTGGCCTCGTCCTGGATCTCGATATGGCCGGCCTTGAACGCCTCCAGCGCCTGCACATTGGGCGGCGGCTCCGACGTAAGGCGCAGGCCGCGCGACGACCATGGCGTCGGCTCCGGCTTGAGTCCGGCGGCGGTCAGCTCGGCGGCGACGGCCGCGACCGAGGCCTTGGCCGTGTTGACCCTCAGGTCGATGGGCGCGCGCGGCGCCATCAGCTCGCGGGCCTCCTCGCTCCAGCGCTCGCCGAAGGTCGCCTTGAAGTCCTCGACCACGAATTCCGGCAGGCCAGCGGCGACCCAGCCCGGCAGGTCCCCTTCCCCGGCCGTGATCCGCGCGCGTTCCTGTTTCGACAGCGGGCGCGGGCCGTAGCCGTCGCCGGAGTGCAGGGCTTCGATCTCCTCCAGCGACAGGCCGTCGATCAGGGCCAGGGAGCCGATCACCAGCGCTCGGCCATCCTCCCGGCCGCCCATGGCCCAGACCAGCCGGCCGCGGGCGCGCAGTACGCGGTAGACGCGGTCGGCGACGGCGCGGCGGTCGCCCGATCCGGCGTAACGGTTGGCGGCGCCCCATGCCTTCAGCACGACCTCGGCGGGCGCTCGCCCCTGGGCGATGCTGTCGAGGACGGAGGCGGCGGCGGCGAGACGGGCGGCTGGGGTCAATTCAGGCTTTCAAACGAACAGGGCGACGAGGATCGTCACCAGACCGCCGGCGGCGACGAGCCAGACCAGCGAGCGGACATAGGGCACGCCGAAGGCGTAGAGCGGCAGATAGATCAGCCGCCCGAAGAAATAGAGGTGGGATCCGATGAAGGTCAGTGGCCCGTCCTTACCGGCGATATGCGCCATGATCACGGCGGCGGCGAAGATCGGCAGGGTCTCGAACAGATTGGCCTGGGCCCGCATCAGACGCCCGGCCAGCTTGCCCGGCGGCGGCGTTTCGCCATCGCGCGGGCCGGCGTTCCACTTGCCGCCGAGTTCGGCGGTGCGCGCCATCCCCGCCGCCCCGATCTGGACCAGCGCCAGGATCAGGGTGAAGGTCAGCATCAGGAATTCGGGCGTCATATCCATGGCTTGAGCCTCCCCGCTCATCCCTGCCGATAGTTCGGCGCTTCCCGCGTGATCATCACGTCATGGACGTGGCTCTCGCGCAGGCCGGCCCCGGTGATGCGCACGAAGCGCGCCCGCTGCTGGAAGTCCTCGATGGTGGCGGCGCCGACATAGCCCATGGCGGCGCGCAGGCCGCCGACCATCTGGTGCAGCACCGGGGCGATCGGCCCCTTGTACGGCGTCTGGCCCTCGATGCCCTCGGGCACCAGCTTCTGGCTGTCCTCGACTTCCTTCTGGAAATAGCGGTCGGCCGAGCCGGCCCCCATGGCCCCGACCGAGCCCATGCCGCGGTACGACTTGTAGGACCGGCCCTGGTACAGGAAGACCTCGCCCGGGCTTTCGTCGGTGCCGGCGAACATCGAGCCCATCATCGCCACCGAGGCGCCGGCGGCGATGGCCTTGGCCAGATCGCCCGAATATTTGATGCCGCCGTCGGCGATGACCGGCGCGCCCGACTCCCTCGCCGCGCGGACGGCCTCCATGATAGCGGTCAGCTGCGGCACGCCGACGCCGGCGACGATGCGGGTGGTGCAGATGCTGCCCGGGCCGATGCCGACCTTCACGGCGTCGGCGCCCGCGTCGATCAGGGCGCGGGCGGCGTCATAGGTGGCGACGTTGCCGGCGATGATCTGGACGCGGTTGTTCTCGCGCTT
>JAXHTU010000039.1:0-24577 GCA_034189955.1 Pseudomonadota bacterium | reverse complement strand
GCTTCGCCGCCGCCGGCATTCCGGTGATGGACTCCGACAGCCACATCGTCCCGGTGTTCGTCGGCGACCCGGTCCACGCCCGGATGATCTCCGACATGCTGCTGGAAGACCACGGCGTCTACGTCCAGCCGATCAACTATCCGACCGTGCCCAAGGGCGCCGAGCGGCTGCGCTTCACCCCGTCGCCCAACCACACCGACGCCATGATGGACGACCTCGTCAAGGCCATGGACAGGCTGTGGACCCACTGCAACGTGGCGCGGATGCCGATCGCGGCCTGACCGCCCGCGCCCTACGGTTCGCGCCGGTCCAGGCAGAGGTCCTGCATGCGACGCAGGTGGTCTTCCGGACTGTCCTCGACGCCCTCGTCCGCGACCCCGCCCGGCAGGATCTCGGTCGACACCGTCGCGCTCTCCGTCAGGGTGCGATGCACCGGACAGCGGTCGGCGATCTCCAGCAGCCGCGCCTGCTGCTCCTCGTCCAGCCCGCCGGTGAAGCCGATCTTGCGCGTGAAGTGATCGGCCGCCGACGCCGTCTTCGCCACATGGCCGACCTCGACGATCACCCGCTCCAGGGGCCAGCCCTTTCGCTCGGCGTAGAGCCGACAGGTCATCGCCGTGCACGCCCCGAGCCCCGCCCCCAGCAGATCATAGGGCGTCGGCCCCGAGCCGAGACCGCCGACGCTGACCGGCTCGTCGGCGAGGAAGCCGCCCGAAGCCGTCGTGACCCGCACCTGGAACCGCCCGCCGCCGGTCTCCTCGACCCGCAACCCCTGCATCGGCGCCGCCGCCTCGCCCAGATCGCCGACATAGCGCCCGGCCCAGGCCGCGATCACCGCCGCCGCATAGTCCGCGTCCGCCTCCCGGGTCAGCAGATGGTTGGCGTCGTCCAGCGAGACAAAGCTCTTCGGATGCCGCGCCGCCTGGAAGATGCCGGACGCATTGTCGATCGAGACGACGTCGTCGACCGGCGAATGCAGCACCAGCAGGGCCCGCTTCAGCCCCTCGATCCGGGCCCGCTGGTTGTGAGAACAAATGTCCTCGACGAAGTCGGCGCCGAGCTGGAAATCCCGCCCGGCGATCGACACCGGCACGCGCCGCCCGTGCGTCACGTCGTCCAGCTGATCGCCGACATGGGCCAGCACATGCTCGGCGTCGAACGGCGTCCCGATCACCGCCACCGCCGCGACGGACTCGATGGCTCCCGCCGCGGCCAGCACCGCCGCCCCGCCGAAGCTGTGGCCGATCAGCAGGCGCGGCGTCCGGCCCGTCGCCGCCATCGCCCGGGCGGCGCAGACCACGTCCTGGACATCGCCCGACAGCCCCTCGCCGAACCGGCCCCCGCTCTCGCCCAAGCCGGTGAAGTCGAAGCGCAGCACGCCGACCCCGCGCTCCGCCAGCGCCCGGCTGACCCGCGTCGCCGCCAGCGAGGTCTTGTCGCAGGTGAAACAGTGGGCGAACACCGCCCAGGCCCGCACCGGCCCCGCCCCGGTCTCCAGCACGCCCGTCAGGGTGCGCCCGGCCTCGTTGGCGAAGTCGAAATCGACGGCCGTCATGCTCAGCGATACTCCGGGTTCGGCTGGTCGAAACGCTCGCCCTTGTCCCACGCCCGGCGCAGGTTGCCCCAGGCCGGCACCCCGCCCGCGTCCTTCAGCAGTCGGGCCATATGCATCAGGTTCCACGCCATGAAGGTGGTGTTGCGCCGGGTGAAGTCGTTGTCGAGCCCGACCGTCCCCTCGTCGCCGTAGGAGGGCCCCGGTCCCGCCTCCCCGACCCAGCCGGCGTCGGCCTGGGGCGGGATCACATAGCCGAGATGCTGCAGCGAATAGAGCAGGTTCATGGCGCAGTGTTTGATGCCGTCCTCATTGCCGGTGACGATGCATCCTCCGACCCGGCCATAGTAGGCCGACTGCCCCCGGTCGTTCAGCTCGCCGGAATAGCCGTACAGCCGCTCGATCACCCGGGTGCAGACCGACGACTTGTCGCCCAGCCAGATCGGCGTTCCGATGACCAGGATGTCGGCGGCCATCACCTGCGCCTGCACCGCGGGCCAGCCGTCGCTGTCCCAGCCATGCTCCGTCATGTCCGGCTGGACGCCCGGAGGCATGTCCAGATCCGCCGCGCGGATCGTCGTGGTCCGCACCCCCTGCTTCGCCATGATGTCCACGGCGACGTCCATCAGGGTCTGGGTGTGCGACGGCTCGCTGGACCGTTTGAGGCTGGTGTTGATGAACAGGGCCGTCAGGTCGTCATGGGCTGTCATCGGAGGGCTCCTTCGCTGGGCCGGGGGCGCGATCGGGCGCCGGGGCCGGGATCGAGGGAACGCATCAACCGCCGCCGGGTCGCGCCTGTGCAGCCGACCTCAGCCCCGGCTGGCCGCCAGCCGGGGTCCGCCCGTCATCCACGGCGGCTGCGGCATGGCCCGGCGGGCCGCGGCCTGGGCCCGCGTCCACTGCTCGTGCAGGTCGGTGAAATAGGCGTCGTCCTCCTCGATCCGCCGCACGTCGCCGCTCAGGAAGCCGCGCCGCAGCGTCAGCATGTCGAACGGCGCCCCGACCGCCACGTTCGAGCGCATCGTCGTCGAGAAGGAGATCAACCCCAGCTTGACCGCCTCGGCCAGCGGCGTGTCATAGGCCAGTCCGCTCTCGAGGATCGGCTTGCCGTATTTCAGCTCGCCGATCTGCAGATAGGGCGTGTCCCGCCCGATCTCGATGAAATTGCCCTGGCTGTAGATCAGATACAGCCCCATCTCCCCGCCCGCGACCTGGCCGCCCAGCAGCATGCTGGCCGAGACATTGAGACTGTCCGCCTCCATCGCCGGGGCGATCGACAGCCGCGTCTCGCGCAGGGCGTGGCCCAGCAGCTGGGCGCAGCGGAACAGGCTCGGCGCCGTCTCCAGCGTCTCCGGCGTCTCGCCGACGTGCAGGTTGACCCCCTCCGCGACCATGGCCAGGGCCGTCTGGGTCACCGACAGATTGCCGGCGGTGCAGACCCCCAGCACCCGGTCGCCGGGACGGTCGACGACATGCAGCTTGCGGTAGGACGAGATGTTGTCGACGCCGGCATTGGTCCGGGTGTCGGCGATCATCGCCAGACCTTCCTCGACCAGCATGCCCACACAGTAGGTCATGGGATGCGTCGCTCCCGACTGACGTCCGTCATCCGCTCAGGGTAACAGATTCCTTTGTCAGTCGACCGCGCTCTCATGCCTGTTGCTGACTCTGTTGCATGTCGGCATCACGCACGGTCAGCCTGACCGCCAGCCGCTCGCCGCCCCCGCCATAGCTGGCCCCGCGCACCGGGGCGGCGCCCAGATAGTCCAGCCCCGTCGCCACCCGCACATAGCGGTCGGTCGGACAGACCCCGTTGGCCGGATCGAAACCGACCCAGCCCAGCCCCTCGACCCAGCCCTCGGCCCAGGCGTGCGCCGCCTCCTGGTTTTCCGTGTCCCGACGCAGCAGATGGCCCGAAACATAGCGCGCCGGCACCCCCATCTGCCGGGCGCAGGCGATGAAGACGTGGGCGTGGTCCTGACAGACCCCCCGGCCGAGGGCCAGCACCTCGGCGGCGGTGTGGGTCGGCGTCGTCACCCCGACCTCGAAGGCGACCGAGCCGTGGATCGCCGCCGTCAGCCGGTGCAGCCGCTCCAGCGGCGGATGGGCCGAGAATTCCGAGGCGAACACCGAGATCAGCCGGTCCCGCCGGGTCAGCGGCGTGTCGCGCAGGAACACCAGCGGCGACAGCGTCTCCTGATCCCGGGGCACGACCCCGGCGGTGTCGCTGGTGATCACCTCGCCCGACACCCGCACCGTCAGACTGGCCGTCGGTTGTTCGGTGTAGAGGGTGTGCACGACATTGCCGAACGAGTCTTCCGAGCGGCGCAGCCGTGCGTCGACGTCGGTCTCGACCTGCCAGCGCCGCACCTGCTGCCCCTCGCTGGAGCGCGGCGTCATGCGCAGGGTCTGGATGATGAAACGCGCGGCCCGGTCGTAGGCGTAGGTCGTGGCGTGGTCGATCTGGATACGCACGGGTCAGCTCAGATACTGTTCGTGGATGGCCTGCCCCAGCCGCCCGTTCTCGGCGAGGAAGGCCTGGATGTACTCGTGCAGGCCGGACTGGAAGATGGCCTCGATGCGCGAATTGTCGAACGACCGCATCCGCTCCGCCGCCAGCCGCTGGGCCGGGCCGCGCCGGCCGTAGTCGCTGGCCAGCCGCTCCAGATAGCGCACGATCGAGGCCTGGCAGCTGGCCAGCGACCGCGGCATCTGCCGGTTCAGCACCAGCAGATCGGCCACCAGCCACGGCTTGACGCTGTCGCGATAGACCCAGCGATAGGCGGTCAGGGCCGAGACCTCGCGCAACAGGGTGGTCCACTGGAAATAGTCCAGCTGCCCGCCGACCCGCTCGCCCTCGGGCAGCAGCAGATGGTATTTCACGTCCAGCAGCCGCGCCGTATTGTCGGCCCGCTCGATGGCCGCGCCCAGCCGCAGGAAATAATAGCCGTCGTTGCGCAACATGGTCCGCGAGGTCGCGCCCTCGACCGACAGGGTGACCGTCTTCACCCACTCCAGGAACCGCGTGAAATCGTCCCGCCGGGCCGGCTGGCCCTGTTCCTCCAGCCCGTTCCACGCCCCGTTGATCGCCTCCCACAGCTCGATGGTCAGGGCGGTCCGCACCGACCGGGCGTTGGTCCGCGCCCGGGTGATACAGGCGGCGATCGATGACGGATTCTCCGGCGCGAAGGCCAGATATTCGCGCACCGACTTCTCGGTCGGCGAGCGCCCCAGCGCCTTTGGCACGCTGGCGCAGGCCAGGGCGCTGGCCCACACCGTCTCGGCGTCGCCGTCGCCGCGCGTCGGAATGGCCGCCAGGCGGATCGTCGCCTCCAGAATACGCGCGAGAAAATCCGCCCGCTCGATATAGCGGCCGGTCCAGTACAGGGCGTCTGCGGTGCGGCTCAGCATGGACGAACCGCGCCCCTTCTCCCCTCGGGGGAGAAAGTGGCTCGCGCAGCGAGACGGATGAGGGGGCCGCCCGCTTCGGTCTGGATTTTGGGAGAGTGTGCGAACCGGCGCAGCCCCCTCATCCGGACTGCTCCGCCGCCCACCTTTTCCCCCAAGGGGAGAAGGACATATCTGCGCACCACCTCAAACATCCAGCACCCAGGTGTCCTTCGTCCCGCCGCCCTGGCTGGAGTTGACCACCAGCGAGCCCGGCTTCAGCGCCACCCGCGTCAGCCCGCCCGGCGCCACCTTGACCCCGTCGGGGCTGGACAGCACGAACGGCCGCAGGTCGACGTGGCGCGGCGACAGTTCACCACTCTTGTCCAGCGTCGGCGCGGTCGACAGATCCAGCGTCGGCTGGGCGATGAAGTCGTCCGGGTCGTTGACCAGCCGCTTGCGGAAGGCCTCGATCTCGGCCTTGGACGCCGCCGGCCCGACCAGCATGCCATAGCCGCCCGAGCCCCCGACCTCCTTGACCACCAGTTCCTCCAGATGCGCCAGCACATGCTTCAGCGCCTCCGGCTCGCGGCAGCGCCAGGTCGGCACATTCTTCAGGATCGGCTCCTCGCCGGTGAAGAAGCGGATGATCTCCGGCATATAGGTGTAGACCGCCTTGTCGTCGGCCACGCCGGTGCCGACGGCGTTGGCCAGGGTCACCGTCCCCGCCTGATAGGCGGTCATCAGCCCCGGCACGCCCAGAGCCGTGTCCGGCCGGAAGGTCAGGGGATCGAGGAAGTCGTCGTCGATGCGCCGGTAGACGACATCGACCCGCTGGCGCCCCTCGGTCGTGCGCATGAAGACATGGCCGTCGTCGACGAACAGGTCGCGCCCCTCGACCAGTTCGACGCCCAGCTTGTCGGCCAGGAAGCTGTGTTCGTAATAGGCCGAGTTGAACGGCCCCGGCGTCAGCACCACGATGGTCGGATCGGCCCCCGCCGCCTCCGGCGCGCTGGCCCGCAGGCTGGCCAGCAGCATGTCGGCGTACGTCTCGACCGGCCGCACCGGATAGTCGGCGAACAGATCCGGGAACAGCCGCATCATCATCTCGCGGTTCTCCAGCATGTAGGAGACCCCGGACGGGGTGCGGCAGTTGTCCTCCAGCACATAGAAGCCGTCGTCCCCCGTGCGCACCAGATCGACCCCGGCGATATGCACCCAGACGCCGCGCGGCGGCCGGCGGCCCTGCATCTCGGGCGCGTAATGGGGATTGGTCAGCACCAGCTCGGCCGGCAGCACGCCCGCCTTCAGACACTCCTGCCGCCCGTAGATGTCGGCGAGGAACAGATTGATGGCGGTGACCCGCTGGACCAGCCCGGCCTCCAGCCCGGCCCACTCGGCCGCGCCGATGATGCGCGGCACCACGTCGAAGGGGATCAGCCGCTCGCTTGATTCCGCGTCGCCATAGACGGCGAAGGTGATGCCCATGCGGCGGAAGAACAGCTCGGCCTGACGCGAGCGCGATTGCAGCAAACCCTCGGGCGCCTCGGCGAGCCAGCGCGCCAGCCCGCGATAGCTTTCCCGCACGTCCGCGCCGTAGGCCGGCCCGTCACCTGACATCTCGTCGAAGGCCATGCCGCTCCCGCTGCAACCAGCCACAAACCTGGCCCGATACGCTACGCCTGCGCAACAGGAATGTTGCACTGCCGCGAACGTCACGATCCCCCCGCCGCAGGATCGGGGCCCGGTCGGCGGCGGCGACATTTTCATGCGTCTGCGGACCAGTCGTCGCCGGATCGACATCGCAGCTTCACACGGCGTTGGCGAAGCCGTCGCCAGACCGGCACGAATGCCCGCTACGCCGCATCAACAAACGTCGGGGGCTGCCATGATTCACCGTATCCAAACTTCGTCCTTCCTTCTGGGCGTCAGCAGCCTGGCGCTGGCCTGCGGCCTGGCGGGCGGGGCCTTCGCCCAGGACGCCGGGCCGACCTCCGTCGAGGACGTCATCGTCACGGCCCAGCTGCGCGAACAGGACCCGATCGAGGTTCCCTTCGCCCTCACCGCCTATTCGGGCCAGTTCCTCGAGGATCTCGGCGTCCAGGAGTTCGACGCCCTGTCGGCCTTCGTGCCCGGCTTCGTGGTGCAGAACCAGTCGCCCAACAACCCCGGTTTCGTGATGCGCGGCATCACCTCGGACTCCGGCGCGGCCACGGCGGAACCGCGGGTCTCGGTCTATCAGGACGGCGTGTCGATCTCGAAATCGCGCGGTTCCTATGTCGAGCTGTTCGACATCGAGCGCGTCGAGATCGCCAAGGGACCGCAGTCCACCCTGTACGGTCGCGGCGCCCTGATCGGCGCGGTCAACATCGTGCAGAACCGCGCCCGCCCCGGCCAGACCGAAGCGGCCGCCCGCGCCTCCGCCGGCAGTGACGCGTATTATGCCGCCGAGGGCATGCTCAACCTGCCGCTGGGCGACGACGCCGCCCTGCGCCTCGCGACCCGGCTGAAGACGCGCGACGGCTATGTCGACAACCTGCTTGGCGGCGAGGACTACAACGCCATCGAGACCCGCGCCTTCCGCCTGTCCGGAGCCTGGCAGCCGTCCGACGCCATGCGCTTCGACCTGATCGCCAACTACCAGGACGACGACGCCTCCGGCACCTCGTTCAAATCGATCGCCTACGACCCGGCCGATCCGGTCACCGGCGCCGTCCTCGGCGGGCGGGCGGCCTGGGAGGGCGCGGCCCTGACGCCCTCGGCGGCCTTCGACGGCGGCAAGACCCTCGGTCTGGAGCGCGAGGTCTGGGGCGTGACCGGCCTGGCCCGAATCGAACTCTCCCCCGCCTGGTCGCTGAACTCGACCACCGCCTACCGTCAGTTCGACAGCTATGAGACCTTCGATCCCGACGGGATTTCCCTGCCGATCCTGACGGCGGCCGAGGACGCCTATGGCGAGCAGTGGAGCCAGGAGCTGCGCCTGAATTTCGACGACGGCGGCAAGATCAGCGCCTTCGTCGGCGCCGGCTGGTTCCACGAGGACGGCTATCAGCGCGCTCCGACCCAGTATGACGAGCGGATCGCCCTGGCCCAGCTGGCGGCCAGCAATCCGGCGATCGGCAGCCTGCTGGATGGCCAGCCGGGCGTGACCGGCGCGAACACCCTGCCGCAGGCCGTCTACCCGACCATCGCCGGCCAGGTGCTGGGCGCCCTCGGCGTGCCCGCCCCCTTCATCCCCGGCATCGTCGCCAATCTGAAGCCGGCCCACATCGAGGAATCGACCAACGCCAGCGAGCTGACCTCGTACGACCTGTTCGGCGACATCACCTTCCGCCCGTCGGACCGGTGGGAGTTCGCCGCCGGCCTGCGCTGGACCACGGACGACAAGGCCACCGGCTATGCCGCCTCCGTCAACAACGGCCGCTCGATCCTCGCCGCCGTCCAGGCCCTGCCGCTGATCCCGCCGGCGTTCCAGGTCGCCTATCTGACGGCCCTGGCCACGCCGGGCGCGGTCAATGCCCCGACCTCGGCCCTGCTGCCCCTGTTCGGCCTGATCTCCCAGCCCACGGTCAACAACGGCGACTTCGTCTATTCGGACCATGAGGACGACGGCCTGACCTGGCGTCTGACGGGGCGCTACGCCGTCTCGCGCGAAACCAGCGTCTACGCCAACTACGCCCGCGGCCGCCGGCCCGAGGTGGTCACCATCAACGGCCCGGCCGCCCCCTTCGCCGCCACGACCTTCGAAATCGTCGACGCCGAGACCGTCGACAGCTTCGAGATCGGCGCCAAGACCGCCATGCTGGACGGCCGCCTGCGGCTGGACGGCGCGGTCTTCCACTATGCCTACGAGAATTTCCAGACGACGGAACAGTCCGGAATCAACTTCATCACCGTCAACGCCGGCGAGGCCAAGGCCTACGGCTTCGAAGGTCAGGTCTTCTATCAGGCGGCCGCCGCCTTCGACCTGTTCGCCACCTACGGCTACAACCACTCGCGCTTCGAAACCGGCGCGCGCGAGGGCAACAGCTTCCGCCTCTCGCCCGACCACATGGCCTCGGTCGGCGCGATCTGGCGCATCCCGGCGGGCGACGGCGCCATCGCCGTCCAGCCGACGTACACCTGGCAGTCCAAGATCTTCTTCGACGACGACAACGACCGCACCGACCTGCAGGCGCGCAACCTCGTCGCGGATCTGATCGTCGACGAGTTCCAGGACAGCTACGGCCTGCTCAACCTGCGCATTCGCTATGAGCCGAACGCGGCGGACTGGGCGTTCGAAGTCTTCGCTGACAACCTGCTGGACGAGGAATATATCAAGGACGCCGGCAACACCGGCGACGCCCTCGGCATGCCGACCTTCATCGCCGGCCGTCCGGCCAGCCTCGGCGCCTCCTTCAGCCTGCGCTACTAGGAACCACAGCGATGACCCTGCACCGCCGCGACCTTTTCGGCCTGTTCGGCGCCGGCGCGGCCGGGGCGGCCCTGCCCGCCGCCGCCCTCGCCGTCCCGTCCGTCGCCTTCGCCCACGGCGTCGCCTCAGGCGATCCCCGGGCCGACGGCGTGGTGATCTGGACCCGGGTCACCCCGGCCGATCCGGCCGTCCGCGCGGTGCGGGTCGACTGGTCGGTCTGGCAGGACGGCGGGGCGGCCTCGGTCGCCTCGGGCACGGTGGAGACCGGCCCCGAGCGCGACTTCACCGTCAAGGTCCCGGTCGCCGGCCTGCAGCCGGGCGTCGACTACCGCTACGCCTTCTCCGCCGGCGAGACCCGCTCGCCCCAGGGCCGCACCCGCACCCTGCCGGCCGGCCCGACCCCCGAGGTCGTGCTGGCCGTCGCCTCGTGCCAGCTCCATCCGGGCGGCCTGTTCAACGCCTGGGACGCGGTGTCGAAGCTGGAGCGGCTCGACGCCGTCGTTCACCTCGGCGACTACATCTACGAATACGGCGCCGAGGCCGACGCCTACGGCATGGCCTCGGGCGCTCCGCTGGGCCGCATCCCCGAGCCGCCGCACGAGATCGTCTCCCTCGCCGACTACCGGACGCGTCACGCCCAGTACAAGTCCGACCCCGACCTCCAGGCCGCCCACGCCCGCGCCCCCTTCATCTGCGTCTGGGACGACCACGAGCTGGCCAACGACGCCTGGACCGCCGGGGCCGAGAACCACACCGCCGCGACCGAAGGCGCGTTCGCGACCCGCAAGGCCGCGGCGCTGAAGGCGTATTTCGAGTGGATGCCGATCCGCGACCCCGCCGCCGGCCTGACGCCCGAGGCGATCCAGCGCAGCTTCGACTTCGGCGACCTGGCCAGCCTGCTGATGGTCGAGACCCGCCTGCTCGCCCGCGGCGAACAACTGACCTATCAGGACGACATGCCGGTCGTGGACGGCCGCCCCGACGTCGCCGCCTTCTCCGCCAAACGCAACGACCCGGCCCGCGACCTGCTCGGCGAGGCCCAGCGCGACTGGATCAAATCCACCCTGTCCGCCTCCCGCGCCTCGGGCAAGCCGTGGCAGGTCGTCGGCAACCAGGTGGTCATGGCCCGGGTCCAGGGCCCCGACGTCACCAGGATGGCCAATCCGCTGCAGATCGCCGGCCTGCTGGCCACTCTGCCCGCCGCCGTCCGGGCCCAGGTGCGCCAGTCGATCGAGCTGTTCAAACTAGGCGTGCCGTTCAACCTCGACAGCTGGGACGGCTATCCCGCCGGCCGCGAACGCCTGTACGCCGCCTTCGCCGAGGCCGGGGTCCAGCCCATCGTCCTGGCCGGCGACAGCCACGCCTTCTGGGTCGACGACCTGAAGGACGCCGCCGGCGCCCGCCGCGGCGTGGAGTTCGGAACCAGCGCCATCTCCAGCCCATCGGCCGGCGACGCCGTGCCGCGCCTGCCGCTCGGCGCCGCCCTGATGCAGGCCAATGACGAGGTCGTCTTCTGCGACCAGTCGGCCAAGGGCTATGTCCTGCTGACCCTGACGCCCACCGAGGCGAAGGCCGAGCTGCGCACCGTCTCGACCCTGTTCGCCAAACCCTATGAGGCCGGCGTGCTCAAGACCTTCACCGTCGCCCGCACCGCCGACGGCCTCGGCCCGCTGGTCGAGGCCTAGCCCGTCGGCGGCGCTTCATCGCCCGCCCCCTGGCCGATGAACCGCGCCCGCCGCATCGCCTCCCAGACCTCGCGCATGCCCCGCCGCGGCTGGTCGGCGGCGAACACCGACAGCTGGTCCACCCACACCTCCGACAGCTGCCGCACCGTCTCCGGGACCCAACCCGGCGGCTGCTGCCGCGCCCAGTTCAGCGGCGAGACCGCGTTGAACACCAGCAGGAAGGCCGCCGCCGTGATCACCGTCCGGCTGGTCCAGCGCCGGTCGCGCGCCGCTGCCCCCTCGTCGTCCAGGGGCGCGGCCGGGGGAAAGGCGAACCGGCCGAGGGCCACCAGCGCATTCTCCCGTGTCGGCAGATCGTGCGCGTCGGCGCTCTGGATCCAGTCGCTGGGCGGATCGGGCTGCGCCGGCGCGGGCGCCACGCTCTCGGCCAGCGGCGGGAACGGCGACTCCGCCCGCTGGACCGGAAACGGCTCCAGCGGGATCGGCGGCTCGTCGCGATAGTCGGTCATGCCGCCTCCAACGCCTAGAACTGGAAATAGATGAAGGGCGCCACGCCCTCGGGCCGCACCGCCTCGACGAGCAGGATCGCCGCCCCGACCATCAGGCCAAGCGTCAGCGACGGCGCCGTCTTGAGCCGTTCGGCCGCGCCCTCGATGGCGCGCGGCGGCAGCCAGTGCATCGCCAGCCCGCCGACGATCAGCGTCAGCAGCAGCGGCGTCAGCATGACGACCGGCCCGATCCGCCCCAGCCCCCGCAGCACCTGCATCGCCAGGTCGAAACTCTCGGCCCGGAACAGGATCCAGCCGAGGCAGACGATGTGGAAGGTGACCACCACCCCGACCACGGCCGGGATCACCTTCCTGTCTCCCAGCACGGCCCGACCGAGCCGTTCCACGACCTGGACGCCCCCGTGCAGCGCGCCCCACGCCAGGAAGGTCAGCGCCGCCCCGTGCCACAGCCCGCCCAGCACCATGGTGATGAAGACGTTGAGGCAGCTGGAGACCAGCCCCTTCCGCCCGCCGCCCAGCGGCACATAGAGATAGTCCCTCAGCCAGCTGGACAGGCTGATATGCCAGCGCCGCCAGAAGGCCTGCATCGACGACGCCCGGTACGGCTGGTCGAAATTGCGCGGGAAGGAATAGCCCAGCAGGGCCGCCAGCCCGATCGCCATGTCCGAATAGGCCGAGAAGTCGCAATAGATCTGGACCGCATAGCCATAGACCGCCGCCGCGATATCCACCGCCCCATAGGCCGTCGGATCGAAGAACACCGGATCGACCAGCTGCGTCGAAAGCTCCGAGGCGATCACCGTCTTCTTGAACAGGCCCCAGACGATCAGCAGCAACCCGTGCGTCGCCATCGCCCGCGTCAGCCGTGGCGTGCGGTCGAACTGCGGGAGCAGGTCCGAGGCGCGCACGATCGGCCCCGCCACCAGATGCGGGAAGAAGCTCATCAGCAGCATTACGTCCAGCAGGCTCTTCGCCGGCGGCGTCTTCCCGCGCTGCACGTCGACGACATAGGAAATGCCCTGGAAGGTGAAGAAGCTGATCCCCACCGGCAGCACGATCTGCAGCAGCGGCAGGTCCCGCTCCCAGCCGAACCGCGCCAGCAGTTCGCCCGCCTCCTCGACGAAGAAGCCGTAGTATTTGAAGAAGCCGAGGATCAGCAGATTGACCGCCACGCCCAGCCCGACCAGCCAGCCGGTCTTGCCCCCGCCGCGCTCCCGCGACCGCGCGATCAGCGCCGCGACCGCCCAGTTCAACACCGCCGAGGCGATCAGCAGGCCGACGAAGCGCCAGTCCCACTGGGCGTAGAAGAACCAGCTGGCCAGCAGCAGGAACAGCTTGCGCCGCCCGTTCTCGCGATCCAGCGACCAGGCGGTGAAATAGACGATCAGGAAGAAGACGCCGAAGGCCAGGGTCGGGAACAGCATCTAGTCGGCGCTCCCCGTCCCGGCGGTCGCCAGGCCGGCCTTCCACGCCTCATAGGCGGCCAGCAGATCGGCCGCCATCACGCCGCCGATCCAGTCGGCCCCGGCGCCGGTGAAATGCACCCGGTCGCCGCGCACATAGGGATCGGCCATCAACGCCAGCCGGTCCGCTGAACAGTCGCCCCCCATCCGCCCATGCCAGTCCCAGAACGCCACACCCATGTCGGCAGCGACCCGCCGCTGCACGTCCCGGACCACCGCCAGCGACGGCGGCGGAGCGCGCAGCCCGTCGGCGCTGCAGCCCCCGGCCAGGCCGCTGCGCAGGGCATCGGGCGCGCCGAGGATCAGAATCGACGCCCGGGGCGTCAGCGCCCGCAACCGGGACACCTCGTCGCGCAGCGTCGCCTCATAGGCGGCGCCGTCCAGCCCGTCCTCGAATCCCTCATTGGTTCCGAAGGCCAGAACGACCAGATCGGCGGCCCACGGCGCCAGCCCGCCGGGCGTCCCGTCGTCCCGCCATGTCTGCAGATCGCGCAGGGTCGCGCCGACCTCGCCGTATTCGAACAGCAGGACGCCTGATCGCGGCTCCTCCTGTGTCGGCGCCGACGGATCGGCGGCCGGCCCGGCATAGCCGAACCGCCCCTGCAGCCGGGCCCGCACCGCGCCGGTGATGCGCCCGCCGGCTGTATGGCTGTCGCCGAGCTGATGGATCCGCACCGCCGGGACCGGACCGCCTGCCTCGGTCGAGGCCAGCCGGCCGAACACCTGCGCCAACCCCTCCGGCTGGCACAGCCCGCCGGGGCATACCGAGGCCCCTGCGGCCACCCGGTCCAGCGACAGATACGGAACCTCCTGCGCGGCGACGGCCGTCGGCGATACGACCGACAGCAAGACCGCGGTCAGCACCGCCCTCGACACCGCTCCCCCCACTCCGCTCATCCCCGCGAAGGCGGGGACCCAGTGCCTTGGGTGACGCGGCTGTCGGGAGAAGCCGAAGACCGCACGTCCGGATCCACCGGCGCCCCGCTGGAGAACACTGGATCCCCGCCTTCGCGGGGATGGGCGGGAGAGGGAGAAGCCAGCCCCGCGTCCCGCTTCAGCCGCTCCGCCACCGGACCGCTGATCCGCAGATAGCCGGCCATCGACATGTGGATCCCGTCATTGGCCCGCATCAGCACCTTGCGGCCGCTGTCATTGGCCAGATAGGCCTCGTAGCCGCCCTCCCCGTTCGAGGTCAGGGCCGCGGTCTCCAGATACGGCACGCCCAGCGCCGTCATCCGCGCCTCGATCACCCCGTTGATCAGCGCCATCCGCCCGTCGAACCGGGCGCTCTTCATGCGCGGCAGGCCGACCCAGTAAACCGCCACGTCCCGGCCGCGCAGCATGGCCACCAGATTGTCGATCCGCGTCGCATAGGCGGCCTTCCAGCCCTCGGTGCCGAAGTCGTGGATGACGCCGTCCAGGCTGATGCCCTGGGCGTCGTTTGTGCCGAACAGGATCACAGCCACATCGACCGGCGTGGCCTCGATCTGCCGCTGGGTCTTGGCCTGGATGTCGACGTAGTCGTAGCGCGACAGGCCGGTCGAGACCTCGGAGAATTTGGTCACCGTCACCTTCGGCTGGTCGCGCAGGTCGCGGTACAGACCGGTGTACAGGCCGTCGGCCATGGAGTCGCCGAACACCCCGATCCGCAGCGGCCCCTGGGTCAGCCGCGCCGCCAGCGGGGTCACGGTCGCGACCGGCGCGGGCGCGACGACCGGCGCGACGGGCGGGGTCTCGGGAGCGGCCGCCAGCGGCGCCGAGGCGTTGGCCCGGTCGCCCAGCATCAGCGTCGGATGGCGCAGCCACTGGCGCCCGTCCGGCGTCAGCAGCAGGCCGGCCAGCACGCCGACCGCAAAGATCGCCGTCATCGCGTTGACGCCAGCCCGCACCTCGTCCCCCCGAACGTGAATCCGCCAAGGCTCGCCTTTTACCCTATCGCCGCCCCGTGGCTATCGCGCGCCCGCCCCGCGCGAAGAAAAAGGTTAACGGGGGGAGGCAGACGGCGTGCTGCCCGCTTGCTTTCGTCATCCTCCGGCAAGCGGCGCAGCCGCGCAGACCGGGGGACCCAGCGGCGCGCGGGAGCGCGAACCTGCCGGGAGCTCGCTGTTCAAACCAGCCTGCCTAAACAGATCGCCTTCGGCGCCGCTGGGTCCCCCGGTCTCGGCTTCGCCTTGCCGGAGGATGACGAAAGCAAGGGGAACACGCCTATGACGCTGTGCTTACAATCCGCGAATCTATAGTCTGGTTATCAAAATATTCCCCTGCATAATCAGCTAGATAACATTTTCTCAAACCGATCTTCCTACCGGAGGAAGCGGCGGGTGCATACTGCCCGTCCTGTCGCCGACAGCGCCGGTCTTTGACAATCGCATCCGCCGCCGTACCGCCCGAGGCGCGTAGCGAACCTGTTCCCGCACCCGGCGGACGGTTCGGACGGTTCGGACGGTTCGGACGGTTCGGACGCCTGTTTCGTTTTTTATCCGGGTGAAAACCGGCCGACAGTTCGGAGCCCGCCCGGCACTTGCCCCGCCCGCCTGCTCACCGTAGAGACCGAACAAGGCCGTCGATATTCATCAGACGGTGAAAACCATGAGGAAGCGATGCGGAAGATCTTCCCCGATGCGAAATCCGCGCTGGAGGGCCTGACCTTCGACGGCATGACCGTCATGTCCGGCGGGTTCGGCCTGTGCGGCATTCCCGAGCACCTGATCGCCGCCCTGCGCGACAGCGGCGTCAAGGATTTGACCGTCATCTCCAACAACGCCGGCGTCGACGGCTTCGGCCTCGGCCAGCTGCTGGAGACGAAGCAGATCGGCAAGATGATCTCGTCCTACGTCGGCGAGAACAAGGAGTTCGAACGCCAGTACCTGGCCGGCGAGCTGCAGCTCGAGTTCAACCCCCAGGGCACCCTGGCCGAGCGCATCCGCGCCGGCGGCGCCGGCATCCCCGCCTTCTTCGTCAAGACCGGCGTCGGCACCCTCGTCGCCGAGGGCAAGGAGGAGCGCGTCTTCAACGGCGAACGCTACATCATGGAGACCGGCCTCGTCGCCGACCTGTCGATCGTCAAGGCCTGGAAGGCCGACGGCCGCGGCAACCTCGTCTTCCGCAAGACCGCCCGCAACTTCAACCCGATGATGGCCACGGCCGGCAAGGTGACGGTGGTCGAGGTCGAACACATCGTCCCGACCGGCTCGCTGGACCCCGACCACATCCACACCCCGGGCGTCTATGTCGACCGCATCGTCCTGACCGTGCCCGAGAAGCGCATCGAACAACGCACCGTGCGTCAACGGGAGACGGCGTGATGAGCGAGACCCCCAGGCCCGCAAAAAATCGGGATGATCTGCTGAAGAGCATCGACAGCAAGCTCACGTGGGGCGTGATCCTGCTCTTCATCATCATGCTGAACACCTGCTCGGTCAGCGATGACGTCGAAGACGCCCTCCGTGACGCGCGGCGCGCCGACCGCGCCGCGCCGGAAGCCGTGCAGCCCTCGCCCGCCGCCGCGCCAACCACCAAGGAACCCGTCTGATGGCCCGCACCCGCGAACAACTGGCCGCCCGCGCCGCCCGCGAACTGCAGGACGGCTTCTACGTCAACCTCGGCATCGGCATTCCGACCCTCGTCGCCAACTACATTCCGCACGGCATGGAGGTCACTCTCCAGTCCGAGAACGGCATGCTCGGCATGGGCCCCTTCCCCTATGAGGACGAGGTCGACCCGGACCTGATCAATGCCGGCAAGCAGACCATCACCGAAATCCCGGAGTCGTCCTACTTCAGCTCGGCCGACAGCTTCGCCATGATCCGCGGCGGCCACATCAATCTGTCCATCCTCGGCGCCATGGAAGTGGCCGAGAACGGCGACATCGCCAACTGGATGATCCCCGGCAAGCTGGTGAAGGGCATGGGCGGGGCCATGGACCTGGTCGCCGGCGTCAAGCGCGTCGTCGTGGTCATGGATCACGCCAACAAGCACGGCCAGTCCAAGGTGCTGAAGGCCTGCACCCTGCCGCTGACCGGCGCCGGCGTGGTCAGCCGCATCATCACCGATCTCGCCGTGTTCGACGTCAAGCCGGACGGCGGCGGTCTGGAGCTGATCGAACTGGCCGACGGCGTCACCCTCGAGGAGGTCGCGAGCAAGACCGAGGCCGGCTACACCGTTGCCGAAGACCTCAAGGCCGGGTCATAGCTAATCCGACCGGCCGCGGAGCCGGGACCGCCTGATCGGCCGCCCTGATCAGCCGGCGTTGACGTCGGTCCAGGCGACGATCTGGGTGTTCAGATCGCGCGTCGCGACGTCGAACGCCTCGACGATCGCCGACACCCGGTTCTCCGACGCCGGCTGTTGCACCGTGAAGGTCCGCTCCGCCGCCACCGTCCGGTCCGGCATCGCCAGCAGCCGGACCCGCGCCGTCGCCACCACCGTGGGCGCCGCGCCGGGCGCGTCATAGCGGGCCTCGAAGGCGCGCATGTCGATGTTCAGCGACAGCTCGCCCCGCGACATCTCGCGCGGCCCGAGCAACCGCACCCGCGTCGCCTGGGCCGAGAACGCGTTTTCCAAGGCCTCCATATACAGGTCGCTGGCCGGCGAAACCCAGCGTGCGCCGCCAATATAGGCCGTCTCGGTGCCGGTCACGCCGAGGATCCTGTCGCCCTCGACGGCTTCCGGGAACTCGACCCGGCGCAGGCTGACCTGACGCAGCGCCGTCTGACCCTCGGCCGCCGCGCTGGCGGCCGCCGGACCGCCGAAGCGGTAGGTCTGCACGGGATCGGGCGAGGACAGCAGGGCGCAGCCCGCCAGGGCGAAAACGCCGGCCGCCGCGGCGGCGAATTTGATCGAAGACCGGATCACGGCTGGACCTCCATTTCCCTGCTCGGCGCACGGCCGATGAAGTCGCGCGGACTGGACCGCACCTCGTCGACGAGGCCCTCCAGCGATCGGGTCGCGTCCTCGAGACCCTGGATCGATTGCTGCAGCTGCGGCAGGCCGGTGGTGACGAACTCGTTGACCGGCGCCTCCGCGCCCGTGGCGATCCGGTTGATCGAGGCCACCGCGGCCCGCGCCTCTTCGGCGGCCGAGTTGATGCTGGCCACGGCCGCCTTGCCGTCGCCCTCGATGATGCCCCGGGTGCTGACCGCCAGCGCCTCGTATTCGGCGACGGCGGAGTTGGCCCGCGTCAGCGCCTGCTCCAGCTGCTGCAGCATGCCCTTGCGCGCTTCCAGTTCAGAGGTCAGCGACTCGAAATTCTTCAGGCTGGTCGAGAACGACCGCACATTGTCGTCCGACAGGACCCGGTTGATCCGGTTCAGCGCATCCACCGTCTGCGCCAGCACCGTGCCCGAGCCCGACAGCAGTTCCGCGATCGGCGACGGCTGGCTCTGGATCACCGGCACGACATTGTCGGGATACTGGGTCTTCAGAATGGCGCTGTTCGGATTGCCGGCGGTGATCTGGATGTAATTCAGCCCGGTGATGCCCTGCGGCTCCAGCTGCGCCCGCGACGTGACCCTCACCGGCGTGGTGGCGTCGATCCGGATGCGGGCGATGACCTGGTCGCCCTTGTTCGGATCAAGGTTCAGATCGGTGACCTCGCCGACGCGGATGCCGTTGAAATGCACCTCGCCACCTTCCGACAGGCCCCGCACGGGGCCGTAGAAGACGATGTCATAGACGTCGTAGTCGTTGTTGAACTGCAGCCGGGCCAGCCAGATGGTGAACACCGCCAGCGCCGCCAGAAGGGCGATGGTGGCGATGCCGACGGCGGCGTAGTGGGCGTCTCTTTCCATGCTCGGCTCTCCTTAAGCCGCCTTGTCCGCAGCGCGACCGCGCGGACCAAGGAAGTATTCTCGTATCCACGGATGATCGGAACGCTCCAGTTCCTGAACCGTAGCCTTTTCGACAACGTGCTTGTCCGCCAGCACCGCGACCTTGTCGGTGATGGCGTACAGGCTGTCGAGGTCGTGGGTGATCATGAACACCGTCAGACCCAGATCGTTCGAAAGCTGTTTGATCAGTTCGTCGAAGGCCGCCGCGCCGATCGGATCCAGACCGGCGGTCGGTTCGTCGAGGAACAGCAGTTCCGGATCCAGCGCCAGCGCCCGGGCCAGACCGACCCGCTTGCGCATGCCGCCCGACAGCTCGGCCGGTTTGAGGTAATGCGCCTCGGGCCCCAGCCCGACCATGGCGATCTTCATCTCGGCCAGTTCGCGGATCACATCCTTCGACAGCTCGGTATGCTCGACCAGCGGCGAGGCGACGTTGTCGATCACGCTGAGGGATGAGAACAGGGCCCCCTGCTGGAACAGAATGCCGGTCCGACGTTCGATGTCGGCCTCCTGCTCCTTGGTCAGTGTGGCCCGATCATAGCCGAGAATCTTGATGGAGCCGCCCTCGGGCTCCTTCAGGCCGATGATCGAATTCAGCAGGACGGTCTTGCCGGTGCCCGAACCGCCGACGACGCCCAGCACCTCGCCCCGCTCCAGATCGAGGTCGAGGTTTTCATGGATGACGCGATCGCCGAACTGGCTCAGCAGGCCGCGCACCTCGATCAGCCGTTCAGGCGTTCCGGCCGGAGCCGCGGAGGCAGGGCTGGCGTCGGTCAAATGTCCAGCTCCAGGAAGATCATGGCGAAGATCGCGTCCAGCAGAATGATGGCGAAGATGGCCTGAACCACCGCCGCCGTGACCCGGCGTCCGAGACTTTCGACGTCGCCGGCGACGGCCATGCCCTGCCGGCAGCCGATGGCGGCGATGACGATGGCGAAGACCGGCGCCTTGATCATGCCGACCATCAGATGCTGGCCCATCAGAGGGTCCTCGCTGATGCGCTGAACGAAGAAGGACGGGCCGTAGCTCAGCTGGCTCCAGGTCACCAGCAGGCCGCCCAGCAATCCGGCGATCATGCCGATGAAGGTCAGCAGGGGCAGCATCAGCACCATCGCGGCCAGCCGCGGAATGACCAGCGCCTGGAACGGATTGACGCCCATGACCTGCATGGCGTCGACCTCCTGATTCATCCGCATCGAGCCGATCTCGGCCGCGAAGGAGGAGGACGAGCGGCCCGCCAGCAGGATCGCCGTGATCAGCACGGCGAGCTCGCGCAGAGTCGCCACGGCGACCAGTTGGACGGTGAACACCCCGGCTCCGAACTGGGTCAGCAGATTGGCGCCCAGAAAGGCGATGACGGCGCCGATGAAGAAATTGGTCACCGCCACGATGGGAATGGCGTCCAGTCCGGACCGTTCCCCCTGGCTGAACCAGGCGGCCCAGCGGATGCGACCGGGATGGCGCAGGGCCGTGCCAGCGGCCACGATCAGCCGGCCAAGGAACGCCATCGACAGAGTCGCTTCCGCCGCGATGTCGCCGACGCCACGCCCCACCTTGGCGAAGCCCCGCACCCATCCCGGCGACTGTTTGGGCGGCTCGGCACTCTCCCGCTCGAGCTTTTCGACCATCACATAGGTGCGGCCGGCCTCCGGACGCTGGGTCCAGGCCGATTTCGGCAGGACGCAGTTCGCAGCCTGGACGATGGCCAGCGCGCCCGCGGTGTCGAAACGACCCAGTTCCGCCAGATCGACAGCATCCACCTTGCGGTCATGCAACTCTTCGTCGAGGCGGCGCGAGATTCGACCCAGTTCGGTCGCCGTCCAGTCGCCGGTCAGACGCAGGATCAGCTCTGGTCCGCTGTCCTCGATCTGAAAATCCGCTGCGGTCATGCCCCTACCTAGATTGCGCCGTTCCATTTGCCTACGGGCCGCGCACGGCGAAGCTGGGGCAGACCGCAGAACGTCGCCCGACCGTATTCGTTCAGACACGGCCAATTTGTCTGGCTAGAGCAACGCCCGGGCGAGTTTGAGGTCTGCGACGAAACGGCGCCGCTCGGCCTCTCTGGTCGCCGCCTCGGGAATCCGCAGCAAATAGGAGGGATGCACGGTCAGGAAGGCTGTGGACCCGTCCGCCAGATCAATGCCCTGACCGCGCTCCTTCGTCACCGCGACCTTGCGGCCGAGGACGCCCAACGCCGCCGTCCCGCCGAGCGTTACGACCACTTTGGGCTTCACCAGCCGTCTTTCCGCGTCCAGCCACCAGCGACAGGCCGAAACCTCGCCCACGGAAGGCGTCTTGTGCAGCCGCCGCTTGCCGCGCGGTTCATGCTTGAAATGCTTCACCGCATTGGTGAGGAAAACATCCTCCCGGTCGATGCCCGCCTCTTCAAGCGCCCGATCCAATACCTGTCCAGCGGGGCCCACAAAGGGCCGGCCAGCCAGATCCTCCTGATCCCCGGGCTGTTCGCCGACGATCATCATCCTCGCCTTCCCGGGCCCTTCGCCGCAAACGCCCTGTGTCGCGTCGCGCCAAAGCGGGCACCGGCGGCAAGCCTGTACGGCCTGCCCCAGTTCTTCCATCGTCGATGGAACGAAACCCTCGTCGAACGAGCGATCCCGATTGATCCGCGACAGGGTCTTCGACAGACGGGCGTTCGGTTCTGGGGCGGGTGCGGCGACCATGGCCTCCGTCCGAACCGCCGACCGGGCCACGAGTTCCGGGATCAGGGCCGCCTCGGGCAGGTCTTTCCAGTAGCGCTTCGGCATCTCCCCCTGCATGGCCTTGGTCTTGAGGCGGGCGGGATTGAACGTCGAGGCGTAGTAGGTCTTCCAGAACTCCTCGATCTCGTCCTCCGATGGAGCCATGTCACGGGTCGCTGGGGCTCCCAGGGTCAGGGCCTCGCCGTCCCAGACAGCCGAGCCGTCCGGCGTCAGGATTGACCAGCGCAGGGTCGCGAACCGACGCACGAAAAAGGGCGCCGTCTTCTCCAGCACCCGGTGCGCCGGCTCAAACCAGGCGACCCAACGTTCGCCGCTGTCATCCTCGACCTGCCGGAAACGGACGAAGGCCTTCATCTTGTGGCTGGCCCGACTGACGTTCTTCGCCCGCCCAAGGGCGTCGGCCACGTCAATGTCGGTGACGACCTTCATCAGGTCAGGTTCGACGCCCAGTCGCCAAAGCAGGCGGTACAACAGGTCAAACCGGTCCTCAGAACGATGCAGGATCACCGACTGCGCCAGGTCCACGAATGCCCTGGAAACGCTGAAAGGGACCGCATCCAGAGCTGGAGGGGGCAGGGCCTCGTCGAACAGCCCCTCGCCGCCGCCGGACCCGACCCGGAACGCCGCCTGTTGGGGCTGGACGCCAGCTTGCCGAAACGCCCGCGCCGCATTCCGCCAGCCATCGAAATCCGTCTCGCCGGCCAGAGGCGCGACCCGTATCAAAACAGGCTCATCTGCACCGGAGCGGGATCAGGCGCGATGCGGGCGCGCAGGTCAGCGGCGTCAGTCAGTCCACCCGGCGACCAGTCCAGCGTCGTGATGAACGGTCGCACCTTGTCGATTCCCCGACAGAGCCGACCGATGTCTTCCAGGCGAAGCGTCCGCCAGCGCCTGACCGACAGGATCCGATCCACCGACTTCACGCCCAGCCCGGGGACCCGGAGCAGCATCTCCCGCGCGCCCGTATTCACATCGACCGGAAACTGCTCGCGCCGGTTCAACGCCCACGCCAGCTTGGGGTCGATGGCGAGGTCCAGCATGCCGTCCGTCGCCCCCTCGCCGATCTCCGGCGCCGAGAACCCATAGAACCGCATCAGCCAGTCGGCCTGATACAGTCGGTGCTCGCGCAGCAGAGGCGGCTTCGTCAACGGCAGGACGCTGGAGGCATCCGGAATAGGGCTAAACGCCGAATAGTAGACGCGCCTGAGGCCGTAGCCGCCGTAGAGCGACGCGCTGCGTTCCATGATCTCGGTGTCCGGGGCGCCGTCCGCCCCGATGATCAGCTGGGTGGACTGGCCCGCCGGGGCGAATTTCGGCGGCTTGATCTTCTCGCGCCGCGCCGGGCGAGCGGCCTCCACCGCCAACCGCACCTGACCCATCGCCTTCTTGATGACGCCGACATCCTTCTGCGGCGCCAGGCGCTTCAGGGCTTCGTCCCGCGGCAGTTCGATATTGGCCGACAGCCGGTCCGCATACAGGCCGGCTTCCTCGATCAATCGCGGATCCGCCTCGGGGATGAGTTTCAGGTGGATGTAGCCGCGGAAATCATGCTCGGTGCGCAGCCTTTTCGCCACCAGCACCAGTTGCTCCATCGTGTAGTCGCCCGAGCGGATGATTCCGGACGACAGGAACAGGCCCTCGATATAGTTCCGCTTGTAGAAGTTCAGCGTCAGTTCGACGACCTCGTCCACCGTGAACCGGGCGCGCGGCACGTTCGAACTCGCCCGGTTGATGCAATAGGCGCAGTCGTAGATGCAGAAATTGGTCAGCAGCACCTTGAGCAGGGAGACGCAGCGTCCGTCCGGCGTATAGGCGTGGCAGATGCCCATGCCCTCTGTCGACCCGACGCCCTTGCCGCCGACGGAGTCTCGCCTGGACGTCCCGGACGACGCGCAGCTGGCGTCATACTTGGCCGCGTCGGCGAGGATGGACAGCTTTCGCCGGAGATCGATCTGGGTCATATGTTCGCACTATGTTCCGTTCGGAACACGGCGTCCAGCGTGGCCTTAAGGACGATTTGTCGCGTTACCTCAGATAGTTGAGCAAGGAGACATCGCGGAGCTGGGATATCACCTGCGCCGAGGCCTGGATGGCGATCTGCGACAGCTCCAAGTCGGTGAGCGCGGCGGCCATGTCGGCATCGGTCCGCTTGCCCACCAGTTCATCGAGCGAGTTCATCTGCGCCTTGTGACCCCGGGTGACGCTCTCCACCTGGTTGGCCAGGGATCCGGTCTGGGCGGTCTTGTCGATAACCCTGTTCGCCGCCTGTTCCAGACGGTTCAGCTGGGTTGTCAGGAAAGTCTTCTGGTCTGTGTTGACCTTGCCGTTCAAGGGCCCGTTCGGCCCCGTGTGATAGTTGTGGATGTCACGAAGGATCTCCAGCACCTCGCCGCCCAGTTCGTTCGCCAGGAAGCCGGTTTCGAGAGTGGTCCCTTCGGCTACACGACTGACCGTCTTGAGAGTGTCGTTGGCGAAGACCGAAGGCACGTCCGGCGCCGCGGCCAGTTCAGTCAGATTGGCGACCGTCATGGGCGGGGTCTCGCTGGAGGCTCCCGAGAACAGATAACCCCCGTGATGGCGCATTGTCAGGCCGCCGCGGATCCCTTGGAAATGGCCCTCAAGCTCGAGCATCAGCGATCCAGCCGAATCCGTCGCCAGCACACTGCCGACCGCCGTGCGAAGGCCGGCGATACCGTCGCCGATCTGGTTCAGGGCGATGTCCTGCGTCGTGAGGCGGGCGGTCACGGCCTCGGACGTGTCAATGAAGCCCTGGATCCGGCTTTGGGCGCCCTTGAGCGCGGTCAGGGTCTCTGACTGTCGCCCGAATCCGGTCAGGTCCGTTGCGTTCTTCTGTGTGGAAACCCGCTCCTGGGCGTCCGCCGCGCGGGTCTGGGCCTTCATCAGGTCCAGCAGCGCGGATTGATAGTTTCCGAAGGTCGCAACGCGGGTCATCAGATCATTCCCAGAAGCGTGTCGTACATATCGCCAGCGGCCTGGATCAGACGCGCCGAGGCGTTGA
>JAXHTU010000038.1:0-24953 GCA_034189955.1 Pseudomonadota bacterium | reverse complement strand
TCCTCGTTGGAGACGCCTTCCTCGGCGGCCCAGTCGTGCAGCGGCAGGTCGAGGCCGAGGGTCGACTTCACCTTCTCGTCGAGGCCGTCGATGTCCCACTGCTCGGCATAGGCCTTGGGCGGCATGTGGCGTTCGATCAGGTCGCTGATCACGTCGTTGCGGAACTCGGCCACCAGTTCGGACAGGTCCGTGGCGTCCATGAACTCCTGGCGTTGCTCGAACACGGCCTTGCGCTGGTCGTTCACGACGTCGTCGTACTTCAGCAGGTTCTTGCGGATGTCGTAGTTGCGGGTCTCGACCCGCTTCTGGGCGGTCTCGACGGCGCGGTTCAGCCACGGGTGGCTGATGGCCTCGCCCTCGGCCACGCCGAAGCTGCGCATGATGCCGTCCAGACGATCGCCGGCGAAGATGCGCAGCAGATCGTCCTCGCAGGACAGGAAGAATTTCGAGGTGCCGGGGTCGCCCTGGCGGCCGGTGCGGCCGCGCAGCTGGTTGTCGATGCGGCGGCTTTCGTGGCGCTCGGTGCCGAGCACGAACAGACCGCCGGCGGCGAGAGACTTCTGCCTCTGGACGGCGATATCCGCCTTGAGACGCGCCTCCTCGGCGGCCTCCAGTTCAGGGGTGATCTCCTGCGCCATGTTGCGCAGATCCTGGCGCCATTTCTGGAGCCGCATCTCCAGATTGCCGCCCAGCTGGATGTCGGTGCCGCGGCCGGCCATGTTGGTGGCGATTGTCACGGCGCCGGGAAGGCCCGCGTCGGCGACGATGAAGGCTTCCTGCTCGTGCTGACGGGCGTTCAGGACGCTGTGCGGTATGCCCTTGCCGCGCTTGACCTCGATGTCGAAATCTTCGTCCTTCAGCGCGGCGTAGGCCTTCTTCGCCTCGCGACGGACCTTTTCGTCGTCGCTGGCGACCTGTTCGAGCAGATGCTGATGCTGCGGCTTCAGGGTCTTGACCGTGACCTCGTAGTCGAAGGTCTTGAGCACGTCCGACAGGGTCTCGGACTTTTCGATCGAGACGGTGCCGACGAGGATCGGCTGGCCGCGGACGTGGCATTCCGCGATCAGGGCGGCGATGGCCTGGTTCTTCTCGGCGTTGGTGCGGAAGATCTCGTCGTCGTGGTCGATGCGCTTGACCGGGCGGTTGGTCGGGACCTCGAGGACGTCCATCTTGTAGATGTCGAGGAATTCCTGCGCCTCGGTCGCGGCCGTGCCGGTCATGCCGGACAGTTTTTCGTAGAGGCGGAAATAGTTCTGGATGGTGACCGAGGCCAAGGTCTGGTTCTCGGGCATGATCTTCACGCCCTCCTTGGCCTCGATGGCCTGGTGCAGGCCCTCGGACAGGCGGCGGCCCTGCATCATCCGGCCAGTGAACTCATCGATGAGCATCACTTCCCCGGCCTTGATGATGTAGTCCTTGTCCTTTTGATACAGGGTGTTGGCGCGCAGGGCCTGATTGATGTGGTGGACCAGGCTGATGTTGGCGGCGTCGTACAGGCCGGTGGTGTCGGCGGCGAACAGGCCGGCGGCCTCCATGACCTCCTCGATCTTTTCGGAGCCTTCCTCGGTCAGCAGGGCCTGGCGCTGCTTTTCGTCGAGATCGTAGGTCGACTTGTCCTGGATCAGGTCCTTGATGATCCCGTCGACGGTCAGATACAGGTCCGACCGGTCCTCGGTCGGGCCCGAGATGATCAGCGGCGTGCGCGCCTCGTCGATCAGAATGGAGTCGACCTCGTCGACGATGGCGAAATGGTGCGGACGCTGCACCATCTCGCGCCGGTCATAGACCAGGTTGTCGCGCAGATAATCGAAGCCGAACTCGTTGTTGGTGCCGTAGGTGATGTCGGCGGCGTAGGCGGCCTGACGCTGGCCCGAGGACAGGCCGTTGACGATGACGCCGACTTCCATGCCGAGGAAGCGGTAGACGCGGCCCATCCACTCGGCGTCGCGCCGGGCCAGATAGTCGTTGACGGTGATGACGTGCACGCCCTTGCCGGCCAGGGCGTTGAGATAGACGGGGGCCACGGCGACCAGGGTCTTGCCCTCGCCGGTCCGCATCTCGGCGATGCCGCCGTCGTGCAGGATCATGCCGCCGGTCAGCTGGACGTCGTACTGACGTTGGCCCAGCACCCGCTTCGAGGCCTCACGGGCGACGGCGAAGGCCTCGTTGAGCACCTTGTCGAGAGTCTCCCCCCCGGCGATCCGGTCGCGGAAGGCGTCGGTCATCATCCGCAGTTCGTCGTCCGACAGGGCGGCGAACTTGTCCTCCAGCGCGTTGATCTTCTGAACCCGGCTCATGAAGTCCTTGACCTTGCGGTCGTTGGAGGAGCCGAAAAACTTCTTGGCTATGCCGAGCATGAGTGATCCGAAGGCGGGCGAGCGGCTGGGCTCTGGTATGGAACGATCCCGAAGGAGCGAGGGCGATGTTGCGCCGGGCGAGGCCCCCGGCGGCGGCGACCCGGCGCCCTGTCTCAGGCGCGCGCAAGGGTCGCGCGAACGTTCGAAAATCCCTCGACTTGGGCGCAGGCGGGACTTAAGCACCGGCCCTATCCCTGTCAACGCGAGGGCCTTTGGCGCCCGTGACGGAGCTTGCCCCGAAATGAGCCTCTCCCCGCCCCGGATTCTGGCCCGAACCCTGTTCCCGGCGGTGCTCGCGGTCGTTCTCGCCGTGTCCGCCTGCGGCCGGGGCGGCGGCTCCGATCGGGCCCCGGAGCCGGGTGATCGCGCGGTGGCCGAGGTCGAGGCCGAGACCATCTGGGCCTCCGACGTCAAACGCGAGGCGGTGGCCCAGGGTCTGGTCGGCGAGGGCGAGCCGCTGGACGTCACCTCGGACCTGTTCCGGCGGGTGCTGGACGAGGTCATCGACCAGAAGCTGCTGGCGCGCGAGGCGGAGCGGCGCGGACTGGACAATTCGGCCCTGGCGCAGCGCCGGCTGGCGGCGACGCGCGAGCGCATTCTCGGCGACATGCTGGTCGAGACGGTGGTCAACGGCACGATCGACGACAAGGCGGTTGAGACGATCTATCGCGAACAGGTCCGGCTGGCCGAGACCTCGGAAGAGATCCGCAGCCGTCTGATCCTGTCGCGCACCCGCGAGGAGGCGGACGCGGTCATCGGCCTGCTGGCCCAGGGTGCGGCCTTCGAGGCGGTGGCCCAGCAGCGGTCGATCGACGAGGCGACGCGCTTCTCGGGCGGCGACCTCGGCTATGCGACGCTGGACGTCCTGCCGCAGACCTACGCCGACGCCCTGCGCGACAAGCCGGCCGGCTCCACCGTGGGACCGTTCCAGACAGAGGGCGGCTGGGCCGTGCTGCGGGTCGAGGACCGCCGCAAGGAGACGCCGCCCACGCTGGAGCAGGCGCGGCCGCAGATCGTCCGCTACCTGACCTATGAGGGCGTGCGGCAGTTGCTGGAGCAGTTGCGCGGCAAGGCCGAGGTCGAGGTGCTGCTGAACGGCGCGACGGCGTCGCCGGAGCCGGCTTCGGCCCCGCAGAAGGCGCCCGCCGCCCGCCCGGCGGCGCCCGCGCCCGCCGCCGCCGCTCCGGCGAAGGCCTCATGAGCCGCCCGCCCGAGACCGGCCGGGGTTCGGCCGGCCAGAAGATCGAACAGGCGCTGGAGAAGGCGCTGGACCCGCTGGCCACGGCGCTGAAACGGGCCACGACCCCGACGCGCCCCTCCGCCCCGGCCGCACCCGGCAAGCCGGGTCTGGAGATATCTCCGCTGGCCGTCCCGTTTCCCGTCATCCCGCCGATCGCGGGCGTCGAGATCGCCACGGCCCGGGCCGGCTTCTACAAGCACGAACGCGACGACCTGGTGGTGTTCAGCTTCGCCCGCGGCACCAGCTGCGCCGGGGTGTTCACCCGGCACAAGGTCGGCTCTGCCCCGGTCGACTGGTGCCGTCGTCATCTGGACGCGCCCGAGGGCGGTTCCGAGGTGCGGGCGCTGGTGGTTAACGCCGGCTGCGCCAACGCCTTCACCGGCAAGGCCGGGGCCGACGCGGCGCGGCGCACGGCTTCCGAGGTAGCCAAACGCTTCGGCTGCCGTCAGCGCGACGTCATGCTGGCCTCGACCGGGGTGATCGGCGTGGTGCTGGACGATCGCAAGATCGCCGCCCGGCTGAACGACATCGAGGCTCGGCTGCATCCCGACGCCTGGCTGAAGGCCGGTCAGGGCATCATGACCACCGACACCTTCCCCAAGGGCGCCTTCGCCGAGTGCGAGATCGATGGCCACAAGGTCCGGATCGCCGGCATCGCCAAGGGGTCGGGCATGATCGCGCCGGACATGGCGACCATGCTGGCCTTCATCGTCACCGACGCCGACATCCATCCCAATGTGCTGCGGGCCATGCTGGGCCTGCATGTGCGGACGACCTTCAACAGCGTGACCGTCGACGGCGACACCTCGACCAATGACACCTGCCTGCTGTTCGCCACCGGAGCGTCGGGCGCGCCGCGCATTGGCCGGGTCGGCGACCGCCGGCTGAAGGATTTCTCCCGCGCCCTCGACCGGGTCATGCTGGACCTCGCCCATCAACTGGTGCGGGACGGCGAGGGGGCGACCAAATTCGTCAAGATCACCGTCGACGGCGCGGCCAGCCCGGCCTCGGCGCGCAAGCTGGCCAAGTCGATCGCCGACAGCCCGCTGGTCAAGACGGCGCTGGCCGGCGAGGACGCCAACTGGGGCCGGGTGGTCATGGCCGTGGGCAAGACCGAGGAGGCGGTCGACCGCGACCGTCTGGCCATCCGCTTCGGCCCCCATGTGGCGGCGATCGAGGGGGCTCCGTCGCCGCACTACGACGAGGCGAAGATGAGCGCCTATATGAAGAACGCCGAGATCGACATCACCGTCGACGTGGGTTCGGGCCGCGCTTCGGCCACGGTGTGGACCTGCGACCTGACCAAGCGCTACGTCGAGATCAACGGCGACTATCGCAGCTGAAAATGCTAGTGTCGGGCCATGTCCAGCGATCCCGCCCGACCGGATGCCTGCCTGACCGACGCCGAGTTCGACGCCCTCGCGCGCGGCGAGCTGGCGCCCGGCGCGCTGGATCGCCTGCGAACGCAGGTCCAGGCCGTGCTGGATGATCCGGCGGACGGCGTCAGCCATGACGCGGTCTGGTCGCGTCTCCAACAACGCATGAAGCGTGCCGCCCGCGCCGCTTGACCTGATCTACCGGCGCGAGGCGATCCGGGACCTGGACGATCTGTTTGACTATATCGCCGCCGACCGGCCGCTGGCCGCGGAACGCTTCCTGCTGGAGATCAAGCGGGCCTGCGAAGGCCTGCGCTGGTTCCCGATGATCGGCCGCCGCCTCGACCCCGCTGACGAGCGGGTGCGGGTTCTGACGGTGCGGCGTCGTGCGGCGATCAAATTCTTCGTCCATCAGGGCGCCGTGCACATCCTCGGAATCAGCTACTGGGGACGGGACCTCGCCACCTTTTTCGCCGGACGACAGCCTTGACCCTCCCCACCGTCCTCGTCGTCGCCGTGGCCCTGATCGACGCCGACGGGCGGGTGCTGATCGCGCAGCGGCCGGAGGGAAAGCAGCTGGCCGGGCTGTGGGAGTTTCCGGGCGGCAAGGTCGAGGCCGGCGAGCGGCCCGAGGCGGCGCTGATCCGCGAACTGAAGGAAGAGCTGGACATTGATGTGAACGAGGCCTGCCTGGCGCCGTTCGTTTTCGCCAGTCACGCTTACGATTCGTTTCACCTGTTGATGCCACTGTATTTGTGCCGCCGCTGGTCGGGCGCGGTTCGGAACCGCGAGCACGCGGCGCTGAAATGGGTGCGGCCGAACCAGTTGGCCGACTATCCGATGCCTCCGGCCGACGAACCCCTCGTCGCCTGGCTGCGCGACCTGCTCTAGCCGCCGAAGGAGGGCGTCATGCGATTGGTGCTCTCACGGTTTCTGGACGACACCCGCGGCGCCACCGCGATCGAGTACGGACTGATCGCCGCCCTGGTGGCCCTGATCGTTATCGGGTGTTTCACGGTCTTCGCCGGGTCGCTTGCCAATGTGTTCAGCGCGACGACGGCGAGGGTGACCGCCGCCATCGGCGCAGGCTGAGCGCGGCTCAGTCCTCTTCGCCGGTCCATTCCTTCACGCCCAGGGCGTCCGCCAGCCGGACCTTGGCCGAACCGCGCGGCAAAGGCTTCTGCTGGCTTTCGTGCGGGGCCCAGCCGGCCAGATGGATGATCTCGAAGGTCGCGGGGATGCGCCCGTCGGACTCCCCGTGGCGTTCTGCGTAGATCTCGGCCGCCCGCGCCAGCATGCCCCGGGTCATCGGCCGGATGGGTCCGGCCAGGGCGTTGGTCTCGCCCATGGCCCGCAGGTCGCGCACCAGGGCGTACAGGTCGGAGTAGCGCACGGTCAGCCGGTCCACATCGGCGACCGGCAGGGCGAAGCCGGCCCGCTGCAGCAGGGCGGCGCCGTCGAAGCCGTCGGCGAAGGGCGAGACCCGCGCCTGGGCCCCGCCGCGCACCTCCAGCTCGGCCTGGGTCAGGACCCCGCGCAGCTCCTTCAGCGTCCCGGCGCCCAGCAGCGTGCCGAGGAACAGGCCGTCGGGCCGCAGGGCGCGGCGGATCTGCGTCAGGGCGCCGGGCAGGTCGTTGGCCCAGTGCAGGCTCATCAGGGAGACGATCAGGTCGCGGGACTGGTCCGGCAGGCCGAGGGGCGCCGCGCCGGGGGCCGCCCGGGCCGTCCCGTCGCCGACGACCTCGACCGCGCCGACCCGGCCCGCCGTCGCGCTGTCGGCCAGCCGCCGCGCGAAGGGACCCGGCCGCGCCGACAGGTCGACGACCTGCGGAAAGTCGCGCAGGATGACCTCCAGGCTGTGCACCGCATTCTCGGCGGCCCGGACGTGCAGGAAGTCGGCGGCGGCGAAGGAGGACTCCCCCCGCGCCAGTTTCGCCGCGCGGCGTCGGCTGTCGAAGATTTCGGGCGGACCGGGGGAGGCGTTCATGACGCATCAGGATGGGGGCTGGCGCGAGCGATTGGAAGCGGGCCGGTCGCGGGTCTTTCTGGGACTGCGTCTGCTGGGGCGCGGAGCCGCCGATCTGCTGATGCCGCCGCTGGCCCATGACAGCCCGGAGGCGACCGCCACGGCCGGGCTGACCGCGGACGCCTGGAGCCGGGTTGTCTTCCTCGAGGATCCGGTTTGCGACGGCTGCGGGGCCGGGTTCGAGATGGACGGCGGCGTCTTCGCCGCGGCCCGTTGCGCCGCCTGTCTGGCGCAACCGTACGCCTTCGAGCGGGCGCGGGCCGCCTGTGTCTATGACGAGGCCTCGCGAGGGCTGATCCTCAAGTTCAAGCATGGCGATCACCAGCCCTACGCTCCGCTGTTCGCGCGCTGGCTGAGCCGCTCGGCCGCGCCCCTGCTGGAGGCGGCCGACGCCGTCGTGCCCGTGCCGCTGCATCGCTTCCGCCTGCTGTCGCGGCGCTTCAACCAGGCCGCCGAGATCGCCCGGCCGCTGGCGCGCGCGGCGGGCCTGGACTATCTGCCCGACGCCCTGGTCCGGCAGACCCATACGACGACCCAGGGCGGCAAGTCGGCGCGGGGGCGGCGGCTCAATGTCCGCAAGGCCTTCGCCGTGAGCGAGGAAGGGCGGCGCCGGATCAGGGGCCGCCGCATCCTTCTGGTCGACGACGTGTTGACCACGGGCGCCACCGCCGAGGCCTGCGCCCGCGCGCTGACCGGGGCCGGCGCCCGCGCCGTCGACCTGGCCGTCATCGCCCGGGTGCGGACGGCGCGGGAAATGCCTACATAGCCGTTACATAAACTGGAGTTCCCCTTGGCCGACATCGTCATCTACACCAAACCGGGCTGCCCCTATTGCATCGCCGCCAAGGCGCTGCTCGACCGGAAGGGCGCGGAATTCACCGAGATCGTCGCGTCGAACGACCCGCAGAAGAAGCAGGAGATGATCCAGCGCTCCGGCGGCCGCATGACCTTCCCGCAGATCTTCATCGACGAAAAGCACGTCGGCGGCTCGGACGAGTTGCATGCGCTTGACCGCAAGGGCGAGCTGGACCCAATGCTGGCGGCATGACGACTGTCCCGATCGCCCTGATCCAGACCCGGACGCCGGCCAGCCCGGCGGCGGCTTTCGCCCACGTCGAGCCGATGATCCGCGAGGCCGCGGCCGGCGGTGCGAAGCTGGTCCTGACCCCCGAGGCGACCAACTTCCTGATCCAGGACCGGGCGCGACGAGACGCCATGCTGGAGACGGCGGATCGCGACGAGGTCGTCGGCCGCCTCCGCGATCTCGCTCGCGAGTTGGAGATCTGGTTGCTGATCGGCTCGGCGATCGTCAAATCAGGCCACGACGGCGACGACCGGGCGGCCAACCGGTCGCTGCTGATCGACGACAAGGGCGGCGTGGTCGCGACCTACGACAAGCTGCATGTCTATGACGTCGACCTGCCGACGGGCGAGCGCTGGCGCGAGAGCGCGGCGATCCGGCCCGGCGACGGCGCCGTGGTCGCCGACACCCCCTGGGGGCGGCTGGGTCTGACGATCTGCTACGACGTCCGCTTCCCGCAGCTGCATCGCGCCCTGGCCAAGGCCGGAGCGGCGATGATCGCCGTGCCGGCCGCCTTCACCGTACCGACCGGACAGGCGCACTGGGAGACGCTGCTGCGGGCGCGCGCGATTGAGACGGGCTGCTATGTGCTGGCGCCGGCCCAGGCCGGCGAGCATGAGGACGGCCGGCGCACCTGGGGCCGTTCGATGGTCGTGGCGCCCTGGGGCGAGGTGGTGGCCCGGCTGGACGACGACGCGCCCGGCGTGTTGTTCGCCACCCTCGACCTGGAGGCGGTGGCGAAGGCGCGGGCCGCGGTGCCGCAACTGACCCACGACCGCGAGTTCGCGGCGCCCGCATGATCCGCTACGCCCTCCAGTGCGACGACGGCCATGGTTTCGAAGCCTGGTTCGGCGCCTCGGCGGACTATGACGACCAGGCCGCGCGAGGCCTGGTCGAATGCCCGGTGTGCGGCTCGCACGCGGTCAGCAAACAGATCATGGCTCCGGCCGTGGCGGGAACCCGCAAGGCCGATCCCGCCCCCGATCTCGCCCGGATGCAGACCATGGTCATGCAGGCGGCGCGCGAGGTGCGCAGCCACGTCGAGCGCAATTTCGACTATGTCGGCGACGCCTTCGCCCGCGAGGCCCGCGACATCCACGAGGGCCGGTCCGAGAAACGCGAGATCTATGGCGAGGCCACGCCGGCCGAGGTGCGCAAGCTGAAGGAGGACGGCGTGCCCTGCGCCGCCCTGCCGCCGCTGCCGCCCGATCCCTCCCGGCTGAACTGAGGCGGCATGCCGGGGTCTGGGGATCAGTATCAGGAGTTCGAGCCGCCGGCCTCGTTGCGGCCCTTCGTGCGGGTGATCTGGACCTATTCCGCCCCGGCGCCGGAACGCACCGTCCAGCGCATCGCCCCGGACGGCTGTCCGGAGCTGGTCGTCGATATCGGGGCTCCCTATGAGGAGCAGGGCGCGGACGGCGTCTTCCGGATCCAGCCCCGCGCCCTGTTCGCCGGCCAGATGACCCGGCCGCTGGCGCTTCGGCCGGTCGGCCCGATCGAACTCGTCGCCGTCCGCTTCGAGCCGGACGGCGCGCGCGACTGGCTGGGCCGGCCGCTGGTCGAGGCGACCGACCGTCGGCTGGATATGGTCGAGCGTCTTGCCGGGGTTCAGCCGCCGGCCGGCGAACCCGCCGCCCAGGTCGAACGCATGATCCGTTGGCTGGAAGATCAACGACGGGCCGCGGACTGGTCGATCGATCCGATCATACGGTCGGAGATCGAGGCGGTGGAAGACGATCGCCCCGCCCCGGTCCGCTCGCCCGGGGAACAGCGCGCCCTGCAGCGCCGCTTCCGCGACCGGGTCGGCGTGCCGCCGCGTATCCTGCGCTCGGTCCTGCGTTTCCGCCGGGTCTTCGATCACGCGGCCGGGCCGGAAGCCATGGGCTGGCTGGAGGCGGGTCTTGAGGCGGGGTATTTCGATCAGCCGCAGATGGCGCGGGATTTCAGGCGTTTTCTCGGCTGCACCGCCACCGAATGGGCGCGGGAGCAGGTCGGGCTGGCGCGCAGTCTCGCGTCGCAATCCTACAAGCCGGGGCCGCTGTCACAGTCCTAGGCTCCGGTCATCGACCAGAGGGGATTTGACCGATGCCGACCGCCGCCATTCTCGCCGCCGTTCTGATGCAGAGCACGCCCGCGCCGTCGCCCGACCTGTCGTGGATGGCCGGCTACTGGCTGGACTGTTCGCAGGGTCGCGAGGCCTCGGAGGCGTGGAGCGATCCGCGCGCAGGGCTCAGCGTCGGCCACGCCGTGACCCTGTCTGGCGGCGACGTCTCGTTCGAGGTCTCCCACATCGGCTCCACGCCCAACGGCTTCGCCTATGTCGCCCAGCCGGGCGGGGCCCCGCCGACGGCCTTTCTGCTGGTCGAAAGCGGTCCGCGCCGGGCCGTCTTCGCCAATCCGGAAAACGACTTTCCGACGCGCGTCATCTATGAACGCGACGGCGACGCCCTGACGGCCCGGATCGAGGGCGAGATCGACGGGCGGGCCAGGAGCATGGAATGGAATTTCGCGGCGGCCCCGCTGAACACCCGCTGCCCCCTCTGAGCGAGAATGGGCTGAACTGGCGGCCGATGCGGGCCGGCGATCTGGACGCCGTCGCGGCGGTCGCCGGCCTCGGCTTCCCCGATCATTTCGAGGGGCGGGACTGTTTCGAGAACCGGTTGGCGCTCAACCCCGGCGGCTGTTTCGTTCTGGCCGGGGCGGACGAAGCGGTGAAGGGCTATCTCGTCGCCTATCCGTGGCGGGAAGGCGACGCGCCGGCGCTGAACACCCTGATCGAGACGATCCCGGCCGACGCCGACGTCCTGTACCTGCACGATCTGGCCTTGCACCCGAACGCGCGCGGCGGCGGGTGGACGGCGCCGGTCATCGAGCAACTGGCGCGATCGGCGAAGACGGCCGGATGGCCGGCGATCGCGCTCGTCGCCGTGAATGACGCCGCGCCCTTCTGGGAAAGGCGCGGCTTCACCGTCGTGGAGACGGCGGATATGGCGGCGAAGCTGTCGGGCTACGGCCCGGACGCCCGTTACATGATCCGCCGGCTGTAAAGTCCTAGCCGCGGGTCCAGCCCTTGGCGGCCATGCAGTCGCGGAAGGCGTCGCTGTGCTGGCTCTTGCCGGTCGAGGCGCGGCAGTCGGCGCGGGCCTGGTCGAACGGCTGGGCGTTCTCGCCGTGCCACGACAGGTCGTCGGTGTCGGCGTCGATGACGGTGACGCAGGCCGAGGTCATCAGGGCGGCGGAGGCGGCGGCGAGGACGAGGAGGCGTTTCATGGTCGGGTTCCGGCATTGGGAGGCGAAAGGAACCCTTTCATCTCACCACGAAGCTTGGCTGTCCCGTTACTTCGAGGTCAGGTCCATGAACGCCCGGTGAACCGCGTTCAGTCCCGGCTCGCGACCATCATGTAGTTGATGTCGGCGTCGTCGCTTTCGCTCCACCGGTCGGTCAGCGGATTATAGACGAGGCCGTACGGGCCGCTGACCGCGACGGGCTCTCCGGACAGCATCAGCCGGATCTCGTCCGGCTTGAGAAACTGGCGCCAGTCGTGCGTCCCCGCCGGCACCCAGCGCAGCACATATTCCGCCGCCACCTTGCCGAGGGCGAGCGACTTCAGGGTGCGGTTCAGGGTGGCGACGATCATCAGCCCGCCGGGCTTCACCAGGCGGGCGCAGGTGCGCACGAAGGCTTCCGGATCGGCGACATGCTCGATCACCTCCATGGTCAGGACGACGTCGAAGGAGCCGGCGCCTTCGGCCTCGAGCTGTTCCACGGTGGCGGCGCGATAGGCGATGTCGAGGCCCATCTGTTCGGCGTGGACCCGGGCCGTGCCGATATTCTCGGCCGAGGCGTCGAGGGCGGTGACGGCGAAGCCCATGCGCCGCATCGGCTCGGCGATCAGACCGCCGCCGCAGCCCACGTCCAGCAGGCTAAGGCCGGCGAACGGCTCGCGGCCCCGGATGTCGCGGCCGAAGCGTTCGGCGACGCGGTCGCGGACGAAGGCGAGGCGGGCCGGGTTGAACCGGTGCAGGGGCGCGAACGGCCCGCGCGCGTCCCACCATTCGGCGGCCTGGGCCGAGAAACGCGCCACGTCGGCCGGGTCGATCGACGGGCCCGCGGCGCGCTCGCCGGAGTCGCCGCCGCTTTGGGGTTTGCGCACTGATACCGTGTCGTTAGAAGCGACCATGGGCCGAGGGATGAACCCACGCGGCCTTCCACGCAAGATGGGGCGAAACGCCACGATGACGCGGCCTGCTACCACGCGACTGGTGATGAAGTTCGGCGGCACCTCGATGGGCGACCTCGAGCGCATCCGCCGCGCCGCCCGCATCGTCGCCGCCGAGGCCGCGACGGGCAAGAAGATCGCGGTGGTCGTCTCGGCCATGGCGGGCAAGACCAACGAACTGGTGGCCTGGACCGACGGCGCCGGCCGGCCTGCCCAGGGCCTGCCGATGTCGGATGACGAATACGACGTGGTGGTCGCCTCGGGCGAGCAGGTGACCTCGGGCCTGCTGGCCCTGACCCTGCGCAACATGGGCCTGAACGCCCGCAGCTGGATGGGCTGGCAGATCCCGATCCTGACCGACGAGGCCCATGGCCGGGCCCGCATCGAGGAGGTGCCGGGCGAGGTGCTGGGCGCCGCCCTCGACAAGGGCGAGATCGCCGTGGTGCCGGGTTTCCAGGGCGTGACCCGCGACGGACGCATCACGACCCTGGGCCGCGGCGGTTCGGACACCTCGGCGGTGGCGGTGGCCGCCGCCCTGGATTGCCCGTGCGATATCTACACCGACGTCGACGGGGTCTATACGACCGACCCGCGCATCGAATCCCGGGCCCGCCGCCTCGAAAAGGTCTCCTATGAGGAGATGTTGGAGATGGCCTCGCTGGGCGCCAAGGTGCTGCAGACGCGCTCGGTGGAACTGGCCATGGCGAAACGGGTCCCGATAAGGGTCCTGTCCAGCTTCATCGAGCCCGACGAACACGGGCGTCTGCCCGCCGGCGCCGGCACCCTGATCTGCGACGAGGAGGAAATCGTGGAAAAACGCATCGTATCCGGGGTGACCATGAGCCGCGACGAGGCCCGCATCACCCTGCTGGGCCTGTCCGACCGGGTCGAGGCGCCCGCCGATGTCTTCACCCGGCTGGCCGAGGCCAATGTCAACGTCGACATGATCGTGCAAAGCCAGGCGCGCAGCGAGGGGGCGGTCAACCTGACCTTCACCACCGGCCGGCGAGACGCCCAGCGTGCGGCCGAGCTGATGCGCGCGGCCCAGGACCAGATCGGCTTCGAGGAACTGCGCGTCGACGAGGACGTGGCCAAGGTTTCGGTCGTCGGCGTCGGCATGCGCAGTCATGCGGGCGTGGCCCAGACCATGTTCCGGGCCCTGGCCGACAAGGGGGTCAAATTCCAGGCCATCTCGACCTCGGAGATCAAGATCAGCGTACTGATCGATGCGGCCTATGCGGAACTGGCCGTCCGTGCGCTTCATTCCGCCTACGGGCTGGAAGCGGTCTAGAAAACAAGCGTGACGGCGCCCATCTGCGGCGCTGATCTTCTGGAGGGGCCATGCCGGTTGGCGGATTGACGACGAGGGGTCCGCGAAACCTCCTTCGCCAGATCCGCGAGGCTATGGCGGGGGCGGCGCCGGCGCAGCAACGCCTCGACGAGGTCGTCCGCATCATCGCCCAGTCGATGGTGGCCGAGGTCTGCTCGATCTATCTGCGGCGCGCCTCGGGCGAGCTGGAGCTGTTCGCCACCCAGGGCCTGAAGCCGGAAGCGGTTCACACCACCCGGCTGCGGCCCGGCGAGGGCCTGGTCGGCGAGGTGGCGCGGACGGCCGAGCCGATCAGCCTGTCGGACGCCCCGTCCCACCCCAGCTTCGCCTACCGACCGGAGACGGGCGAGGATCCCTATCACGCCTTCCTCGGCGCGCCGCTGCTGCGCGGCGGCCGGGCCATCGGCGTGCTGGTCGTGCAGAACCGCTCCGAGCGGCGCTATGACGACGAGGAAGTCGAGGACATCCAGACCATCGCCATGGTCCTGGCCGAGACGGTGGCCTCGGGCGAGTTGCTGGCCCAGGACGAGCTGCGCGACATCGAGGTGGCGCCGCACCGCCCCGAACGTCTGAAGGGCCAGCGCTTCGCCGAGGGCCTGGCCTTCGGCCACGTGGTCCTGCACGAGGCGCCGGTGCCGCCGGAGAATCTGCTGGCCGAGAACCAGCAGGTCGAGGAGATCCGTCTGCGCGAGGCCCTGGTCGGGCTGAAGGCCAATATCGACTCCATGCTGGAGGGCGGGCCCGGCAAGCTGGCCGGCCAGTCGTTCGAGGTGCTCGAGACCTACCGCATGTTCGCCGACGACCGGGGCTGGAACCGGTCGCTGGAGGAGGCGGTGCGCACCGGCCTGACCGCCGAAGCCGCGGTCGACCGGGTCCGCAACGAGCACCGCGCCCGCTTCGCCACCGCGCGGGATCCCTATATCCGCGAGCGGCTGCACGATTTCGAGGACCTGGCCAACCGTCTGCTGCGGGTGCTGGCGGGTGACAAACCCGGCGAGCGCGATCTGCCGGACGACGCCATCCTGGTGGCGCGCAATCTCGGGCCGGCGGACCTGCTGGAATACCCCCGGCACAAGATCCGCGGCCTGTTGCTGGAGGAGGGCTCGGCCGCCAGCCACGCCGCCATCGTCGCCCGGGCGCTGCAGATTCCTTGCGTCGGCCGGTTGATGGGACTGCGCGACCGGTTGTCGGAAGGCGATCTGGTCATCGTCGACGGCGAGAGCGGCGAGGCCTATCTGCGGCCGCGCCCGGACATGTTGGCGGCGGTCCAGTCGCGCATCGAGGTGCGCAGCGAACGCCAGGCCGAGTTCACCCGCCTGCGCGACGTCGACGCCGTCACCCGCGACGGGACGCGGATCACCCTGCTGACCAACGCCGGCCTCGCCGTCGATCTGGAGCACCTCGACGCCACCGGGGCCGAGGGCATCGGCCTGTTCCGCACGGAATTCCAGTTCATGGTGTCGGAGGAACTGCCGCGCCTCGACAGCCAGACCGCCCTGTACAAGCTGGTGCTCGACACCGCCGGCGACCGGCCGGTCACCTTCCGCACCCTCGACATCGGCGGCGACAAGGTCCTGCCCTATCTGGAGACCGAGCGGGAGGAGAATCCCGCCCTGGGTCGCCGCGCCATCCGCCTCGGTCTCGACCGGCCGGGTCTGCTTCGGCTGCAGTTGCGCGCCCTGCTGGCGGCGGCGGCCGGGCGCGAGCTGCGCGTCATGTTTCCGATGATCGCCACGGTCGACGAGTTTCGCGCCGCCCGCGAGCTGGTGGATGTCGAATGCGACTGGGCGCGGCGGCGCGGGCGGGCCCTTCCGGCCCTGTTGCGGGTCGGGGCGATGATCGAATGCCCGTCCCTGCTGTGGCACCTCGACGCCCTGCTGCCGCTGACGGACTTCGTCTCCGTCGGCACCAATGACCTGTTCCAGTACATGTTCGCCGCCGACCGGACCAATCCGCTGGTTTCGGATCGCTACGACCCGCTGTCGCCGCCGCTGCTGCGGGCCCTCGCGGAGATCCAGAAGAAATGCGCCGACACCGGCACCCCGGTCTCGGTCTGCGGCGAGCTGGCGGGGCGGCCGCTGGAGGCCTTCGCCCTGCTGACGCTGGGCTACACCCGGCTGTCGGCTCCCGCCGGCGGCGTCGGGCCGGTCAAGCGGATGATCCTGTCGGCCGACCTGCCGGCCGCCCGGCGGGGCATGGCCAATCTGCTGGGGTCGTCCTCCGGTTCGATCCGGGGCGAGCTCGAATCCCTGGCCCGGAAATTGAACATCACGATCTGAAACATCGGGGCCCGAAACGGCCGGATGCCTAACAAATCGTTGATCGGTCAACTCTAATGAGTTATCCACAAGCCGGAGCCGGGGGGTCCGCGGGGGCCGACCCTAACTGTCATCCCGATATGGTACAGGCCCCGGGTTCGAGTACGGCGTGCGTGAATTCTTCGGGCGCGCCGGTTATGGGGTCAGGCCGAATGGCGCTGGATGCGGGGAACGCCCCGAAAGAGCTTCGGGACCATCCCGACTGGAAGGACGTGGTTCCGTCCGTCGCGGATGCGCCGACTCTGGGTGAGGCCCTGGGCCTCGCCCGCACCCAGTCCGGACGCTCCCTGGCCGAGCTTTCCAGCGTCACCCGGGTGCCCGCACGCTATCTGACCGCGCTGGAGCAAAACGATTTTTCGGTGCTGCCCAACCGCGTTTTCTCTATCGGTTACGTCCGCGCCTACGCCGCGGCTCTCGGCCTCGACGAGCAGCTGGCGGTCGAGCGCTTCAAACGTGAAAGCCCCGATCCTTCGGTGCCGCTGCAGCCGCCGGTCGGCGTCGCCTTCGAGGAGGTCAAACGCTATTCGCCGCGCCTGATCGCGGCCGGTCTGGCGCTGGTTCTGGCGGTGGTCGGCTGGAACGTGTTCCAGCGGGTCAGCCTGATGCGCGCGCCCGAGCCTTCGGACATCGCCGCGGTGCCGGAGAGCTGGACCCTCGGCGCCGTCCCGGGTCAGGCCCAGGCCATGCGACTGACCGCCCCGCATCCGGCCCCGCCGGACCAGACGGTGCCGGCCCTTTACATCACGCCGGGCCTTGAGACCGAGCTGACCGGTCTCGATCCGGCCTCGCCGGAAGGCCTCGCCGCCGCCGCCGCCAGCGCCCCGCCGGTGCAGAAGGCGTTCAATCCGCGCGGCGCCATCTACGGCGCGGCGGCCAGCGCTTCGAACGTGGTGCTGCAGGCGCGCAAGTCCGCCTATCTGATCATCCGCATGGGCGACGGGCGGGTGCTGTTCGCCCGGCAGCTGGCCGCGGGCGACGCCTGGCGCGCCCCGGCGGGGGTCGCGGCCACGGTCGAGGTCCAGGACGTCTCGGCCTTCGACGTCTATCTGAACGGCGAGCACGGCGGCGCGCTGGAGGCGACCCAGACGCCGCTGGAGCGTCTGAACGCGCGCGCGCAGACGCTGGGCCGGCAGGCCGCCGCCGCCGCAACGGCCCGCACCGAGGCGGCGCGCACCGCCGCCGTCCAGGCCCAGGCCGAGGCCCAGCTTCAGGCCGCGACTCCGGTGCAGACCGCCGTCGCCGGCGCGACCGGAGGCTGAGCCGCGACTCCTGTGTCGTGGCCATGCCGCAATCGGAAGCCTATGTTGTCGCCGACATGAGCCTCGACCACACCCACGTCCGTCCCTGGCGCCATATCGAGCGCCGCAAGAGCCGCCAGATCATGGTGGGCTCCGTCGCCGTGGGCGGCGATGCGCCGATCAGCGTCCAGTCGATGACCAACACCCCGACCTCGGACGCGGCGGCGACGATCGGCCAGATCCGCCAGCTGGAAGAGGCCGGGGCCGACATCGTCCGCGTCTCCTGCCCCGACGAGGAGTCGACCGCCGCCTTCCGCCAGATCGCGCGCGAGGCCCGCGTCCCGCTCGTCGCCGACATCCATTTCCACTACAAACGCGGCATAGAGGCCGCCCAGGCCGGCGCCGCCTGCCTGCGCATCAACCCGGGCAACATCGGCTCGCCCGACCGCGTCCGCGAAGTGGTCCAGGCGGCCAGGGACCACGGCTGTTCGATGCGCATCGGCGTCAACGCCGGCTCGCTGGAGCGCGAGCTGCTGGAAAAATACGGCGAGCCCTGCCCCGAGGCCATGGTCGAGAGCGCCCTCAACCACGCCCGCATCCTGCAGGACCACGACTTCCACGAGTTCAAGATTTCGGTGAAGGCCTCGGACCCCTTCCTGACCGTCGCCGCCTATCAGCAGCTGGCCGAGGCCATCGACTGCCCCCTGCACCTCGGCGTCACCGAGGCGGGGCCGCTGCGTTCCGGCACCATCAAGTCGGCCATCGGCATGGGCAACATGCTGTGGGCCGGGATCGGCGACACCATCCGCGTCTCGCTCGCCGCCGATCCGGTGGAGGAGATCAAGGTCGGCTTCGACATCCTGAAATCCCTGGGCCTGCGCCACCGCGGGGTCAATATCATCGCCTGCCCGTCCTGCGCGCGTCAGGGCTTCAACGTCATCGAGACGGTAGGCATCCTTGAAGAAAAGCTGGCCCATGTAACCACGCCCATGTCGCTGTCGATCATCGGCTGCGTGGTCAACGGACCCGGCGAGGCGCTGTACACCGACGTCGGCTTCACCGGCGGCGGCAAGGGCGCCGGCATGGTCTATATGAACGGCAAGATCGCCCACAAACTGGCCAATGAGGGGATGATCGAGCACATCGTCGGGCTGGTCGAGGCCAAGGCCGCCGAACTGGACGCCGCCCGCAAGGCCGCCGGGGAACCCGCCTTCGAGGCGGCGGAATAGCCTCTGGCAGGACCGGAAAACCTGCGCTAGTCGATCGGGGTATTCGACAGGGGACGTTTCATGATCCGTCGCGCCACGACCGCCTTCGCGCTCGCGCTTTCACTGGGTCTCGCCCCGGCCGCCGCCGTTTTCGCCCAGGACGCCCCCGCCGCCGCGGCGTCGTCTCCGGCGACCCATATCCAGCTTCCGTTGCCCGACGGTCGCACCATCGATGTCAGCGTCTGGCAGGCGGAAAACGAGCAGGCGGTGATCGTCTTCGGTCACGGGTGGGGCTCCCAGCCCTCCGCCTATCACCGGATGATCACCTACTGGACCGCACACGGCTTCACCGTGGTGGCGCCGCTCCACACCGACTCGATGCAGCATCCGCAGCGCGCCGCGGCGACGCCGCAGACCATCTTTATCAGCCGCATCGCCGATCTGGCGGTGGTGCGCGGCTATGTGAAGGCGTCGCACCCGGGCAAGCCCCTGATCGGCGCGGGCCATTCGTTCGGTTCCTTGAACGCCCTGATGCAGGCGGGCGCCGTCACCATCGCCGGACCCCAAGGCGACCCGGACATCACCGCCGTCGTGGCGCTGTCGACGCCGGGCCTGATCCCGGACCTGATCAACCCGTCAACCTTCTCGACGGTCACGACCCCCACGCTGATCGTCACGGGGGACGCCGATCTGGTCGAGGGTTTCGTCACCGATCCGCTCGACCACCGCGCCGCGTTCGACACCAGCGCGGCGGGCGACAAGATGCTGATGACCTTCGCCGATGGCGACCATAGCCTCGTCGGCAACGCCGATGCGGCTGATTTCGAGCTGATCGCCGCCACGACCGTCGACTTCATGCGCGCCCACGCCTTGGGCGATGCGGCGGCGCAGGCCCGCCTTGACGCCCTCACCGCGCCGGACGGCGTGACCATCGAAAGGCGCTGAGCATGAAGCTGTACATCACCGGCCCCTCGCCCTTCGCCCGCAAATGCCGGATCGTGGCCCGCGAGAAGGGGCTCGCCGGCCGGATCGAGGAGATCGCGGTCGATCCCTACGCCAACGCCCCCGAACTGCTGGCGTCCAATCCGCTGGTCCAGGTCCCGACCCTGATCGCGGAGGACGGTTTGCCGCTGAACGACAGCCCGGTGATCTGCGAATATCTGGACGCCATCGGGACCGGGCCGCGGCTGCTGCCCGAGGGCGGGCCGGAGCGGCTGCGGGTGCGGCGGCTGGAGACGCTGGCCAACGGCGCGCTGGAGATGGGCGTCAAACTGGTGCTCGAAAAGCGTCGGCCCGAGAACGAACGCTCGCCGTCGTGGATCGCGCGCTGGACGACCCATATGGGCCGGGCGCTGGACGGGCTCGAGGCGGCGGGGCCCGACGCCGGGCGCCTCGACATGGGCGTGATCACCGCCGGCGTGGCGGTCAGCTGGATCGGCTTCCGCCATCCGGACTTCGACTGGCGGACCGGGCGTCCGGGGCTTGTGGCGCTGGAGGCGGCGCTGGAGACACGGCCCAGCTTCCTCGATACGGCTCCGGCCTAGGGGACGACGCCCGCCAGTTGCAGCGCCTGATAGGCGGCGAGGACGACGATCAGCCCGCCGACCACCAGGGTCAGGATCCGGGTCGGCACCTTGCGGGCGATAAGGCCGGCGAACGGGGCGGCGATCAGGCCGCCGACGACCAGGCCGCCGACCGCCGTCGCGTGATCCATCAGCGCGCCCGCCTCCTGCCAGTGACCCGTGACCAGCGCCCAGACGAATGTCGCGGAGATGGCCACGGTGACGAAGAACTCGGCCGCATTGACCGTGCCGATGGCCATGCGCGGCTCCTTGCCGGCGCCGACGAGCGCGGTGGTCGCCGTCGGACCCCAGCCGCCGCCGCCGATGGCGTCCATGAAGCCCCCGACCAGACCCAGCGGAAAACCCCAGAAGCTGCGGATGTGGCGGGTCTCCCGGTCCTTCAGGCCGCGCAGGATGATCCACACCCCGACGACCGCCAGATAGACGAGGATGAAGGGCTTGATGGCGTTGCCCTCGATGCCGGACAGGACGTAGGCGCCGAGAACCCCGCCGATGACCCCGGCGACCGTCAGCGGCGCCCACAGCCGCCACGACACGTTCTTGTGCAGCACATGGGAACTGGCCGAGGCCCCGGTGGTGAACACCTCCGCGGCGTGGACGCTGGCCGAGGCCGCCGCGGGCGGCACGCCGACGGCCAGCAGGACTGTGTTCGAAACCACGCCATAGGCCATGCCCAGGGCGCCATCGACGGACTGGGCGAGGAAGCCGACCAGCAGAAAAACGAGAAAGGTGTCCATGCGCCCCCAGGCGTTGCCGCAGCCTGCTTCTCCGATGAAAGGCGGGCCCGCGCAATTGGTTGCCCGGCCGTCCATCGACAGATCACCGGCCCCCGCGCTAAGGCTCCCCCTCTTTTTCCATCCGAGGACATCCTTCCCTTGCGACTGCCCCAGGCCCGGCTCGATCAGGTGCTCGACCGCTTCCACCAGGTGGAGGCGCGGATGGGCGCGGCCAGCGACGGTCAGGAGATCGTGCGCCTGTCCAGGGAGCACGCCGAGATGAAGCCCGTCGCCGACGCCGTCATGGCGCTGGCGAAGACCCGGGCCGAGATGGCCGACCTCGAGGCGATGGCCGCCGATCCGGAAATGGCCGAGATGGCGGCGGACGAGCTGCAGACCCTGCGCGAGACCCTGCCGGACATGGAGCGCGACGTCGCCCTGCTGCTGGCCCCGCGCGATGCCGACGAGAACGCCTCGGCCGTGCTGGAAGTGCGCGCCGGCACCGGCGGCGACGAGGCGGCCCTGTTCGCCGGCGACCTGTTCCGCATGTACTCGCGGTACGCCCAGTCGCGCGGCTGGAAGGTCGAGGTCGACAGCGCCACCGAGGGCGAGGCCGGCGGCTACAAGGAGATCATCGCCACCGTCAGCGGCGATGGCGTGTTCGGCCGGCTCAAGTTCGAGAGCGGCGTCCACCGGGTGCAGCGCGTGCCGACCACCGAGGCCGGCGGCCGCATCCACACCTCGGCCGCCACGGTCGCCGTCCTGCCCGAGGTCGAGGACGTCGAGATCGACATCCAGGACAAGGACATCCGCATCGACACCTTCCGCGCCTCGGGCTCGGGCGGCCAGCACGTCAACAAGACCGATTCCGCCGTGCGCATCACCCACTTCCCGTCAGGCATCGTGGTGACCTCGTCGGAGAAGTCGCAGCATGTGAACCGCGACAAGGCGATGAAGAACCTGCGCGTCCGGCTCTACGACATGCAGCGCCAGATGAAGGACAACGCCCGCTCCGACGCGCGCAAGTCGCAGGTCGGCTCGGGCGACCGGTCGGAGCGCATCCGCACCTACAACTTCCCCCAGGGCCGGGTGACCGACCACCGCATCGGCCTGACCCTGCACAGCCTGCCGCAGATCCTCGAGGGCGACATCGACCCGCTGCTCGACGCCCTGATCGCCGAGGACCAGGCCGCACGGCTGTCGGATCTGGAGGCGGAGTTCGGGTGAGGGTTCTGGAGTCCCTCTCCCGGCGGGAGAGGGCTTGAGCCTCCGGGAGCGGAGCGATCGGCAAGGCGAAAGGGTGAGGGGCTACGGCTTGCGGAAGCCCTTCACCAGCCGACCCTCACCCTTTCACGCAGCCCATCGCCCTTGCGGGCTCTTGGGCGTTCAAGCCCTCTCCCATTGGGAGAGGGGTTCAGCTCTCCACCGTCAGCCCCCCGCCCTCCACCCGCACGAACTGCGCCCGCCCGCGCAGCGGCTCGAACAGCTCGGCCTCGGTGCCGGTCAGGAAGGCCTGCAGGCCCAGGGCGTGGATCTCGTCGAACAGGGCGGCGCGGCGGCGCGTGTCGAGGTGGGCCGGGGCCTCGTCGAGCAGCAGGATGGGCGCCGCGCTCTGGTCGGCCAGCCGCGCGATCTGGGCCAGGATCAGGTTCAGCACCAGCGCCTTCTGCTCGCCGGACGAGCCCTCGGCGGCGGGGCGGTTCTTCTCGCGGTGCAGGGCGGTCAGGTCGGACCGGTGCGGGCCGTACAGCGAACGGCCGGCGGCGGCGTCGCGTAGTCGAATTCTCGCGAACCCCTCGCGAAGCGTCGCCGAAATCGTCGATTTCTCCGCCCCGGCCGTCGCCAAATTCTCCGCCTCTCCGGACAGGCCCAGATCGGCCTGGGGGAAGGGCCGATCGCCGCGCGCGTCGATGGCCGACTGGAGGGTTTTCAGGGCGTCGGCGCGGGCCATGGCGGCCGCGGCGCCAGCCTCGCCGAGGCGAATCTCCAGCGCGTCCAGCCACAACGGATCGGCCGCCAGTCCTCCCGAAGAATTTGGGCCCTCGGCCCCGTCGGTCAGCAGCCGCAGCCGCTCGCGCAGGGCCTTGTCATAGGCCGAGACCGAGGCGGCGTGGTCGGGATTGGCGGCGAACACCAGCCGGTCGAAGAATTTCAGCCGTTCGGCCCGCGCGTCCGAGAACAGCCGGTCCTGTTCCGGCGTGGCCCAGACCGGGCGCAGATGGTCCAGCAGTCGGCCGGGCTGGGCCGTCTCGCCGTCGATGCGGACGATGCGGCGGGCGGCCCCGGCTGTGTGGACGCCCGTGCCCAGCTTCGTCTCGTCCTCGCCGTCGGTCAGCACCGCCGCCACGGCCCAAGCCCGGCCGCCGGCCTCGCCCGGCTCGCGCCGCCCCATCTCCGGCGCGCTCGCCCCGCGCAGCCCCCGGCCCGGGGTGAACAGGCTCAGCGCCTCCAGCAGATTGGTCTTCCCGGCCCCGTTCGGCCCATGCAGCACCACCGTCCCCGCCGCGACCGGCAGGGTGGCGGCCGCATAGGAGCGGAAGTCGGTGAGGGTGAGGGACTGGATCAAGGGTTACAACAAATCCGCTCATCCCGGCGAAAGCCGGGACCCAGTCCTTTTGCCCAAGCTCAGTCCGGCAGTCCAAACGTATCGAGCAGGTCGATCCAGCCGGGGTTCGATTTTTCGATCAGCTCGAGTTTCCAGACGCGCTTCCATTCCTTGATCTGGCGCTCGCGGACGAAAGCGGCATGGCGGGTATCGTGAACCTCGAACCAGACAAGCAGGGCCACGCCGTACTTGTCGGTGAAGCCCCCGAAGCGCCCGGCCCGGTGTTCGTTGATCCGCTTGATCAGGTTGTCGGTCGAGCCCGTATAAAGCGTTCCATTGCGCTGGCTGGCGACGATGTAGGTGAAGAACGCCAACCGGAACCTCCGTACGCAACGAAAGCACTGGGTCCCGGCTTTCGCCGGGATGAGCGGAAATTTTACAACCGTCGCCCGTGCTCATCAACTGGCGGAGCGGATGCGCCAAGCTTCGAGCAGTTCGCAAACTTCCTGGGGCGTTCGGTCGAGGTACGCGGGCAGGTGGCCATCAGCTCCGGTCAGCGAGAAAGATGCGCTGAGGGAGGCGACTCCCGGAAGCGCTGCTCTGGCATCCGGCTTCAAGACATAGGAGACGAGCTTCGTGCGCTGAATCTTGACGATGAAGAAGCGTTCGACATCACTCCACGGCACGACGGCCTTTGGCCGGCGGCCCCGGACCTGAAACCCATCCGGTCCCAGAACCAGTTCGGTTGGCTTGAGCACTGAACCTACGCTGGCAACGGCAGCCAATCCAAAGAAGATCACCGAAGCGAAGCCAATGAAGCGGATATACTCCGGAGAACGACTGTAGCCCTCTGGATAGACGATCATCCAAAGCCCGATGGCGACGAAAACTAGCGACCCGACGACGACCCATCTCATCTTGGACGGCGACTGACGCAGAGTCAGCGTCTCCGGCAAGGCCCTACACCCGCAGCGGCATCAGCACATACTGCACGCCCGGATCGCCCGGATCGAGCACCAGGGTCGGGCTGGCCGGATCGGCGAATTTGAAGTGGGCGGTCTCGCCGGTGATCTGGCCGGCGACGTCGAGCAGATAGCGGGCGTTGAAGCCGATCTCGAACGGCTCCTCGGAGTACCCGATCTCGACCTCCTCGACGCCCTGGCCGGCCTCCATATTGCGCACCGTCAGGGTAACGCGGTCGAGGTCGAAGGCCAGTTTGACGCTGCGGCTCTTCTCTGCCGAGATGGTGGCGACGCGGTCGACGGCCGAGGCGAAGACGGCGTTGTCGATGTCGGCCTGCTTGTCGTTCCCCTTGGGAATGACCCGCATATAGTCGGGGAAGGCGCCGTCGATGACCTTGGAGGTCAGGGAGGCCTGGCCGAATTCGAAGCGGATCTTCTGCGGGCTGACCATGACCTCGACCGGGCCCGAGCCGTCGTCGAGCAGGCGGCGGACCTGGTCGATGGTCTTGCGCGGGACGATGACGCCGGGACCCCCGGCGGCGCCCTCCGGGGCCGGGGTCTCGGCCAGGGCGAGGCGGTGGCCGTCGGTGGCGACGGCGCGCAGCAGCGGAATGCCGCCCTCGGCCACGGTGTGGAGATACAGGCCGTTCAGATAGTAGCGCGTCTCCTCGGTCGAGACGGCGAACCGGGTCTTGTCGATGAGCCGCGCCAAGTCTTCCTTGGGCAGGGCGAAACGCGTGCCCGAGGTGTCGG
>JAXHTU010000037.1:0-25805 GCA_034189955.1 Pseudomonadota bacterium | reverse complement strand
CGGGTCCAGCACCTCCAGCAGGGCCGAGGACGGATCGCCCCGCCAGTCGGCTCCCAGCTTGTCGATCTCGTCCAGCAGGACGAAGGCGTTGGTCGTCTTGGCCTTCTTCATCGACTGGATGATCTTGCCCGGCATCGAGCCGATATAGGTCCGGCGGTGGCCGCGGATTTCGGCCTCATCGCGCACCCCGCCCAGCGACATGCGCACGTATTCGCGTCCGGTCGCCTTGGCGATCGACTTGGCCAGCGACGTCTTGCCGACGCCCGGAGGGCCGACGAGGCACAGGATCGGCCCCTTCAGGCTGTTGGTCCGCGCCTGCACGGCCAGGTATTCGATGATCCGTTCCTTGACCTTCTCGAGGCCGTAGTGGTCCTCCTCGAGGATGGCCTCGGCCTTGTCGAGGTCGATGGGCCGGGTCTTGGCCTTGCCCCACGGGATCGACAGCAGCCAGTCGAGGTAGTTCCGCACCACCGTCGACTCGGCCGACATCGGGCTCATGTTGCGCAGCTTCTTGACCTCGGCCTCGGCCTTGGTGCGGGCTTCCTTGGACAGGCGCGTCTTACGGATGCGCTTCTCCAGCTCCATGATCTCGTCACGGCTGTCGTCGGTCTCGCCCAGCTCGCGCTGGATCGCCTTCATCTGCTCGTTGAGATAATATTCGCGCTGGGTCTTCTCCATCTGGCGCTTGACGCGCGAGCGGATCTTCTTCTCGACCTGCAGGACCGAGATTTCGCCCTCCATCAGGCCATAGACCTTCTCCAGCCGCGACGGCACGGAGACGGTCTCCAGCAGGCCCTGCTTGTCCGCGATCTTGACCGACAGATGGGCCGCGACCGAGTCCGACAGCTTGGACGGGTCGGTGATCTGGGGGATGGAGCTGAGGGCCTCGGGCGGCACCTTCTTGTTCAGCTTCACATAGTTTTCGAACTGCTCGATCACCGCGCGCAGCAGCGCTTCGGACTGGGCGGGTTCGCCGGGCTCGTCGGCGATCTCGACGGCCTCGGCCTCGAAATATTCGGTGCGGTCGGTGAACCGGGTCAGGCGCGCCCGGCTCTTGCCCTCGACCAGCACCTTGACGGTGCCGTCGGGCAGTTTGAGCAGTTGCAGCACGGTGGCCAGCACGCCGGTCGGATAGATGGCGTCGGCCTGCGGATCGTCGTCGACGCTGTTCTTCTGCGTGGCGAGCAGGATCTGCTTCTCGCCCCTCATGATCTCGTCGAGCGCCCTGACGGACTTCTCGCGCCCCACGAACAGCGGCACGACCATATGCGGAAAGACGACGATGTCTCTCAGCGGCAGGACGGGCAGGGTTTTGGTCTCGGACATGATGCGTACTTCCCGGGGCTCTCGTTCATCTCAAGCCCGCCGGGCCGGCGTTCGGGGCGACTGTGCTCCGCCGTATCGACTCGGCCCGCCGTTCGGCGGCCTTCGGATGAGTATGTGGTTCGGATCGGCCGGGGTTCAAGCGTGACCGACCGGAGACCGGGGCTTGCGTCCACAGGCTTTACGCGGGGCGGTTCGAGGCGTCTCCCGTCCCATGGCAGGCAAGATCATGCGCGCCCTGCGTTCACGCCCGGACAGCCGTCCCCGGACCGCTGTGACGTCCGGGCCGCACTCCGCCCATGAAAAAGGGCGGGCCCGTGTCCGGACCCGCCCTCTCCGCCTTGCGGCGTCGTCAGGCCGCGCTGTCGGGCGAGGCCTTCTTCGACTTGGTTTCGGAATAGATCAGCAGCGGCTGGGCCTTGCCCTCGATGACCTCGGCGTTGACCACGACCTCCTCGACGCCCTCGAAAGTGGGCAGTTCGAACATCGTCTCCAGCAGGATGCCTTCCAGGATGGAGCGCAGGCCGCGGGCGCCGGTCTTGCGGGTGATGGCCTTCTTGGCCACCGCGATCAGGGCGTCGTCGGTGAACGTCAGATCGACGTTCTCCATCTCGAACAGGCGCTTGTACTGTTTGACCAAGGCGTTCTTGGGCTCGGTCAGGATGGTGACCAGGGCCGGTTCGTCGAGGTCCTCCAGCGTCGCCAGAACGGGCAGACGGCCGATGAACTCGGGGATCAGGCCGAAGCGCATCAGATCGTCCGGCTCGACGCCCTTGAGGATGTCGCCCGTGCGGCGCTCGTCGATCTCCTTGACCCGGGCGCCGAAGCCGATCGAGGCCCCGTCGCCGCGCGCCGCGATGACTTTCTCGAGGCCGGCGAAGGCGCCGCCGACGATGAACAGGATGTTGGCGGTGTCGACCTGCAGGAACTCCTGCTGCGGATGTTTGCGGCCGCCCTGCGGGGGCACGGAGGCGACGGTGCCTTCCATGATCTTCAGCAGGGCCTGCTGCACGCCCTCGCCCGAGACGTCGCGGGTGATCGAGGGATTGTCCGACTTGCGCGAAATCTTGTCGATCTCGTCGATGTAGACGATGCCGCGCTGGGCCCGTTCGACATTGTAGTCGGAGGCCTGGAGCAGCTTCAGGATGATGTTCTCGACGTCCTCGCCGACATAGCCGGCTTCGGTCAGGGTCGTGGCGTCGGCCATGGTGAAGGGCACGTCGATGATGCGCGCCAGCGTCTGGGCCAGCAGCGTCTTGCCCGAGCCGGTCGGCCCGATCAGCATGATGTTCGACTTGGCCAGTTCGACGTCGTTGTTCTTCGTCGCGTGGTTCAGACGCTTGTAGTGGTTGTGGACGGCGACGCTCAGCACCTTCTTGGCGTGGCTCTGGCCGATCACATAGTCGTCGAGGACCTCGCGGATCTCCTTGGGCGACGGCACGCCGTCCTTGGCCTTGGAGAACGAGATTTTGTGTTCTTCACGGATGATGTCCATGCAGAGCTCGACGCATTCATCGCAGATGAACACGGTCGGCCCGGCGATGAGCTTGCGCACCTCGTGCTGGCTCTTCCCGCAGAATGAGCAGTAGAGGGTACTTTTGGCGTCTGTGCCGGCGGCTTTGGTCATCGACCCTTCTCACTCCCGCGATGGCCCCGATATGAGGCCATACACGCTTCCCTCGCGTTTGATTCCCGAACAGTGGGCGCAAAGGTCTTCAAAAAATGACAATCACCCATCACAGCGCCCGCCACAACCCCGCGAAAGCGGTGCAGGCGGCGGAAGCGGACGGTTCACTGTTGATGGCGATCGCGGCGAATGTCTGACATGGGAAGCGATGACCCGTTTCGCCAGCCGCCTCGCAAGGGTCAGGCCATCGTCGCATTCGACTTCGACGGCACACTGACGATCCGCGACAGCTTCACCCAATTCCTCCGCTGGCGCGCCGGCCGACGGATCTGGGCGCTCGGATTGGTGCGTCTGGCGCCTGCCGTGGCGAGCTACGCCCGCGATCGCGACCGGGGCCGGATCAAGGCCGCCTCGGTGCGGGAGTTCCTCAAGGGCGTGGATCGCGCGACGCTGGAGGCCGACGCCGAACGTTATGCTGACCGGATCTGGGACGGCTTCATCCGCCCCGACGCCCTCGCCTGCTGGAATGACTGGGGGGCCAAGGGCGCGCATCGCGTGATTGTGACCGCCAGCCCCGACATCACCGTCGCCCCGTTCGCCCGCCGGCTCGGCGCCGACGCCCTTCTCGGCACGACCCTGATGTTCGACGACGAGGACCGTGTCACCGGCGCTTTCGCCGGTCCCAACTGCCGCGGCGCGGAGAAGGTGCGTCGTCTGCGCGCGGCCTATGGCGACGACCTTCGGCTGGCGGCGGCCTATGGCGACACCTCCGGCGATACGGAAATGCTGCAGATCGCCGACGTACAGGGCTTCCGGGTCTTCACCGGCCGGCCCTGAACGTCAGTGCCCGTCGGCGTCCACGTCGAAGACCACGGCCTTGCCGCGCGAGGTCGGGTCCCAGCCCGCCTCCATGGCCGAGGCCACGGCGTTGCGCACCGCCTCGACATTGATGCGCTGCTTCTCCTGGTCGGGCCGGCCGTTGGGCCGCATCGGCATGGGGAATTGCACCACCGCCTCGCGCTTGAAATCCTTCAGCCGCAGGCTCAGGGCCATGCCCTCCCACTTGCCGCCGGGCTTGGGCTGCGGCTGGCGGCGGATTTCCCACTCATAGATTTCGCCGTCGACCTCGACGGTCCCGCTGGTCTCGCGCGTGTGTTGCATGGCCGCCTGATAGCACAAAAGAAAAGGGCGCGCCGACCCCGGCGCGCCCTCCCCGACCTGATTGACGCCTGGATCAGACGGTTTTGACGCCGTCGTCCTCGGCCTGTTCGCGCTTGTCGTAGACGTGGTCCACGATGCCCCAGGCCTTCGACTCCTCGGCGCTCATGAAGTGGTCGCGGTCGAGCGTCTTCTCGACCTCCTCATAGGTCCGGCCGGTGTGGTGGACGTAGATCTCGTTCAACCGGCGCTTGGTGTAGCGGATGTCCTCGGCGTGACGCTCGATGTCCGAGGCCTGGCCGCGGAAGCCGCCCGACGGCTGGTGCACCATGATGCGGGCGTTCGGCAGGGCAACCCGCTGGCCGGCGGCGCCGGCGGTCAGGATCAGCGAGCCCGCCGAGGCGGCCATGCCCATGCACACCGTCGAAACCGGCGAGCGGATGTACTGCATGGTGTCGTAGATCGCCAGCGCCGAGGACACCTGTCCGCCCGGGCTGTTGATGTACATGCTGATTTCCTTCTTCGGGTTCTCCGACTCGAGGAACAGCAGCTGGGCGCAGATCAGCGACGCCATGCCATCCTCGAAGGGCCCGGTCAGGAAGATGATCCGCTCGCGCAGCAGGCGCGAGAAGATGTCGAAAGCCCGCTCGCCCCGGCTGGACTGCTCCACCACCATGGGGACGAGGTTCATATTCATCAGTTCGATCGGATCGCGCATGCAGGCCTTCTGGAAAGGAGAATGAGGCGCGACTCGCTCTGGCGCGCCGCCAGCCCCTCATATCGACACAGGTTGCCGGGCGCGCAAGTCGCACTCGCTCAGTCAGCGCGATCTGACGTCCCGGTGATCATTCTTCGCGCGATCTCGCGCCTGTGCCTGGAAACGCTCGTCCAGGTCACCGGCGTCTCATAGAGCGCCGTGAGATAGGCTTGGTCCCAGGCCGTCAGCTCCGCGGCTGACGGGCCGCCCCGAAACAGGTTCAGAATTGTCGCGCTATCGTCAAATGTCGAGGTTGCATCCACCTGGGCCAGAACGACAAACGCGATGTAATCGGCCAACGCCTCCAGCGGCGTCTCGCCGGTCTTTGACGCATCGATGACGACGACGACCGACGCCATAACCTGACGTATGCTGCCGCCCCAGTAGGCGTAGGCGGGGGTCTTGCGCTGAACAGGCTGACTGCTTCCCCTGCGCGCCACGAGCGGCCTGCGGGTGAAGACATCGACCGGAAGGGACACCGTCCACCAGCGAACGGGATCGTCGCCATCGGTGAAGCGCCTCAGCGCGCGCTGGTCAAGATTCGTGAGCTCTCCAGCCGGACGGAACGCCCCGATGTCTTCCTCAACCAGACTTCGCGCGGTCATGCGACCATCAGCGGTCGCGACGACCAGGACATTCATCCGGCAGTCGCCGTCCGCCATTTCGACGCCCACGGACCGGGCGCGTTGGGCGACGCGGTCCCGGATCGCCGACGCCGTCGCCGGGCGAAGGTTATCGACCACCAGACAGATTGGCCGATCCCAGATCGCCAGGCCCGAAACACCGAAAGGCGGCGCAGCTACGCCGCTGACGAACCGCTCTGCGGCCGCCTCGTCTCGCCGGGAGCCGAGGACCACCACGTCGGAAAGGTCCGTCACCGGATCCTGAACGACCGGCGGCGCCATCGCCAACGCCAGCGACGCAAGAAGCGGAGCAGTGATCATGGGTTATGACTCGGATGCGATGAGCCACAACCCTAACATGATCACAGGTCGTCGTCTTCCTTGAGCAGTTCTTCCTTGGTGATCTTGCCGTCGGTCACCTTGGCCTGATCGAAGATCAGGTCGCAGACCTTCTCCTCGTAGATCGGAGCGCGCATCTGGGCGGCGGCGTTCGGGTTCTGGCGGTAGAAGTCCAGCACCTGACGTTCCTGGCCCGGATAGTTGCGGGCCTCGTTCATGATGGCGTTGTTGAGCTCCTGGTCGGTGACCTGGACGTTGTTGGCCCGGCCGATCTCGGCCAGCACCAGACCCAGGCGGACGCGGCGCTCGGCGATCTTGCGATACTCGTCCTTGAGCTTCTTCTCGGTCTTCTTGGCGTCCTCTTCCGGCAGGCGGCCGGCGTCCTTGTCAGCCTGGACCTGGCTCCAGATCCCCTCGAACTCGGCCTCGACCATCTTGGGCGGCAGCGGGAAGTCGTGGCCCTTGTCGAGGGCGTCCAGCAGGGCGCGCTTCAGTTTGAAGCGGGCGGCGCCCTTGTACTGTTGGTTCAGATTGTCGCGCAGCAGCTCCTTGAGCTTGTCCAGCGACTCCAGGCCGATGCGCTTGGCGAAATCCTCGTCCACGACCGCCGGGGCCTCGGCCTTGATGGCCTTGACCTTGACGTCGAAGGTCACGGCCTTGCCGGCCAGATGGGCGGCCTGGTAGTCCTCGGGGAAGGTGATGTTGAGCACCTTCTCGTCGCCGACCTTGGCGCCCTTGAGCTGTTCTTCGAAGCCGGGGATGAAGCGGTTGGAGCCGATCACCAGCTGGGTGTCCTCGGCGGCGCCGCCCTCGAAGGGTTCGCCGTCCAGCTTGCCGAGGAAGTCGATGGTGACTTCGTCGCCTTCGGCGGCCTTCACCGTCTTGCCCGTCTTGTCCTCGTACGACTTGGCCTGGCCGGCCAGTTCGGTGAGGGCCTCGTCGAGGTCGGCGTCGGTCGCCTCGTAGGTCGGACGCGTCAGCTCCAGCGTCTTGACGTCAACGGGGGTGAAGTCGGGCATCACCTCGAGGGCCATTTCATAGGCCAGGTCTTCCTGACCGGCGATGACCTTGTCCATGTCCGAGGTCAGCTTCATCTCGGCCGGGGCGGCGGGGCGCACCTTGGCGTCGTCGAGCGCCTTCTGGCTGGAGCTGTTCAGGGCTTCGTTGACGATTTCGCCCATCAGATCGCGGCCGAAGGTCTTCTTGACATGCGACGTCGGCACCTTGCCGGGACGGAAGCCCTTGAGCTTCATCTGCGGCGCGACTTCCTTCAGCTTGGCGTCCAGCTTCTGGTTAAGCTCCGCGACGGGGATGGTCACCGCGATGACGCGGCTGAGGCCTTCGGAGGACTTTTCGACGACTTGCATGGTCGGGATTCTGACGCTCTGGGGCGGCGCCTTTGAGAATGGCGCTGCACGGTGTGGGTAAAGCAATAAGGGCCGCCCTTGCGAGGCGGCGCCTTGAAGCCCGCCCTTATGTCGAGGACGGCCCCAAAGGTCAATGTGGACCCGCAGGGGATCGGCTTTCGGCGCCGTGCGGAAGCCGCTATCTGCAGACCATGGATCAATCCCCTCCCCCGATCGGCGTCGCCATCTTCCCGGTCACGCCGCTGCAGCAGAACTGCACCCTGGTCTGGTGCCGCAGAACCCTGAAGGCCGCGATCATCGATCCCGGCGGATCGGTCGACGCCCTGCTGGCGGCGGTGGCGAAACAGGGCGTGACCCTGGACGCGATCTGGATCACCCACGGCCACCTCGACCATGCCGGCGGCGCCGCCGAGATCCAGGAGAAGACCGGGCTGGACATCATCGGCCCCCATCCCGACGACCAGTTCTGGATCGACGGCATTCCGCAGCAGGGCCGGATGTACGGCCTCCCGGAAGCGCGCAGCTTCACCCCGAGCCGATGGCTGGCGGACGGCGATGCGCTGACGCTGGGGGAGACAACCTGGGACGTCTACCACTGTCCCGGCCACACGCCGGGCCATGTGATCTTCTTCAATCGCGAGGCCCGGTTCGCCCAGGTCGGCGACGTCCTGTTCCAGGGCTCGGTCGGCCGAACCGACTTCCCGCGCAGCGATCACGCCGCCCTGCTCAATTCCGTCACGACGAAGCTGTGGCCGCTGGGGGACGATGTCGCCTTCGTACCGGGGCATGGCCCCGGCTCGACGTTCGGCGCCGAGCGTCGCACCAATCCGTTTGTCTCGGACCAGGCCCTCGGCCGGACGCCGATCGCGCGCCCCGCCGAAGGCCCCGCCTGAGCGTCTAACGCGAGATCAGCATGCCGATGACAACGCCAAGGCCGAGTGCATAGAGCGTCGCCTTGACCGGCTCGTCCTCGACCGCGCGGCGCAGGCGCTCGGCCCGCTCTCGACTCCACGCTCGCGCGGCCTGCGCGTCCTCGCGCACCGCCTCGTGAATCGGCCGCGGTCCCGAGGGCCCCGCGTCGCCGTCCGTCAGGAGGGCGTCCGCCTCCCGCTCCAGTCGCGCCGACTCGAGGTCGACATTGTCATAGATGTCGTCGGACGCGGTCGGGGCGGTGGTCTGGCCCGTATTCGGGGCGGTGAAGGGGTCGGTCATGGCAAGCTCCTGGCGGGCGGGGTTCGCACTTCAATCCGCCCGCGCGGCCGGGGTTCCAGCCGGACAGGATCGTGATTGAACGGCGCCTGTCCGGTTGCGTTCAGCCCACTGAAGGAGACCGTCATGACCTATATCGAACCCACCCCGCCCGGCACGCCACAGCCCGACATTCCGCAACCCGAGACGCCGGGTCCGGATATTGATCCGGGCTCCCTGCCCGACGAGGTCCCGCCGCTCGACCCGGGCGGCGGCGGGGAAGGCGACTCGCGCCCTTATGGCTGAACGTTCAGCAAACCCCGTGATTCGCTCGCGTTTCCGTGACGGCGCTGCCGGAACCGGACGACGACGCGGGGGTTCATTCAGCAACCTCGACAGTCGGCGTGAAAGGACACTGAAATGGCTATAGGTCAGCCCACCCGAGCCTCTGGCGTCTCCAAGCGGGGCTTCGCCTCGATGGACCCCGAGCGACAGCGCGAGATCGCGCGCAAGGGCGGCGCCAGCGTCCCCAGCGAAAAGCGCAGCTTTTCGCAGGATCGCAGCCTGGCCGCCCAGGCGGGCCGCAAGGGCGGGGAAGCCTCCCACGGCTCGCGCGCCAAGGATGCGACCAAGGAGTCACGCCCCTCGGAATAGAGGACGCGCAGGACCATACAACAGGGGCGGCGCCGATACGGCGCCGCCCTTTTGCGTTCAGGCTTCCAGCAGCACCAGGGCCACGGCCGGGTCATCTCCCGCCTCGAACGCCGCCACCCTCCAACCCGAAGCCAGCGCCAGATCGCGGACGGACGCCTCGGTGAATTTGCGCGAATTCTCGGTGTGAATGGTTTCACCTTCGACGAAGGCGATGACGCGGTCGTCGATCCGGACCTCCATCGCCCGCGTCGCTTCCAGATGCATCTCCATCCGCGACTCGTCCGGGTTCCAGACCGCGCGGTGAACGAAGCTGTCGACGTCGAAACCGGCCTTGAGATCGCGGTTCGCCCGCACCAGCAGGTTGCGGTTAAACGCCGCGGTCACCCCGGCGGCGTCGTCATAGGCGGCGACCAGCACCTCGGGGGATTTGACCAGATCGACGCCCAGAATGAACAGGGCGGCCTCGCCCAGTTGACGCCGCGCGGCGGCCAGGAAGGCCGTCGCCTCGCGCGGCTCGAGATTGCCAATGGTCGAGCCGGGGAAGAAGCCGATCCGTCGTCCGCCGCCAATGCCCTCGGGCAACGCCGCCAGATGCAGGAAGTCGCCGACCAGCGGCGCGACCTTCAGCCCGGGATAACTTTCGTCGATGCGCCGCGCGGCCGCGTTCAGGGCGTCGGCGCTGATGTCGATCGGGACATAGGCGGTCAGGTCCGGCGCGGCGTCCAGGACGATCCGGGTCTTCTCGCTGGCGCCCGATCCGAATTCGACCAGCGAGGCGTCGGGACCGAAGCGGGCGGCCCAGGCCGGCGCGACCTTGCGCAGCAAGTCGGCCTCCTGTCGCGTTGGATAGTATTCGGGCAGTCGGGTGATTTCCTCGAACAACCGGGATCCCTCGGCGTCATAGAACCATTTTGGCGACGCCGACTTCGGCGACCGGTCCAGACCGGCCAGCAGGTCGCGGCGGAACCGGGCGGTCTCGCCGTCCGTACTGGCCCGCGTCGCCGGGGCGGGAAGATCTTCCGCCAGTCTCAAACCCATGAACGCCCACCTTTGGTGCGGATAGAAGAAATTCCGATAACTGACCCGGCCATGCCCCTCCGGAGTCGCCCAGGACGATCCCCGCGACACCATCTGATTGGCCATGAACTTGCCGTTGTACTCAGACGCGGTCCCTTCGGTCGGCCTGAAACCCCGATATGGGGCGTAACTGCTGGACGTCCACTGCCAGAGTTCGCCGAAAGCATTCGAGAAGACCTCGGGGCGACAACGCACCGCATGCTCCCACTCCGCTTCGGTCGGCAGGCGCCGCCCGGCCCAGCGGGCGTAGGCGTCCGCCTCGTAGAAGCTGACGTGCCGCACCGGCGCGGCGGGATCGAGCGCCTGCCGACCTGTCAGCGTCATCGTCGTCCAGGCTCCCTCGTCCCGGCGCCAGTAGAGCGGCGCGGTCCAGTCCCCGGCCCTGACCACCGCCCAGCCGTCCGACAGCCACAGTTCCGACCGCGCGTAGCCGCCATCCTCGATGAAAGCGATCCACTGGGCGTTGCTGACCAGGTCATGATCCAGACCATAGGCCTCCAGCCACTGGCGGTGAGCCGGGCCCTCGTTGTCGAAGGCGAAGCCGCCGCCAGCGTGCCCGACCTGGACCAGGCCGCCCTCGAACCGGGTCAGGCCGCCGCGCGCCGGTTGCGCGGGCGCCCAGCGCGGCTCCCGGTCATAGGCTATCGGGTCAAGGGGCGAGCACGCCATCAGGTTGAGCAAATCCATCAGGAACAACTCCTGATGCTGCTGATCGTGATGGAGGCCCAGGGTGAACAGATAGGCCTGCCGCGCATCCGGCCGTGTGCGCTCCAGCCAGGCCTCCATGCGACGATCGATCTCCCGGCGATAGTCCAGGACCTCGTCCAGCGATGGCCGCGTGATCAATCCGCGCTCGCCTCGCTCCACACGTTGGCCGAGGGCCTCATAGTAGCTGTTGAAAAGGGTCTGAAAGCGCGGATCGACCGGTGCGTACCCCGGCTCCTCTCCCAGGATCATGGCCTCGAAGAACCAGCTGCTGTGGGCGAGGTGCCATTTTCCCGGACTGCAGTCGGCCATCGACTGAGCGCCCACGTCCTCCGGACTCAACCCCCATGACAGCGCCGGCATGGCGGACCGGACACGCCGATACTCGTCCCGTAACACGCCCGGGGCTGGCCTGGCTCTCATCGGTGCGCTCATGCCTCTGCCCTCCGGTGCAGACCGCCACTGCGGATCGCCACGGTCGAGGAGAACCGCCGCGGTCCCGTTTTGTTCCATGCGACTGAAAGCCTGTCCAGCGGAACGCTCCCGAAAAGCGGGCGTTCAGAGGCACGTCCCTGATTTCACGGCGACATTTCGTCGAGTTGAGAGCTTTTCCGCATGACGCTGTCCAGTGCGCCATTGGAGGGTGGTCCCGACACCGCCCCTGACGCCCCTTGCGGCATCGTCGACAGCACCGACTGGCGCGAGGCCGTCACGGCCCGCGTGCCGTCCCTGCGGGCCTTCGCCTGGTCGCTCTCGCGCAATGGCGCCGACGCCGACGACCTGGTCCAGGAAACCCTGACCAAGGCCTGGGTCTACCGGCACCGCTTCCAGCCCGGCACCAACCTGCGGGCCTGGCTGTTCACGATTCTGCGGAATTCCTGGTACACCTCGGTGGCCAAGCGCCGCCGCGAGGTGGAGGACGGGGACGGCCATCACGCCGCCGGCCTGACCGCCGAGGGCAACCAGGAATGGTCGGTCGAGCTCAACGCCCTGAAATCGGCGCTCGACCAGCTGCCGCCGGAGCACCGCGAAGCGATCGTCATGGTCGGGGCGGCCGGCCTGTCCTACGAGGAGGCGGCCGAAATCGCCGGCTGCGCGCTCGGCACCATCAAGAGCCGTGTCAACCGCGCCCGCAACCGGCTGGCGGAAGCCATGGACATGCCCCGCGGCGCCGACTGATGTCAGGAGCGCCTGTCAGCTTCGGGGTCGGGGGTCGCCGCTAGTTCTTCGAGATGGTCCGAAAGCCGGGCAGGCACCGGCCGCGCCTCGACAGCCCGGAAGGCCGCGCCAAGCGCCGCTTCGACCGGATCGTCCTTCGCCGGTCCGTCCGCACTCTCCGGCGCTTTCGTCATCAGCCGCTCCCGTGCCCGGCGCGGCGGGTCCGGCGACGGCAAAGTCGACTAGCCGACATTGCTCCCGGCTGTCAAAGCGCGCGCACCGCCGCCAGCAGATCGTCGACGGCCTCTTCAGTCGTGGCCCATGAACAGACGAACCGGACCGAGCCGTCGTCGAACCGGTAGCAGGCCCAGCCCAGATCATTGAGGCGCTGGTGCGCCTCGGGCGGCATCCGCACGAAAACAGCGTTGGCCTCGACCGGATGCGCGAGGACGAAACGGGAACCGACCGCAAATCCCTCGGCCAGTCGCTGCGCCATGAGATTCGCGTGGGCGGCGCCATCCTCCCAGGCGTTGCTCTCCAGCAGACCAAGGAACGGCGCGGAGAGATATCGGGCCTTCGAGGCGGTCTGTCCGGCCTGTTTCAGCCGGTTGTCGATGCGCCGCGCCAGCGACCGGTCGAACATGACGATGGCCTCGGTGCAGTTGCCCCCCGCCTTGGCCCCGCCGAACACCAGCACATCGACGCTCAGTCGGGCGATCTGCGTCAGGTCGAAGCCGGCCGCCGCCGCATTGGCCAGCCGCGCCCCATCCATATGCACGCCGCAGCCCTTCAGCTTCACCGGCTCGATCAGGTGGCGCAGTTCCTCCTCGCTGTAGACCGTTCCGTATTCGGTCGACTGGGTCAGGCTCAGCGCCGCCGGCGGCTGGCGGTGGCCGACCTCGGGCTCCTCCAGCGCCGCATGGACGGCGAGCGGATCGATCTTGCCTGACAGCCCCGGCAGGCCGATCAGACCGACGCCCGAGCCGAAGAAGCCGGGCGCCCCGGTTTCGTCGGTGCAGACATGGGCCGCGTGGTGGGCCAGCACCGCCTCGTGCGGCCAGGCCAACATCGACAGGGCGATGGCGTTGGCCGCCGTACCGGAAAAGACGAAGCGGATTTCGGCGTCGGCGTCGAGTCGACGGCGAATTTCATCGGCGGCGCGCGCGGTGATGTCGTCGGAGCCATAGGCCCGGGCGAAGCCGTGGTTGGCCGCGACCAGCCCCTGCAGGGCGGCCGGGGCCATGCCGGCGGTGTTGTCCGATCCGAAATCGTAGCGCATGGCTCAGCCCTCTCCCTCCGCGCCGCCGGACTTGTCGGGCCGCCGCGCCTTCTGTTCCGCGGTGCGCACCGTGACCACCGGCATGACGTCCTCGTCGCCGTAGGGCACCGCCACCTGGTGCGGGAACGGGATCTCGATGCCGGCGGCGTCGATCGCCTCCTTGCCGCCCTGCATCAGATCGGCCTGGGTCTGCCACCAGTCCTCGGAGTTGACCCAGGCCTGCAGCGTGATCTGCACCGCGCTGTCCAGCAGGCCGGTGACCCCGGTCCACGGTGCGGGGTCGTCCAGAACCTTCTCGTGCGCCTCCGCCACACCCACGAGGACCGCCCGCGCAGCGTTGAGGTCCTCGCCATAGCCGACGGTGAAATTGATCTCGACCCGCCGCGTCTTCTGCCCCGACAGGTTCAGGATCACGTCGCCCAGCACCTTGGAGTTGGGCACCACGATCTTGTGGTTGTTGGCGTTGGACATCTGGGTCGTGAACAGGTCCAGCCGCTGCACCGAACCGGCCACGCCGCCGATGTCGATCACGTCCCCTACCTTGTACGGACGCAGCACCAGCAGCAGCACGCCCGCGGCGACGTTCGACAGCGTCCCCTGAAGCGCGAGGCCGACGGCCAGCGAGGCGGCGCCGAGCACGGCGATGATCGAGGTGGTCTGGACCCCCAGCCGCTGCAACACGGCGATGAAGCCGACGATATAGACGACCACCCGCACCACCTGCACGGCGAAGCTGAGCACGGTCTGGTCGTGGCGGAAGCCGCGCACCCGCAGCAGTCCGCGCCGGGTCAGGCGGGCGGCCCATTTGGCCGCGACCACCGTGCCGAACAGGATGATGGCGGCGATGCTGAGATTGATCGCGAGGTCGCCCGCCATGTCGGTCAGCTTGACCAGCAGGGCGGCGTTGACGGACACCGCCTCCTGACCGGCGGCCACGGCGTCGTTGAGCGAGGTGGGGAGCGAAGTCATCGTCCGGGTCTAGCGTCCCGTCCCGGATTTGGAACCCCGCCAGGCCAATTCTTCATGTCCGGGGCGTTCCAACCCGTCCACCGCCGCTCTCCAGCGTGTCCAGCAGATCCATCACGTCGTCGAGCGTATTGGCTTCGCGCGCCGGCTTGTCCCAGCGGATGCGGCTGACGCGCGGAAAGCGCATGGCGACGCCGGACTTGTGCCGCGTCGAACGGTTCAACCCCTCGAAGGCGATCTCCAGCACCAGGCCGAAGTCGCGCCCGGCCCGCACCGACCGCACCGGGCCGAAGCGCTCGACCGTGTGATCCCGCACGAATTTGTCGAGCTGTTTCAGCTCCTCGTCGGTGAAGCCGAAATAGGCCTTTCCGACCGGAGTCAGCGCCGCCATCCCGGCCTCGTCCCGGGTCCAGACGCCGAACGTGTAGTCGGAATAGAAGCTGGAGCGCTTGCCGTGCCCGCGCTGGGCGTACATCAGCACCGCGTCGATGACGTGCGGGTCGCGCTTCCATTTGAACCACGGCCCCTTCGGTCGCCCGGCGACATAGGGGCTGTCCCAGCGTTTCAGCATCAGCCCCTCGGCCGCCGCCCCGACCGGCGGGTCGGCCCGCAGCGCGCCCAGTTCGTCCCAGTCGGCATAGGGCACGATCGGCGACAGATGCAGCCGATCACCCTCGTGGCCGTCCACCAGCGCCTCCAGCCGCGCCCGTCGCTCCCTCAGCGTCAGCGCCCGCAGATCCCCGCCGGCCTCGGCCAACAGATCATACGCGAGGATCGCCGCCGGAAAGGCCGCTATCATCTTCGCGTCGACGGTCTTGCGGTTGAGCCGCTGCTGCAACTCGCCGAACGGCGCCACCGCCCCGTCCCGCCACACCACCAGTTCGCCGTCCACAGCCCCGTCGAACGACAGCCCGGCCATGACGTCGGCGAAGGCCCCCGAGATTTCATCGCCGGTGCGCGAATACAGCCGCGTCACGCCGCCCTCGCGCACCGCCTGGACGCGGATGCCGTCCCACTTCCATTCGGCGGCGTAGTCCGCCGGCTCCAGCTTCGGGAAGTCGGCCGTCTCGTCGAGCGCCACGGCCAGCATGACCGGCCGGAATCGCCCCGGCGCATTGGCGTCCGGCCGCTCGCCATGCCCCTCCAGCCAGGCGAACAGGTCGCCATACGGCGGTGTCAGGGCGTGCCAGACTTCCTCGATGTCGGCGGCCTCGACGGGATCGAGCGCGATCGTCGCCTCGCCGCCCTGCGGGTCGGGCGGCTCGCTGACCGCGTCCGGTCGCATCATGGCGGCGGCGGTGCGGGCGAGGCGGGCCGACAGGCCGACCCTCAGGCCGCCAGTCATCAGCTTCAGCAGCGCCCACCGCGCCTTGGGCTCCAGCGCATCGAGCCAGCCTTCCAGCAGTCCGGCCACCTCCCCTCGCCCGGCGGTCCGCAGCGCCTCGACCACCTCGCCCAGCTCGGGCTCGCGGTTGGCGCGGTGATCGGGATCGCCTGGCCAGATCAGGGCCACGGTCTCGGCCAGGTCGCCGACATAGTCGTAGGACCAGCCGAACAGCACCGGGTCGACCCGCGCCTCGACCGCCTTGCGGATCATCGCCGGCTTGGCCGCGGCGAAGGTCAGGTCGCCGGTCAGCGAGGCGAGGGCCCAGCCCCGGTCCGGATCCGGCGTGGTCCTCAGATAGTCGCGCAGCAAGACCAGCTTCGCATTGCGCGAGCCAGTCAGCGACAGTCGGTCCAGCAGTTCGGCGAAGGCGCGCATCGGAGCTTCAAACGCGAAAACGCCCCGGAAGTCTCCTTCCGGGGCGTCACTCTCGAAGTCGCCGCCTCAAGTGGCGAAGCTCGACAGGCCGGCTTTAGTTGAACAGTCCGGCGATGACGGCCGTGATCAGGCCGGTGGCGACCGCGGTCATGACCACGTCGTTGCCGCTGCGGACATACTGGTATCCGCGGGGCGGGGCGCGCAGACCGTACTGGCCATAGTTGCTGACCACATACTGGTTCGACCGGTAGTAGGACGGCATCCGCTGGCCGTACGACCACGAACGGGTCTGATAGCCGCGCGGCGCGTAATAACGACCGGCGCTGTAGCGACGCTGCGCCTGCACCCAGCGGGCGTGGGCACGCTGGTCCTGACGGGCGTCACGACGGTCGGCGCGATTGTCCTGACGCCATTCCCGACGGTCGCCGCGGGCGTCGCGCCGATCATCACGACGGTCGTCGCGACGGTCGGCCCGGTCGTCCCGGCGATCCTGGCGCTGTTCGTGCTGACCGCGGGACTGGGCCTCGGCGGCGGAAGCCATGCCCAGCGAGGTAACGGCGAACGTGGCGGCCAGGGCGGCGGTGAGAGCCTTCTTCATGGGATGTCTCCAGATGAGGCCGAAGGATTTCGACTTGACGCCATCCTGCACCCCGGGCCTTGAGCCCGGCCTGAACGGCCTTGCTCACCTCCCGTTCACCCTGTCGGCGCGTTTCGGACGCGATCACCGCCGGCTCAGGCGGCCTCGGCCTTCTGGTCGTTCCCGATCAGCGACCGCAGGGCCGCCCGGCCGCCGCCGACCTGGTTCATCACCATCGCCAGGGCGGAGAAATCGATCGGCTTGTTGAGATAGGCGTCGGCGCCCGCCTCCAGGCCGGCCTCATGGTCCTCGATGCGGGCCGAGGCCGACAGCACCACCACCGGCGTCTCGGCATTGAGGCCACCGCCCGCGCGGATGCCGCGCGTCGCCGTCAGGCCGTCCATGACCGGCATGTTGACGTCCATGATGATCAGGTCGAAGCGATCGCCCGCCGCCATGTCGAGTGCGATCTGGCCGTTCTCGGCGGTCGCCGAGGTGTGACCGGCCGAGCTCATCCAGGCCTCCAGGATCATCCGGTTGACTGGATGGTCCTCCACGACCAGCACGTTCAGCGAACGCCCGCCCTCGACCTCGGCGGCGATCGGCGCGGCGGCTTCCTGACGCGTCCACTCGACGACGTCGGCCTCGACGCTGAAGGTGAAGGTCGAGCCCTCGCCGACGGTCGACACCACCGAGATGTCGCCGCCCATGATGTTGGCCATGCGCCGCGAGATCGTCAGACCCAGCCCCGTGCCGCCGAACCGGCGCGTCGAGGAGGCGTCGACCTGGGTGAAGGGCTGGAACAGCCGCGCCAGATCGTCCGGCGAGATGCCGGCCCCGGAATCTTTGACCGAAAATTCGAACCGCACCCGCGAGTCGCCGATCCGCTCGGACCGCACCGTATAGGTGACCTCGCCGATGTCGGTGAACTTGACGGCATTGGAGAGCAGGTTGTGAATGACCTGGCAGACGCGAAGCGGATCGCCGCGGACCACAGAGGGCGCCTCGCCCTCGAAACGGGTGGAGAAATTCAGGCCCTTGGCCTCGGCCTGGGCCTGGAACGGGCCGGTGACGCGCTTGTGCAGGTCCTCGATCGAGACGTCGACGACCTCGAAGGTCATCTTGCCGGCCTCGATCTTGGTCATGTCGAGAATGTCGTTGAGCAGACTCAGCAGGTTGTCGCCCGAATTGCGGATGATCGACAGATACTCCCGTTGGGTCGGCTCCAGCCGGGTGGCGCCCAGCAACTGGGCGGCGCCGAGGACGCCGTTCATCGGCGTGCGCAGTTCGTGCGAGATGACCCCGAGGAAGCTGGACTTGGCCTCGCTGGCCGCGTTGGCGCGGTCCCGGGCCGACTCAAGCTCCTCGATCAGATGCGCCTGATGCTCCTGGAAGGCGCGGATCCGCTCCTCGCGCAGCATGGTCATCAACACCAGCACGACCAGGCCGGCGGCGGTGAACGGCACCACCCCCATGAAGGCCCAGAACAGGTCGGTGCCCCACAGCGATGCGGCGATGATGGCGGCGGAAACACTATAGGGCGAGGAGATCACCACAGCCTGTTTCGGCGAGCTGCGCAGCTGGGCGAACACCAGCACATAGCCGGACACCAACAGGGCCATGGCGAGGGGCTGGCCAAAGGGGTGGCCCGAGAACCAGGCCATGAGCGGCGCCGTCGCCCAGGCGGCGGTGGTGGCCGTGGCGACGGCCGGGAAGATCAGCCCCCAGCCGGCGCCGACGCGGTCGCTGATGCGCTTCTCGACGGCGCCGCGCAGGGCCCCGGCCGCGATCGTGCCGAAGAACCACAGGATCGCCGTCAGCGGCCCGACCACGGCCAGCAGGCCGACAGCCCAGCTGGAGATGATCAGATAGCGCAGATACTGGGTCTGAAGGATCGCCCGCAGGGCCTGGGCCGCTTCGCCGGAACCCGGTTCGCCTTTGGCGGGCTTGCTGATTCCGTCGGATTCGACCATGGCGCGCCCCGCTCCCAAACATTCCGGAGCGAAGGCTATGGGCAAGTTTCTAAGACGAGATGAACATTGGCATGTGAATGACAACCGTTCGCTGAACGAGGATCAGAGGCTCTCCGCCTCTGCGGGCGTCAGCGCGCGTATGGAGAGGGCGTGCACCGGCCCGGCCAGTTCGGCCCGCAGCAGCTCGTTCACTGCGCGCTGACGTTGCACACGGCCCTGGCCCTCGAAGGCGGCGGAGACGACCGTCACGTTGAAATGGCTCTCGCCTCCGACCTGGCCGTCCATCCCCCCTTCATGATGGTGGCCGGCGTGGCGACCGCTGTCGTCCTCGATCTCGAGGCGCGCCGGATTCAGCCCGGATGTCAGCTTTTCCCGGATATTCGTCGCGATCGGGCCTTCCGGCATGGGTGTGTCCTTGTTGGTGACCAATTCCACCCTACACTTGCACCGATGTCAGCCGAGTTTGAATACAAGCCCCGTTTCAAGGATATGCGGATCAAGCCGCCCCGCCCCGAAGAGGAGGCGGCGAAGGCCGATGTCCTGCATCTCAAGCCCGGCGAGAAGCCGTGCAACTGGCCCGACTGCCGCCAGGCCGCGACGGCGCGCGCGCCCAAGTCGCGCGAAAGGCTGAACGACTTCTACGATTTCTGTCAGCGCCACGCCGGCGAGTACAACAAGGGCTGGAATTTCTACGCCGGCATGAGCGAGGGGCAGGTCCGCGCCGCCCAGGAGAACGAGGCCATGACCGGCGGCCGCCCGACCTGGGAGATGAAGGCCGGCGCCAACACCCGCGAGGCCGCCGCCTTCGCCGCCAAGATGGGCACGGCCAACACCACCGGCGCCGGCAGCTGGCGCGACAGCTTCGGCCTGTTCGGCCGACGCATGAAGGAACAGGCCGGCCCCGGCGGCGAGGACGATCTGCGCATCGGCAAGCTGGAGCGCGCGGCCCTTTCGGACCTTGGCCTCGACGCCCGCACCGACAAGGCGAAGATCAAGGCCCGGTATCATGAGATGCTGAAGCGCTTCCACCCGGACCTGAACAAGGGCGACCGCGGGGCCGAGGCCAAGCTGCAGAACGTGATCAAGGCCTACAAGACGCTGAAGAAGGCCGGCCTGGCCTGAGGCCCGGGCGGCGCGGCGCATTCCAGGGTCATCGAGCGCAGCCCCTCGGCCCGCCGGAACCGGGCGTAGCGGTCGCGATTGTCGATGAACTCGGCCTCGAGCCGCTGCTGGAACGGCTCGATCGCGACGTCCGGCAGGCAGGAGCGGATCATCGGCTCCTCGACCAGCATGTAGCGCCAGCCAAAGGGATGCGGCTTCGGCCCCCTTCGCCCGGACAGCCAGCGGCCCACGTCGGAGTCGCCCTCCTCGCGATACAGAAACCAGCCCATGCCGACGTTGTGCCGCGCCGCGAAGGCTCGCTGCCGCTCGATCAGGGTGCGGACCCCGGCCAGCGACGCCTCGTAGCGCGCCTCGGCCGCGGCCCGATCGACGCCGACGTCTCTCATGATGTCCCGGACGCGCCGCTCCCGGCCGTCCGCCTCCGCCTGCAGGAACCGCGGGTCGGCGCCGCCATGGAGGACGATCGCCGCGCCCGGCTCCACGATCAGTCGCTCGGCCAGCGGCAGGAAATAGTTGGCGCAGGAGGAATAGCAGCGCTCGCGGACGCGGATCGTCAGCGTCAGGGGCTCCAGCAGTTCGGCGATGTCCAGCGCCTGTTTGATGTCGCCGCCGCCGCTGTCGACCACCAGTTCCGTTGTCGTCGGCGCCAGACGGGACCGCACGCAGTCAGTCATGGTCTCGTTGACCGGCCCCTCCAGCACGAAGGTCGTGGGGCTGACCTGCTCGCAACGGGTCGGATCGCTCTGCGCCGGGGTCTGGGCGCTCCCGAGGACCGCGACGGTCAGACTGAATGCGAGCCCGGCGATCATGACCCTCTCCTCTCCCCGGCTAACGCTCAGCTAATCACGCCCGCGCCGGCGGTTCCACCGGAGGGAACTGGCGGAACCGCCGCGGGCGCCTAGGTATGGAACCCCCAAGGCAAGGAGCCACCCCATGGAAGTCCTCTATCGCGCCCACGCCACCGCCTCCGGCGGCGGCCGTGAAGACGGCCGCTCGGCCACCGACGACGGCAAGATCGACGTCAAACTGTCCACCCCGACCGAAATGGGCGGCAAGGGCGGCGACGGGACCAATCCCGAACAGCTGTTCGCCACCGGCTACGCCGCCTGCTACCTCGGCGCCCTGCGACTGGTCAGCGGCAAGGCCGGGAGCCCCGTCGGCCCCGATACGAAGGTCGCCGCCGGCATTGGCTTCGGCAAGAACACCCGGGGCGAGGGCTTCAACCTCGACGTCGAACTGACCATCAGCGACCACGGCTTGGACCAGGCGGTCATCGACGACCTGATCCAGAAGGCCCACCAGGTTTGCCCGTATTCGAACGCCACGCGCGGCAATGTGGATGTAAAACTGACGGCAATCTGATCTTGGTTGCGACAGAAATACTTGGCCGCAACGAATATCTATCTCATCCGTTACGGTATTTCATAGCGCACTGGAGCGCTTGGAATAATGTTACGTAAAATCGGCCTGAGCTTACCTGCTTCAGAAATGCAGGACGGGCACTGGACGGCAACGTCCTACGCCGATCTGCAGGTCTTCGATGTACTCGGATTGGCCAGCTGTATAGTCCGCCTTGCTGGTACAGGGATGGGGATCCCGGCTCCGTCCGCCCCCTCGTCCGAGGTCGAGTCCGCCTAGTCCAGCGTGGTCCGGTAGCGCATCATCGCCACCGCCCCGATCACGACCACGAACAGGCCGAGGGCGAACAGGCTCGGCCCGGCGTTCTCCAGGCCGACGCCCTTCAGCAGCGATCCCCGCACCACCCGCAGCAGATGGGTGACGGGGATCGCCAGGCCGATCGCCTGGGCCCAGTCGGGCATGCCCCGGAACGGGAACATGAAGCCCGAGAGCAGGATCGACGGCAGCATGTAGAAGAAACTCATCTGCATCGCCTGCAGCTGCGTCTTCGCCACGGTGGAGATCAGGAAGCCCAGCGCCAGCGAGCCGATGATGAACAGCGCCAGCCCCAGGATCAGCGCCAGCCAGCCGCCGCTCATCGGCACGTCGAACAGCACCCGAGACATCGCCAGAATGACCGCCGCCTGCAGCGCCCCGACCAGCACATAGGGCGTCAGCTTGCCGACCATCACCTCCAGCGGCCGCACCGGCGTGGCCAGCAGGCTCTCCATCGTGCCCCGCTCGCGCTCCCGGGCCATGCCCAGCGAGGTCATCATCACCAGCGTCATCGACAGGATCACGCCCAGCAGACCGGGAACGATGTTCCAGGCGGTGATGGCCTCGGGATTGTAGCGCCGGTGCACGACCACCTCGAACGGCGCCGTCCCCGGCGCCCGCGCCGCCAGCGGTCCGGTCAGGTCCCGCGTCAACGCCTGGTCCGGCAGGCTGGCGAGGGCCGCCACCGCGCCCGAAGTCGCCGACGGATCGGTCGCGTCGGCCTCGACGAGGATTTGCGCCGCGTCGCCGCGCACCACACGCCGGGTGAAGTCGGCCGGAATGATCACCGCGAACTGCACCTCCCCCCGTTCCAGCGCCCGGTCCAGCTCGTGCTGGCTGCGCGCCTGCAGGGCGATGTCGAAATAACCGCTGTTGTGCATCGCCGTCAGGATCGAACGCGAAAAGGCGCCGTTGTCCTGCACGAGCACGGCCGTCGGCAGGTTGCGCGGATCGTCGTTGATGGCGTAGCCGAACAGCAGCAGCTGCACGATCGGCAGGGCCAGGATCATCGCATAGGTCAGCCGGTCGCGCGTCAGCTGGATGAACTCCTTGGCCATCACGGCCCAGGTGCGGGTCAGGGACAGCATCTCAGGCGGCCCTCCCCTTCTCCGCCTCGATGTCGTGGATCAGCTGGATGAACACATCCTCCAGCGTCGGCCGGGTCTCGGTCCAGACCAGCGGCGGCTTGCGGAACGGCCGGATCGCCGCCTCCAGCGTCGCCCGGTCGCGGCCCGACACATGGAGCACCGTTCCGAATGGCGCCGCCATCTCGACCCCCGGCCGGTCTCGCAACTCCCGCGCCAGCCGGTCGGCCCCGGGGCCCTCGGCGTGGAACGTCGCCAGCCCCGACGCCGCGATGACCTCGTCGGCCGTGCCCCGCGCCAGCGTCCGGCCGCCGGCGATATAGGCGATCTCGTGACAGCGCTCGGCCTCGTCCATGTAGTGGGTCGAGACCAGCACGGTCATCCCCTCCGCCGCGAGGGCGTGGATTTCGTCCCAGAAGGTCCGCCGCGCCTCGGGATCGACCCCCGCCGTCGGCTCGTCCAGCAGCAACAGGTCCGGCCCGTGCAGCGTCGCCGCCGCCAGCGCCAGCCGCTGCTTCCACCCGCCCGACAGGGTGCCGGCCAGCTGCGCCCGCCGCGCCGTCAGCCCCAGCCGGTCCAGCGCCGCCTGCACCCGCTCGCGCCGCCGGTCCAGCTCGTGCACCCGCGCCGTGAAGGTCAGGTTCTGCTCGATCGACAGGTCTTCGTAGAGCGAGAATTTCTGCGTCATGTATCCGACGCGACGCTTGATCGCCTGCGACTGCCGCATGACGTCATAGCCCAGCACCGTCCCCTCGCCGCTGTCCGGCGTCAGCAGGCCGCACAGCATCCGCAGCGTCGTCGTCTTGCCCGCGCCGTTGGGCCCCAGAAAGCCGCAGATGCGCCCGCGCTCGACGGTGATGCCGAAGTCCCTGACCGCCTGCAGCGCGCCGAACGCCTTGCTCAGCCCGCGCACCTCGATGACGGGCGGGGCGCCGTCGGTCACTCCCCCGTCTCCAGCGGAGCCACATCCACCGGCAGCCCCGGGTTCAGCGTCGCCGCCTTCTCCGGCCGGGCCTCGACCCGGTAGACCAGCCGGTCGCGGCTGCCGCGGCTGTACAGGATCGGCGGGGTGAATTCCGGCCGGGGGCTGACCCGGCTGATCCGGGCGCGGCCATCCGCGGCGCAGCCGTCGCAGCTGAACCGCACCGCCCCGCCCGGCCGATAGCGCGCCATCTCGGCCTCGGGCACGAAGAACACCAGCTTGACCTCGCTGTCCGGCAGCAGGGCCAGCACCGGGGTATTGGCCGTCGCCCACTCGCCCGGCCGGTAGAAGATCTCCTCGACCCGCGCCGCCGCCGGCGCCGTCGGCGACAGCTGGCCCAGACGCGCCTGCGCCTCGCTGAGCCCGCCGCCGGCCTGCAGGGCCTGTTGTTCCGCCTGGGCGATGGCGTCCTGACGCGCGCCCAGCGCCGCCACGTCGCGCCGCCGCCGCACCGCCGCCGTCTGCGCCCGGGCTGCGTCGCGCGCCGCCCGCACCTGATCCAGCCGCGCCGGCGCATAGATGCCCTGCCGCACCAACGGCTCGATCCGCGCATAGTCGGCCTCGGCGGCGCGCTCGCTGGCCTCGGCCGCCGCCAGTTCGGCGTCGAACACCGACAGCTCCTCGGCCCGCTGGCCCTTCCTCAGATCGTCCGCCCGCGCCTCGGCCGCGCCCACCGCCGCCGCGGCGCTGTCCGCCTGGGCCCGCTGCACCCGCGGATCGATCAGGAAGGTGCGGCCGCCCGCCGCCACCCGCTCCCCCTCGCGCACATACAGGGCCGAGACCGCGCCCGAGACCGGCGCGGCCAGATAGACCCGCTCGCCCTCGATATAGCCGGTCAGGGTCCGCGCCTCGTCGTCGCGCAGGAACAGCAGCCAGACCAGCGCGGCGACCAGCGCAATCGCGCCCAGCACCAGCGCCGGTCGCGGAATCCGTCTCAGCCGGCTCATGGCCGCATCCCCTTCAGGACCGTATCCAGATGCTGGTCGGCGAGCGCGACCACATCGACCGGCGCGGCCCCGATCGGCTCGAACGTCTCGCGCCAGATCACCGACAGCAGCATCGGCCCCATGATGCCGAAGGCGAACAGCCGCGGATCGCCCGGCCGCACCTCGCCCCGCGCCTGCGCCGCCGCGATCAGGCCGCCGATCAGTCGCAGGCCCGGGGCGACCACCGTCTCATGCCAGATCGTCGCCAGTTCGGGATGGTTGCGGCTCTCGGCGATGACCAGCTTGATCACGCCCGAGATGCGCCGGTCCGTCACGACGGTGCGCGCCAGCATGCCGATCCCCATCCGCGCCGCCTGTTCGAACGGGACCTCGGCCGAGGCCATGGCCTTGACCCGCTCGATATTGGGCGAGATGGCGTCCGTCACCACGGCCCGGAACAGCTCGGCCTTGGTCTCGAAATACAGATAAAGCGCCCCTTTCGACACTCCGGCCCGCTTCGCCACCTCCTCCAGCCGCGCCGCCTGGAAGCCGCGTTCGGCGAACACCTCCAGGGCGGCGGCGAGAATCTCGGCCGGCCGCGCCTCGGGGCGACGGCGGAATTTCGGTTCACCGGCGGGCAGCATGGCGCCGCTTTATTACTGACCGGTCAGTTATTACTGCGCCCGGTCCGGCTGTAAAGCGTCGTTCTCCCGGCGCGCGCCACGCCGCCGCTGGACCCCGCCGCGCTGGAATTCTAAGGGAGGCGCATGACCTCCCCGCTCGACGCCTCCCCCGACCCCCTGCTGACGCTCGAACCGCACCGCAAGGCGACCGTACGCGAGATCTTCGGCGTCGATTCGGACATGACCGTCCCGGTCTTCACCGAGCGCGACAGCCATGTGCCGGAGCTCGACGATGCCTATCGCTTCGACCCGCAGACGACGCTCGCCATCTGCGCCGGCTTCAGCTTCGACCGCCGCGTCATGGTCCAGGGCTATCACGGCACCGGCAAGTCGACCCACATCGAACAGGTCGCGGCCCGCCTCAACTGGCCGATGGTCCGCGTCAACCTCGACGCCCACGTCAGCCGCATCGACCTGATCGGCAAGGACGCCATCGTCCTCAAGGACGGCAAGCAGATCACCGAATTCCGCGAGGGCATGCTGCCCTGGGCCATCCAGCGCCCGGTCGCCCTGGTGTTCGACGAATACGACGCCGGCCGTCCCGACGTGATGTTCGTCATCCAGCGCGTGCTCGAGGCGCAAGGGCGCCTGACGCTGCTGGACCAGAACCGCGTCATCCGGCCGAACCGCTTCTTCCGCCTGTTCGCCACCACCAACACCATCGGTCTCGGCGACACCTCGGGCCTGTACCACGGCACCCAGCAGATCAATCAGGGCCAGATGGACCGCTGGAACATCGTCACCACGCTCAACTACCTCGACCACGACGTCGAGGCCGACATCGTCGCCGCCAAGGTGCC
>JAXHTU010000036.1:0-26701 GCA_034189955.1 Pseudomonadota bacterium | reverse complement strand
GATGTCGGCGCTCTGCGCCGACATCCCTCCCCGGGGCGGGGAGGGAGAGGATCAGTCGTCATCGCTTTCGACGGCCGGCGGCAGGGCCGCCAGGGCCGCGGCGGTCTCGGCCTCGGTCGGCAGGCGCAGGCGGATGACGCCCTTGAAGGCGTTGGGATCGACCGGCTTGCCCTTCTTGGTGATGGTCAGCCTGCCCTGACGCATCAGGTGGAGAGCGGCGTGCCGCACCTTGGGCAGCATGCGCTGCCACTGTTCCGGCTGCAGTTCCTTGGCCACGTCGGCCGGTTCGATGCTCTTGCCGCCGACGCCCTTGGGGTCGGCCTTCGCCAGTTTCTCGAAAATGGCGGATTCAATGGGGTCGCTCATCGCGCCTGTATGGTGCATTGCGAGAGCAAGAAGAAGGCGGAGATTTCGATGGTCGCGAAAGTCACGGTGACAGAGGGCGAGTTCGCCGGCTGGCGGATGTACGACCTGCACGGCACCTTCGACCAGGTGGTCGGGCCGTTCTATTTCAAGCCCGACCCCGACGGGCGAATGCGCTGCGCCTTCCGGGCCGAGCCCAAGCATATGAACGCAGGCGACCGGATGCACGGCGGCTGCCTGATGACCTTCGCCGACATCGCCCTGTTCCAGACCGCCTATCAGGAGATGGAAGGGGCCTCCGGGGTGACGGTGTCGCTGGATTCGACCTTCATCGACGGGGCCTATGTCGGCGAGCTGGTCGAGGCGACGGGCGAGGTGGTGCGGGCCGGCAAGAGCCTGATTTTCGTGCGCGGCCAGATCAACGCCGGCGAGCGCATCCTGATGACCTTCTCGGGCGTCATCCGGAAGTTTGAGAAGAGGGGCTAGGGGCCAGGGGCCGGGGGCAGGTTCTGTGTGACCGCTAGAAGTCAGCCCGCGCGAAGCCTCGACCCGGCGAGGGTCTACCTGGAACCTGGAACCTGGAACCTAGAGCCTAGAACCTACCTCAGTTGTCGATGATGTCCTGCAGGATGACGCCCATCCGCTCGGCCAGCTTTTCGCACTCGGCGGGGGTAAGGCCGAAGCCGGCGGTGATCTCGCGGCTCACGGCCATGCCCATGATGGTCGCCGCGGCCAGTCGGGCCCGGACCGCCGCATCCTCGCCGCCGATCCAGGTGGCGAAGGGATCGAAGAAGCTCTCGCTGCCGGTGCGCTGAACAAGGTCCATGGCCTTGGCCGAGCCGACGGAACGCAGCATGATCAGCAGCTTCTTGAGCTTGCCCTTGTTCTTGCCCTCGAAGATGACGTCCCGGGCGACACGGCGACCGAAGTCCGCACGGGCGCCGTCCATCAAATCCCGGCCGTCCGAGCAGCTGTCGAGAACGGTCAGGAACAGCTCTTCCTTGGATCCGAAATAGCGGGACACCAGGGCGGCGTCGACGCCGACGTCGCCGGCGATGTCGCGCATGCCGACGTCGTCGTAGCTCTCGCGCGAAAATCGGGCGAGGGCGGCGTTGAGAATGGCGGCGCGGGTCGCCTCGGCGTTACGGGGCCGGGGCGCGACGTGACAAAACAATTCGTGATCTCCAATGGCCCCATAAACCATATGGCTTTGTCATCACCCGTTGACAAGCGAAAGCGCGATCACCATTAAGTCACCGGGCGTTGACTAGCGGCCCTTCTCCCCGATCGCCGCGTCGACAGAAGACAGGACTTACCCTTCATGCGCACCGCGAAGATCGTGGCCGCGTCCGCCTTGATGGCGGCCGTGCTCTATGGCTGTTCCTCCAAAAGCGAGGCACAGGCCCCGCCGGCGCCGGCGGTGACCGTCGCCACCCCCCTGGTCCAGGCGGTTCAGGACTGGGACGAGTTCACCGGCCGCTTCGAAGCGACCCAGTCGGTCGAGGTTCGCGCCCGGGTGGGCGGCTACATCTCGGCCGTCCACTTCCGCGACGGCGACTATGTGCGGCGCGGCCAGCTGCTGTTCACCCTCGATCCGCGTCCGGCCCAGGCGGCCCTTGCGTCGGCCCGCGCGCAACTGACGCAGGCCCAGGCCCAGCTGGCGCTGGCGCAAAGCGAGCTGGCCCGGTCCGAGACCCTGCTGGAATCCCAGGCGGTGTCCCAGGCCGAGGTCGACACCCGGCGCGGTGCCCTGCAGACGGCCCAGGCGGCCATCGCCGCCGCCAACGCCAGTGTCCGCGCCCGCCAGCTGGACCTCGAGTTCACCCGCGTGACCGCCCCGATCTCGGGCCGGGTGTCCGACCGCCGCGTCGACGCCGGCAATCTGGTGGCCGGCGGATCGTCGGCGGCCGATGTGCTGACCACCGTCGTCTCCAGCGCCCCGATCCACTTCGTCTTCGACGGCTCGGAAGCCCTGCTGCTGAAATATCAGCGCCAGGCCCGCAACGGCGCCGCGCCGATCCAGGTGCGGCTGCAGGACGAGTCGAGCTATTCGCGCTCGGGCAGCCTCGACTTCACCGACAACGCCGTCGACACGGCCTCGGGCGTCATCCGGCTGAGGGCGGTGATCCCCAACCCCGACGGTTTCCTGAAGCCGGGGATGTTCGGTCAGGCCCGTCTGGCCGGGGCCGGAACATATAACGCCATGCTGGTGCCCGACGCCGCCGTCGCCACCGATCAGGCCCGGCGCATCGTCTATGTCGTCGCCGCCGACGGCTCGGTCGCGCCCAAGCCGGTGCAGTTGGGCCCGCTGGTCGATGGTCTGCGGGTGGTCCGTTCGGGTCTCGCCGCCAACGACCGCGTCATCATCAACGGCGTCCAGCGCATCCAGCAGCCGGGCATGAAGGTGACCGCCACCAACGGCCGGATCCAGCCGGTCGCCAGCGAAGCCGCGGTGCCCGTGACCCAGGCGGCGCCGGCGTCCAGCGCGACCTTCGCCAACAGCCTGTCGTCGGGCGACTGAGCCGCACATGAACATCTCACGCTTCTTCATCGACCGGCCGATCTTCGCGGCCGTGATCGCGGTGTTCATCACCCTGATCGGGGTCTTCGCCTATCCGCTGCTGCCGCTGTCGCAGTACCCGGAGATCGCGCCGCCGACGATCACCATCAACGCTTCCTACCCCGGCGCCTCGGCCGAGACCCTGGCCGAGACCGTCGCCGCGCCGATCGAGCAGGAGGTCAACGGCGTCGAGGGCATGCTGTACCTGTCGTCCTCGTCCACCTCGGACGGGGTGGCGGCGATCACCGTGACCTTCCAGCCGGGCACCGACCTGGACGCCGCCCAGGTGCTGGTCCAGAACCGGGTCGCCCTGGCCGAGCCGCGCCTGCCTGAACAGGTCCGCCAGACCGGCGTGGTCGTGAACAAGCAGGAGAGCGGCTTCCTGATGATCCTGGGGCTGACGTCCCCGGACAAGTCGCTGGATAACGACTATGTCGGCAACTACGCCAACTCGACCCTGCGAGACCGGCTGCTGCGCCTCGAGGGCGTCGGCTCGGTGCAGATCTTCGGCGGCGGCAACTATTCGATGCGGGTCTGGATCGATCCGGCCAAGGCCGCCGCGCGCGGCCTGACCGGCCAGGACATCGTCGCCGCCCTGCGCGCCCAGAACGTGCAGGCCGCGGCCGGCGCCATCGGCCAGCCGCCCTTCCCGACCAACGCCGCGGCCTTCCAGCTGCCGGTGCAGGTGCAGGGCCGCCTGTCGGATCCCGACCAGTTCAGCGACATCGTCATCAAGTCCGACGCCGAGGGCCGGGTGACCCGCGTGCGCGACGTCGCCCGGGTCGAGCTCGGGGCCCAGGATTACGGCATCCGCGGCTTCTTCGACGGGGAACGCGGCGTCGGCATCGCCATCGTCCAGCAACCGGGCGCCAACGCCCTGGGCACGGCCGAGCGCGTGATCGCCGAGATGGAGGCCGTGAAGGCCGAATTGCCGCAAGGCATGGATCTGTCGGTCGCCTACAATCCGACCGAATTCGTCGCCGCCTCGGTGGAGTCGGTGCAACACACCCTGATCGAGGCCATCCTGCTGGTGGTGCTGGTCGTCGTCGTCTTCCTGCAGACGTGGCGGGCGGCGATCATCCCCATCGTCGCCATTCCGGTGGCGCTGGTGGCGACCTTCGCGGTCCAGCTGATGCTGGGCTATTCGATCAACTCGCTGAGCCTGTTCGCCCTCGTCCTCGCCGTCGGCATCGTCGTCGATGACGCCATCGTCGTGGTGGAGAACGTCGAACGCTACATCCGCGAAGGCCTGACGCCCAAGGAGGCCGCCTACCGCTCCATGCAGGAGGTGTCCGGCGCCCTGATCTCGATCGGCCTGGTGCTGGTCTCGGTGTTCATCCCGACCATGTTCGTGCCGGGCATTCCGGGCATCTTCTATCGCGAGTTCGCCATCGTCATCACCACCGCCTCGGTGGTGTCGCTGCTGGTGTCGCTGACGCTGTCGCCGGCCATGGCCGCGCTGCTGCTGAAGCCGCACAAGGAGCAGGACACCCATCGCAAGCCGGGCGCCTGGGGAACCGTCACCTACTATGGCGGCTACGCCGGACGGAAGTTCAACGAGGGCTTCGACTGGCTGTCCGACAAATACGGCCGGCTGACCGCGCGTCTGGTGCGCACCGTGGGCATGGTGCTGATCGTCTATGTCGGCCTGCTGTTCCTGACCGGCTGGCGGCTGATGGACACCCCGGCCGGCTTCATTCCGGAGCAGGACCAGGGCTTCCTGATCGGCGTCATCCAGCTGCCCCCGGGCGCCTCGCTGGAGCGGACCGAGGCGGTGATGCGCCGGGCTTCGGACACCATCAAGACCACCGAGGGGGTGGAAGGCCTGGTCGCCTTCGCCGGCCTCGACGGATCCAGCTTCTCGTTCGGCTCCAATGCGGCGACCATCTTCGTCCGCCTCGACGCCTTCGACGATCGCAAGAGCGCCGAACAGAGCGCCCTCGCCCTGGCGGGGGCCATCACCGGCGCCACCATGGGCATCGAGGACGCCAACATCTTCGTCATCGCCCCGCCCGCCATCCAGGGTCTGGGCAACGGCAACGGCTTCCAGATGATGGTGCAGGACCGGACCGGGGCGGGCTACCGCCCGCTGGAAGGCGCGACCTTCGCCATGATGGGCGCGGCCGCCCAGGCGCCGGAGCAGGTGCAGCAGGTGTTCTCGACCTACAACACCGGCTCGCCGCGCATCGCCGCCGACGTCGACCGCGACAAGGCCCTGATGATGGGGGTCCAGCCGTCCGACGTGTTCGACACCCTGGGCGTCTATCTGGGCTCGTCCTATGTCAACGACTTCAACTATCTGGGCCGCACCTTCCGGGTGACGGCGCAGGCGGAGCCGACGTCGCGGGACGACATGGCCGACATCGCCAATCTGAAGACCCGCTCGGCCAGCGGCGCCATGGTGCCCATCGGATCGGTCGCCAATTTGCGCGAGGACGCCGGTCCGGCTCGGGTCGTGCGCTACAACCTGTTCCCGGCCTCCGAGCTGCAGGGTCAGGCGGCGCCGGGCGTCTCGTCCGGCGAGGCCCTGGCCTATATGGAACAGATGGCCGAGACCGCCCTGCCCGCCGGCTTCTCCTATGAGTGGACCGGGCTGGCGCTGCAGGAACAGCAGTCGGCCGGGGGCGCGACCATCGTCTTCGTCATGGCGGTGATCTTCGTCTTCCTGGTGCTGGCCGCGCAGTACGAGGCCTTCACCCTGCCCCTGGCGGTCGTGCTGATCGTGCCGATGTGCATTCTCGCGGCCATGATCGGCATCAACATCCGCGGTCTGGACAACAACATCCTCGTCCAGATCGGTCTGGTGGTGCTGATCGCCCTCGCGGCCAAGAACGCCATCCTGATCGTGGAGTTCGCCAAACAGGCCGAGGAGCAGGAGGGTCTGAACCGGTGGGACGCGGCTGTTCAGGCCGCCCGCACCCGTCTGCGGCCGATCCTGATGACCTCGTTCGCCTTCATCTTCGGCGTCGTGCCGCTGATGCTGGCGACCGGCGCCGGCGCCGAAATGCGCCAGTCGCTGGGCACGGCGGTCTTCTCCGGCATGCTGGGGGTGACCTTCTTCGGCCTGATCTTCACGCCGGTCTTCTACGTCGTGATGCGCGGCGTGGCGGCGAAACTCCCGGGCGCGCCGAAGAAGGAAGCCGAGATCCCGACCACCGGCGGCCTGCCGCCGCACGATCAACTCGAACCCGCCACGCCCCGGCTGGGAGACGCCTGATGACCACCCGATCCCCTCTCCGGTTCCTGACCGCAACCGCCTTCGGCAGCCTCGCGCTGGCGTCGTGCGCGGTCGGGCCGAAGGCGCCCGACGCAACCCTTCCCCCCCTCGCGTCGGGCGCCTTCGTTGGCGCCTCCAGCCCCGCCGTAACGGCCCAGGCCGTCGCGCGCGACGACTGGTGGCGGCTCTATGACGATCCCGTGCTGGACGGCCTGATCGGCCAGGCCCTGACCGAGAACAACGAGCTGGAGGCCGCCGCGGCCAATCTGCGCCGTGTCCGCGCGGCGCTCGGCGAGGCCCGGGTCGGACGGTTCCCGACCACCACGACCTCGGCCGGCGCCAGCACCGGCCGGGCCTCGGCCGCCACCGTTCCCGGCCTGCCGGCCGGGAACGAGGCGCCGGAGACCGACACCTATGACGCCGGCCTCGACGTCGCCTATGAGATCGATCTGTTCGGCCGGGTGGAATCGACCATCCGCGCCGCCCGGGCCGACGCCGGCGCCGCCGAGGCGGCGCTGGACATCGTCCGCGTCACGGTCGCGGCCGAGACGGCCCGCGCCTATGCCGACGCCTGCTCTTCGAACGCCCAGATCGCCGTCGCCGAACGGACCATCGACCTGCAGTCGAACAGCGTCGACCTGACCCAGCGCCTGCTGGACGCCGGCTCAGGCAACGGGCTGGACACCGCCCGCGCCCGTTCGGCTTTGGAAAGCAGCCGCGCCAGCCTTCCGCCGCTGCGGGCGCAGCGAGACGGCGCCCTGTTCCGCCTCGCCACCCTGACCGGGCGCACCCCGGCCGAGGCCAGCGAGGCCGCCCGCGCCTGCCAACGGCCGCCGCAACTGAGCCAGCCGATCCCGGTCGGCGACGGCGCGGCCCTGCTGGCCCGTCGCCCGGACGTGCGCCAGGCCGAACGCAATCTCGCCAGCGCCGCCGCGCGGGTGAATGTGGCGACGGCGGACCTGTATCCGCGCATCAGCCTCGGCGGTTCGCTGGGCGCCACGGCGCTGGAGGCCGACGGTCTGGGCGACAGCGAGAATTTCCGCTTCTCGGTCGGGCCGCTGATCAGCTGGTCCTTCCCCAATGTCTTCGCCGCCCGCGCCCGCATCGAACAGGCCTCGGCTGGCTCGGAAGCCGCCCTGGCGACCTTCGACCAGACCGTGCTGGTCGCGCTGCAGGAGACCGAGACGGCGTTGGCCAACTACGCCAACGAACTGGACCGACGCTCGGCCCTGCAGTCGGCGCGGGACCAGGCCGCCACCGCCGCCCGGCTGTCGCGCCTGCGTTTCGACGCGGGGGCCGACAGCTTCCTGACCGTGCTGGACGCGGAACGGACCCTGGCGGCGGCCGACGCCCAGCTGGCGTCGTCGGACGCCCTGATGACCACCTACCAGATCGCGCTGTTCAAGGCGCTGGCCGGCGGGTGGAGCGAGGGCTGACCGGAGCGGGCGCTTCGCACCTGCAACAAGGGGATTGACGTCGCCTGATCTGTTCGGCACCGTAAGGGCACTCATCAAGACCGGCTGAGGGATAGGCCCTTTGACGCCGGGGCAACCTGCCAGGATCCACCCGATCCTGGAGATGGTGCCAACTCCTGCGAGGCCTCCCCGGAAGCCGCGAGAGATGAGTGGAGCGACGGCCCCTCCACGTCCGGGGTCCGGCTGATTCCACGGGTCTGTCACGCAAGATGTTGGTCGGCCCCACCGGTTTCGCTGAGCGAGAGCGGAGCGGACCGTGGCGTCCCCAGACCCAACCGGCCAGGACTGGCCCATCGACGAAGCGCCCGGCCGCGACGTCCGTGCGCCCATTCCGGGGGATTTCCGCCTCGAATCCGGCGAGCGTCTGGTCGCCAGCGAAGTGGTCGGCCGCCTGCACGGACCCGTCAGCGGCCCGCTGGTCGTCGTCGCCGGCGGCATTTCGAGCGGCCGTTTCGCCAGCCGCTGGTGGTCGTGGGCGGTGCGCGCCGGCGGACCCGTCGATCTGGTCCGTGTGCGGGTGCTGGCCTTCGATCTGCTGCCGGGCAAGGACGACCCCGGCGTCACCATCACCACGAAAGATCAGGCCCGTCTGCTGGCCCTGCTGCTCGACGCGCTGGACGAGCCGCGGGTCGAGGCTTTCGTCGGCGCCTCCTATGGCGGTTGCATCGGACTGGCCTTCGCCGCCGTCTTTCCCGAACGAATCGGCCATGTCGTGGCGATTTCGGCGGCTCACCGGACCCATCCCGCCGCCACCGCCTGGCGCGGCGTGCAGCGGCGCGTGCTGGCCTTCGCCCGCGACTGCGGCCGCGAGGCCGAGGGCGTGGCCCTGGCCCGCGAACTGGCCATGGCGACCTATCGCACCTCCGATGAGTTCGCCCTGCGTTTCGCCTCGACGCCGCCGACCGGGGCGGGCGCCCCCTATCCCGTCTGCGACTATCTGATCGCCCGCGGCGCCGGCTATGCCGACGTCACCTCGGCCGCGCGCTGGATCTCGCTGTCCGACTCGCTGGACCGCCACGACGTCGCGCCGGAAGCGATCCAGTGCGCCCTGACCGTCATCGGCTTCACCTCGGACCGGCTGGTGCCCGTCGAGGACAGCCGCGAACTGGCCGACCGCGCGCCGCATCTGCGCCGTCTGGTCGAAGCCCCCTCCATCTTCGGCCATGACGCCTTCCTCAAGGAACGCGAACTGGTCGGTCGCGCCCTGCACGACGCCCTCTCCCCGCTTTACGCCACGCCCCATCGCGAGATCGCCGCATGACCTGTCCGTCCGAAGTCCGCCCCTGTACGACCGCCGCCCGCCATGGCGTCAACACCGACCCGACCCATGGGGCGGTGATGACGCCGCTGTATCTGTCGTCGAATTTCAGCTTCGACGGCCTCGATGGAAAGCGGCGCTACGACTACACGCGCTCGGGCAATCCGACCCGCGACGTGCTGGCCGAGGCGCTGGCCAAGCTGGAAGGCGGCTGCGGCGCGGTGGTGACGGCGACCGGCATGGCGGCGGTCGATCTGGCCCTGTTCGCGCTGGAGCCGGGCGACCTGCTGATCGCGCCGCACGACCTGTACGGCGGCACCCACCGGCTGCTGTGCGCCCGGGCCAAACGGAAGCATTTCGACGTCGCCTTCGTCGACCAGAACGACCGCGCCGCCCTGGACGCCGCCTTCGCCCTGAAGCCGAAACTGATCCTGATCGAAACGCCGTCCAATCCGCTGATGCGGGTGGTGGACGTGGCCGACATCTGCGCCCGCGCCCACGCCGTCGGCTGCAAGGCGGCGGTGGACAACACCTTCCTGTCGCCGGCCCTGCAGCAGCCACTGGCCCTCGGCGCCGATCTGGTGATCCATTCGACGACCAAATACATCAACGGCCATTCCGACGTGGTCGGCGGCTGCGTCGTGGCCAAGGACCCGGCCGATCTGGAGCAGCTGACCTGGTGGGCCAACTGCCTCGGCGTCACCGGTTCGCCGTTCGACGCCTGGTTGACCCTGCGCGGGGTCCGCACCCTGTTCGCCCGCATCGAACGTCAGCAGGCCACCGCCGGCCGCATCGCCGAATGGCTGGACGGCCACCCGGCCGTGAAGGCGGTCCACTATCCCGGACTGAAGAGCCATCCCGGCCACGCCATCGCGGCGCGCCAGCAGGCCGGCTTCGGCGCCATGCTCAGCTTCGAGCTGGCCGATATCGCCTCGGTGCGGGCGCTGGTCGACGGACTGAATGTCTTCACCCTCGCCGAGTCGCTGGGCGGGGTGGAGAGTCTGATCGCCCATCCGGCGCTGATGACCCACGCCGCCATGACGCCCGAGGCCCGGGTCACGGCCGGCATCACCGACGGCCTGCTGCGGCTGTCGATCGGGCTGGAGCATCCCGAGGATCTGCTGGCCGACCTGTCGGCGGCGCTGGCGGCCGTGCCGGTTCCGCTGGCCGCCGAAGCCGCCTGAGGGACGCCGCCATGACCGCCCTCCCCCTGCCCCGCCTTGATCCAGCCCCGGCGACGCTGACCCCGGCCGAGCCCGTCGCCCTGCTGCAGCTGTCCGCCGGAACGGCCGACGCCGCCTCGGCCGTCTACCGCGAGGTGCGGCGCGGCCGCCGGGTGGTGGCGGTGGTCGCCGGCGGGGCCGGGGCGGTCTCCGGCCTGGCCCGGGCGCTGGACGCGATCGGCGTGGCGACGACGACGCCGGCCGCCGGCGAGGCCCTGCTGCACGACGGGGTCACCCTGGCGCCGGGACCGGACGCGGCGCCCGCCAGGCCCGTCACGGCGCCCGTCACGGCTCTGCGCGTGGCCCTGGCCGGCTGCGGCGTGGTCGGCGGCGGCCTGCTGCCGCGGCTGCTGGCCGATCCCCGGTTCGAGGTTGTCGGCGTGCTGGTCCGTGACCCCGATAAGGGCCGCGACGTGGTCGTGCCGGAGGCGCTTCTGCTGTCCGACCCGGCGGCCTTGCTGGCGCGGGAGCCAGACGTGCTGGTCGAGGCGATCTCGGAGGCGTCGACGGGGCTGGCCCTGATCCGCGCCGCCCTCGGCCGCGGCGTCCATGTCGTCAGCGCCAACAAACAGGCGGTCGGCGGCGACCTGCCGGCCCTGACCGCGCTGGCCGACAGCGCCGGCGCGCGGCTGCTCTATTCCGCCAGCGTCGGCGGCGGGGCGCCGCTGATCGAGACGGTTCGCCGGGCCCGGGCGCATGCGCCGGTCGTGCGGATCGAGGCGGTGCTGAACGGCACCTGCAACTTCATCCTCAACCGGCTGGCGGAAGGGGGCGCGTTCGAGACCGCCCTGACGGCGGCGCGCGAGGCGGGGTTCGCCGAGGCGGATCCGTCGGCCGATCTGACCGGTCTCGACGCCGCGGCCAAGCTGGCCATTCTCGCGCACGAGGCCGGCGACTGGCGGCTGGCGCCGGCGAGCGTGGCGCGCGAGACGCTGTCGGCGACGACGGCCCTGCCGCCCGGCCGCGTGCGGCAGATGGCGCGGCTGGACCTGGCGGCGCGCCAAGCCTCGGTGACCTTCGAGGCGATGGAGGCGGACCCGCTGTTCGCCGGGCTGGCCGACGAGGGCAACGCCGTTCGCGTGACCACGGCCGACGGCCGCGTCTTCACCACCGCCGGTCGCGGGGCCGGGCGGACGCCCACGGCGGAGAGCGTCTGGGCCGACCTGACCGATCTGCTGGCGGTTCGCTGAACGGCGACGAAAAAGCGCCGCCGGACCGGGTCCGGCGGCGCGAGATGGCTTCGATCAGGAGCAATCAGAAGCGGTAGCGGGCGCCGATGAAATACTGTCGGCCGGTGTGGTGGTAGACCGAGGTGCTCTGGCGATCATCGTCCCCGACCCACTGGTGGTTTTCGGCGTCGGTCAGGTTCAGCGCCTCGAACGTCAGGACGATGTTGTCGCTCAGATCGTAGGAGGCCGAGGCGTCGACGGTCAGCGTCTCCTTCTTGCCTTCGAGGCCGTTGTTGTTGCGGCCGGGCACCTGCTGCAGATAGGCGTCGCGATAGGCGGCCGAGACCCGGGCCGAAAAGCGGTCGCCCTCGTAATAGAGCGTGCCGTTGTAGGCGGTCGGCGACAGACCGACCATGTCGTCGATGATGAAGCCGGCGGGATCCGCCGGATCGCAATCGACGCTGAGGCAGTAGGCGATGTCGGATTCGACCTTGGTGTAGTTCAGCAGGATGCCGAAGTCCTTCCAGAAGCCCGGCAGGAAGGTGAAGGGCTGCTGATAGCTGATTTCGAAGCCCGTCAGATCGCCACCGGGCGTGTTCACAGCCTGGGTCAGTTGCACCTGATCCGTCGGACCCGAGCACAGGGCGTTGTTGGTGCAGAGCTCGGGCGCGAAAGCGATAGGGTTCAGGGCGGTCAGCTCGGCATAGTCGTAGAACTGGCGGCGCAGCTGCAGATAGGTGTCGATGTCCTTGGTGAACCAGGCGAAGGACAGCAGGGCCTCCGGGGCGAAATACCACTCCAGGCTCAGGTCGACGGTCTTGGCGCGATAGGGCTCCAGTTCGACGTTGCCGATCGAGGCGGTGTGACCGGACGCCGCAAAGGCCAGCGACGTCGTCGGCACGAGGAAGTTGGCGCCGGACAGGGAGCTGTTGATCGAGGGCCGCGCCATGACCTTGGCGACGCCGACACGGAAGACGAGGTCCTGGGTCAGGTCGACCGCGAGGTTCAGCGAGGGCAGGGTGTCGTCGTACTCGTTGGTCCCGGAGACGAGGGTGCCGCCGCCGACCGAGCTGTAGCCTTCGGCGTAGAGCTTGGTGTTGACCTGTCGCACGCCGACATTGCCGCGGGTACGGAAGCCCATCAGATCCAGGTCGAAGTCGGCCTGGATGTAGTAGGCCGTATCCTCTTCTTTCACGAAGCGGTTACCGCCGCGCGAACTGCCGTTCTCCACGGTGTAGAGGCGGAAGTCGCCGCCTGGCACACCAGTGTCGCAGTTGCAGTAGATGTCGAACAGATCGGCGATCGCGCTGAGGTCCGGAATGATCCACGCGGTCGCCGAGCCCGCCGGTACGAGACCTTCGCCATAGCCGGTCAGGAGGGTGGAGATGTCCGCCACCGTGACGCCGGGCGGCAGCGCCGGAACCAGCAGTTCGCCGTCGCTGCCGAGGCCGCGCCGGTACTCGTAGGCGTCGGACTCATAGGTCTTCCAGTTGCCGCCGAAGAGCAGGGTGAACTGGTCAGTGAGGTCGTAGGAGAAGTCGAGCTGGGCGGACTCGAAGGTGTTCTCGACGCCCTGCGGCCGGATCCGGATCTCGGAACGCGGCGCCGACATGGAGGCGGTGGTGGTGCCGAGGGAGACGTCACGCCACTGCCAGTTCGCGGGGTTCGCGACATCGAAGCCCCAGTTGATCAGCGGGGTGTCGGGGTTGCCGCGGAAGTCCCAGGAAAACCCTTGGGCGTTCTGGACATCCAGGGTGACGGTCGTCTGTTCGTCGTTGTCGAAATCGGACACGGCGCGGCCGAGATAACCCCGCACGCGGAAACGGTCGGAGAATTCGTGATCCAGGGTGAGGCCGTGCTGGGTGTATTCCGTCTTCAGGTGGTCGAAGCGCTGCTCGGTGCGGATGTCGACATTGTTGAACCGACCGTAGACCAGGGCGCCGTTCTCGACCTCGGCCTCCAGCACCGTGACCTGAGGCTGGCCGCCGTTGTCGCGGTTGCGGCTGAACGACAGCGCCTCGAGGAAATTCTCCTGCCGGGTCGAGTCGAGGTTCGAATAGAGCAGGTCATAGCTGACGACCGTGCGGTCGGTCGGCCGGAACTGGACCGATCCGGTGAAGCCGGTCCGCTCCTGTTCGTGCACCAGCCGGCCGTAACGGGGCAGGCGCGGGATGAAGACGTCGGCCTGGTTGGCGGTCTGGTAGGCGGTGACATTCGCCGCGTTGTTCGGCAGGCGCGGCAGGCCGGTGGCGCAGTTGGCGGCGTTGGCTCCGGTCGTGCCGTTGTTGGACGGCGTCTGCGGGGTCACGCCGACGGGGCTGCAGAAGCCGCCGTTCTGCTGGGTCGCGCGTTCCCAGCGGACGGAGGAGAAGCCTTCTTCGAACAGGTTGCGTTCGCTGTAGGCCAGCGACGCCAACACCCCCAGCTTGCCGTCCATGAAGGTGTCGCTGATCAGGGCCGCGAAGCGCGGATCCCAGGTCTCCGACAGGTCATTGTAGCCGTACTGAACGGACGCCGCGGTGCGGAAGCCGTCGTAGTCGAACGGCCGGGTGGTCTGAAGGTCGATGGTGGCGCCCAGCGAGCCTTCCTCGATCGAGGCCGACTGCGTCTTGCGAACCTTGATGTTGTTGAACAGTTCGGCGGCGAAGATGTTGAAGTCAAAGCCGCGACCACGGTTCGCTCCGCCGGAGGAGTCCGTGCCGCCGGTGGTGGCCTGGGCCTCCATGCCGTTGATGCGGGTGCGGGTGAAGTCCGAGCTCAGGCCGCGGACGGTCAGCGAGCGGCCTTCGCCCGCGTCACGGTCGATCGAGACGCCCGGAATGCGCTGGATCGCCTCGGCGAGGTTCAGATCCGGAAAGTCCGCGATGTCCTCCGCCGAGATGGCGTCGACCATGTCGGTGGCGGAGCGTTTGATGTTCAGGGCGCTGGCGAGGCTGCTGCGGAAGCCGGTGACGACAACCTCTTCAACCTCGACGGGATCCTGGGGATCCGCCTGTGCGGTCTGGGCCGCGGCGGCTCCCGCTCCCAGCGAAAGCGCGACCGCCAAGCCCGAGGCTCCGGCGAACAAAGTGCGACGCAGGGCGCGGGGCCCCGCCTGAATGGCTTGCAACATATGCCTCCTCCCAATGGGCATACAGGACGCCGGAGTGACCCCGGTCTATCGATTTTTGCGGGCGGGCCCCGATCTGAATCCTCGGGGCCGTTCCGTTTGACACCGGTGTCATCTTGGCGTGGAATGCCTTCTGACACCGGTAGCAATTGAGAGCCTAACCCGATGACCCGCGTTTTCGCAAGGCCGGTTCGACACAAAGCGGTCACAAGCGCGGCGGTCATGGCGCTGTTCGTGCTTCCTGGAGCACACCCGACGCTCGCGCAGCAGCCCACGCTGGCCTTCCCCGGCGCCGAGGGCGCCGGCCGGCATGCCGTCGGCGGCCGTGGCGGGGCGGTGCTGCGTGTCGCCCATCTCGGCGACAGCGGCCCCGGCAGCCTGCGCGCGGCCGTGGAGGCCGACGGCCCCCGCACCATCGTGTTCGACATCGGCGGCACGATCCGCCTGGCGTCGCCCCTCATCATCCGGCGCGGCCGGATCACCGTGGCGGGGCAGACGGCGCCCGGCGGCGGGATCACTCTACGAGACCAGCCCCTGATCATCGCCGCCGACGATGTGGTGGTCCGGCACATCAGGTCCCGGCTCGGCGACGAGAGCGGAACCGAGGCGGACGCCATCTCGATCACCCGCGGGCGGCGCATCATCCTGGATCACGTCTCGGCCTCCTGGTCGGTGGACGAGACCCTGTCGGTCGGCAGCCGTTACGACCCGCCGGAGCGCGGGATCTACGATGTGACGGTGCAGTGGTCTGTGATCGCCGAATCGCTGAACGCCTCGGCCCATGCCAAGGGCGACCATGGCTATGGATCGCTGGTGCGCGGCGGTCACGGGGCCCGCATGACCTTCCACCACAATCTGTGGGCGGCGCACCGCGCGCGCATGCCCCGGCCCGGCAACTATAATCCGCCGTCGATCGATCCCGGAGGCCCCCGTTTCGAGTTCCGCTCGAACGTCTTCTACGACTGGGGCGGGGGCCGGGCCGGCTACAACGCCGACACCGAAAGTCTCGCCGCCTACGCCTTCATCGGCAACGCCTATGTCCCGGGACCGGATTCAGAGGGCCGCCGGGCGTTCGAGGAATCCAATCCGCTGGCGCGGGCGTGGTTTGAAGCAAATGCGATGGACGGCGCGGTCCCTGCCGATCCGTGGGACCTGGTGCGGAACAGCGACCGCGCCGGCTACCGGCTGGCCGCCCGACCCGAGTGGGCCGATCCCGCCACGGAGCGCCCGGACGAGGCCCTGGAGCGGGTTCTCGACGGTGCCGGGGCCGGTCCGAGGGACCCGGTCGACGCCCGGATCATCGCCGGGGTGCGGGGCCGATCGGGCCGCATCATCGACAGTCAGTCGGAGGTGGGGGGATGGCCCGATCTGGCGGCCGGCGCCCCATGGACCGACACCGACGGCGACGGGCTGCCGGACGACTGGGAACTCGCCAGAGGCCTGTCTCCGGCCGATCCCGCTGACGGCCCCGCCGACCCGGATGGGGACGGATTCACCAACCTCGAGGACTGGCTGCATGCGCTGACGGCGGGCTGATCGCACCGGCGACGGGCGACGTCGGTCCACTGATCCGCCATGCCCAGCAGTCCCTCGCGACGCGCGTCGTCGGCTTCGGGCACGGCCTCGGCGATGAGCTCCTTCACCTTCTGACGGCACTGTTCGGCGGTGTGGAGCGGCATCTTGTGCGGGGTTCACGACAAAGGTGTCGAAGCAACCATCCGTACCTGCGCCTGTTCCATATGGCCCCGGTTCGCTCGGTGGCGAGCTATCGCGCCAGCCAGCCGCCGTCGACGGCCAGCACCGTGCCATGGACATAGCTGGCGGCGTCCGACGACAGGAAGACCGCCGCCCCGGCCAGATCGGACGGCTGGCCCCAGTGGCCGGCCGGGATGCGGGCGAGGATGTCGCGGTTGCGCGTCTCGTCGGCGCGCAGGGCCTCGGTATTGTTGGTGGCGAAATAGCCCGGCGCGATGCCGTTGACGTTGATGCCCTTCGACGCCCATTCGCAGGCCAGCAGCTTCGTCAGCCCGGCGAGGCCGCTCTTGGAGGCGGTGTAGGACGGCACGCGGATCCCGCCCTGGAAGGACAGCATCGAACAGATGTTGATGATCTTGCCGCCCCGGCCGTCGGCGACCCAGGTCCGGGCCACGGCCTGGCTGAGGAAGAAGGCGGTCTTCAGATTGGTGTCCATCACCGCGTCCCAGTCCTCCTCGGTGAAATCCAGACTGTCGGCGCGGCGTATGATTCCCGCATTGTTGACGAGGATGTCGACCGGTCCCGCCCCGACCACAACATCCGCGATCGGGGCGGTCGAGCCGAGGTCGGCTGAGACGGCCTTGAAGGCGCGGCCAAGGCGCGTGACCATGGCCTCGGTTTCGGTCGGAGCCGAACGGCCGACGGCGACGATGTCGGCTCCGGCCTCGGCCAGGCCGACAGCGATGGCCTGGCCCAGTCCGGTGTTGGCGCCGGTCACCAGGGCGGTGCGGCCGGTGAGGTCGAACGGGTTCATTTCAACGGGCCTCGCTGCTGGCTGACGATGGACGGTCAGGAGGGTGTCGCACGAACGCGCCCCTGCCGACACGTCTGCCCCGCCCCGCTTGTATGGCGCGGATTGAACGCCTAGGTAACCGGTGTCATAAACGGATGCAAATGATGGGACCATGGCGCGGCCGTATGCAGCCGACCTCCCATCCGGAGGGTTGAACCTCCAACCGTCCGCCATCACGACCCGAGGAAGCCCATGAAAATCGCGCTCATCACCGAGAACAGCCAGGCCGCCAAGAATGCGGTGATCCACACCGCCCTGACCTCGGTGGCCGAGCCGCTGGGCCACCAGGTGTTCAACTACGGCATGTACACGGCCGAGGATAAGGCCTCACTGACCTACGTCATGAACGGCCTGCTGGCCGGCATCCTGCTCAACTCGCGGGCGGCCGACTTCGTGGTGACCGGTTGCGGCACCGGGACGGGCTCGATGCTCGCCTGCAACGCCATGCCGGGCGTCTTCTGCGGCCTGATCATCGACCCGACGGACGCCTTCCTGTTCGCCCAGATCAACGACGGCAACGCCATCGCCATGCCCTACGCCAAGGGGTTCGGCTGGGCGGCCGAACTGAACCTGGAGGACGTGTACCGCAAGCTCTTCGACGGCGAGCGGGGTCTGGGCTATCCCAAGGAGCGGGCCGAGATCATGGCGAAGAACCGCGGGGTCCTGAAGGCGCTCAAGGCCGTGACCTGCAAGGACATGATCACGGTCCTGAAGTCGGTGGACCAGGAACTGCTGAAGGCGGCGATCGCCGGCGACCGGTTCCAGGAGTATTTCTTCGCCAATGCCGAGGACGCGGAAATCCGCGACTACATCCAGAGCCTCACCCAAGGCTGAAGCCCCGGCCCGGCCCGGTCCGGAGTTCCCGGACCGGGCCGTCGGAACGGTCCTAGGGCCGGGCCGCCGGAGCGGCCGTAGCCGCCGTAGCAGGCGCGGCGGACGTCCGCGGCGCGATGCGCCAGATGGTGTTGGACAGATCGTCCGCGACCAGCAGAATGCGGCGGCCCTGGTCGAAGACGACGCCGACGGGACGACCGCGGGCCTCGCCGTCTTCGGTCAGGAAGCCGGTGGCGAAGTCGACCATCTCGCCATTGGGCTGGCCGCCGGCGAAGGGCACGAACGAGACCTTGTATCCGGACAGATCGCTGCGGTTCCAGCTGCCGTGCTGGCCGACGAAAGCGCCTTGCGAGAAGGTTCCGCCGAAGCCGCCGCCGGTCGCGAACGACAGGCCCAGCGCGGCGACGTGCGAGCCGAGGGCGTAGTCCGGCTCGATCGCGGTGGCGACAAGGTCCGGGCGTTGCGGGCTGACCCGCGGATCGACGTTCTTGCCCCAGTAGCTGTAGGGCCAGCCGTAGAAGGCGCCCTCGCGCACCGAGGTCAGATAGTCGGGCACCGCCTGCGGACCGATCTCGTCGCGCTCGTTGACCACGGCCCACAGGGCGCTGGTCTGCGGCTCGATGGCCAGGGCGGTCGGATTGCGGATGCCGCGGGCGACGGTGCGGCGCGCGCCGGTCTGGCGATCGATGGCCCAGACCACCGCCCGCTCCTCTTCGACCGCCATGCCGCGCTCGCCGACATTGCTGTTCGAACCGATGCCGACATAGAGCGTCTGCCCGTCGGCGCTGGCGGTCATCGCCTTGGTCCAGTGGTGGTTGATTCGCTCGGGAAGCTTCGTCACCTCCTGCGGGGCGGCGGTGATGCGGGTCTGGCCCGGCTGGTAGGGGAACCGCACCACGGCGCCCTGATTGGCGACGTAGATATAGCCGTCGACGAAGGCGAGGCCGTAGGGCGCGTCCAGATTGTCGATGAAGACCGTGCGCAGCTCGGCGCGACCGTCCTGATCGGCGTCGCGCAGCAGGGTGATGCGGTTGCCGCTGTCGACCTGGGTGTTGCCCTGCTTCTTGATCATGCCGGCGATCACGTCCTTCGGACGCAGCGGCGGCGCGTGTCCTCCCCGGCCCTCGGCGACGAGGATGTCGCCGTTGGGCAGGACCAGCATCTGACGCGGGATCTGCAGGTCGGTGGCCAGGGCGGTGGCGGTGAAGCCCTCGGGCACCGTGGGGACCTCGTCGCCCCAGCCGATGGGCCGGGCGATCTTCATCGACGGAATCAGGGTCTCGCGGATGTCAGGAATGTCCGGCGACGGTCCGGTCTGGTTCAGGCTCGGGTCGGAACCGCCACAACCGGCGACCAGGGCGGCGAGGGCGACGGCGCCCATCCATGAAACGCGGCTCATGGCGCGACCTCCCGCTCGCGGTTGGAAAAGGCGATCACACCGGCCGCGAGCGCCAGCAGAGTGCAAAGAATGGACAGGATCAGGCCGAACGCCTCCACCGAGCTCCAGCCGTCCTGGCTGTGCTTGAAGGCGTTGATCAGGCCGAGGATCCACATGACGGCGAGGACGCCGGCGTAGATCAGGCGGGGTCGTCTCTCCGTCCCGCGCCAGCCCAGCAGCAGGGAGATCAGCGCCCAAGCCAGAACCAGTCCGCCGAACACCAGGGCGCCGGCGATCAGCCACGACGAAAAGTTGGTCCACTGAATCTCGGAGGTTCGCAGATAGGTGATGTCGGAGACCAGACCGCTGGTGAACAGGGCGATCGGAAACGCCAGCAGGATCGCATGAAGCGGATGCGGCGCACCCGTGGTCAAATATCGCCTGAACGGCATCGTGAAGCCTTCCTGTCCGTGATCTCAGCCACAGGGCCAATCCATCGCAACCGGATTGGTTTCAATTCGGATCGCGGCGAAACGCGCCGGCTATTCCGGCGGCGCCGTCGAGTCGCGCACCACCAGCGACGGATCGACCTCCGGCTGGACGAGGGTCGCCGGGTCGAGGCCGCGGCTGCGGGCGGTCAGTTTCTCGGCCGCCATCCGGCCCATGTCGCGGATCGGCAGGCGCACGGTGGTCAGGTTCGGCCACACCCGCGAGGCCATCGGCAGGTCGTCGAAGCCGACGATCGACAGGTCGCGCGGCACGTCGAGGCCGGCGTCGCGCGCGGCCTTCATGACGCCGATGGCCATCTCGTCATTGCCGGCGAAGATGGCGGTGGGAGGGTTGGCCATGGCCAGCAGGCTCCGCGCCGCCTCGACCCCGGATTCGAAGGTGTAGGCGCCCTTGCGCACGCAGTCGTCGGCGAGGGTCAGGCCGTGTTCGGCGAGGCCTTCGCGGAAGCCCTGGCCGCGCTCATAAGACGACCGGAAGGTATCGGGGCCCGAAATGAAGGCGACCCGGCGGTGGCCCAACTCGGCCAGATGCCGCGCCGCCTGGGCCGCGCCGCGGCTGTCGTGGGTGACGACCATGCAGGCCGGCTCGTCCAGCGACACCGAGGCGATCCGCACATAGGGGCAGTCCGCCTCCTTCAGGATCGCGACCACGCGGTCGTCCTCGGACACCGACGGCGGCATGACCACGCCGAACAGCTTCTGCCGCACGATGAAGCCGCGCACGTCGCCGAGGAAGCTGTCGGAGGCCCGGTTGCAGGGATGGACGACCAGTTCGAGACCCGAGCCGCGCACGGCGTCCAGCACGCCCTGCTGCATGTTGACGACGTAGTTGGGGCTGGGGTTGTCGTAGATCATCCCGACGAGGAACGATCGCCGGAAGGCCAGGCCGCGGGCCTGGGGATCGGGGCTGAAGCCGTGTTCGGCGATCACCGCCTCGACCCGTTTGCGGGTCTCCTCCTTGACGAAGGGGGAGTTGTTGATGACCCGGGAGACAGTCTTCTTCGACACCTCGGCCAGGCGGGCGATGTCGTTGATGGTCGCGGGCTTGCCGCCGGTCCGTCTGGGCTCGTTCACGCGCGATCTCTCTGTCGAACGCTGTCTTAGACGGAACCGGCGGGGCTGTCAGCGGCGATCAGGTGCCGCGCCGCCGGGCCGGTCGATCCAGCACATCATCGCGCAACGGCGTCATGAAGCGCAGGTCCCAGTCGTCGGGATTGAACGGTTTGCGGGTCGCCTCGACCACCGCCGGATAGCCCCCGACCTCGCGTTCGTGGTCGATGATCTCGCCACGCCCCTCGGCGACCTCGGCGATCAGCAGCACATCGCGCATGTCGCGGTCCCACGGCCGGGCGCCGACCTGCGACAGCACCGACACCTGCACCTGTTCGGCCGCGATCGGCGCCAGACCCTCCCACCACACCGGCGGGCGGCGCATCTCGATGATCCGCGCCGGGGCGGTGGTGTAGCGGCCGAACATGCGCAGGGGCTCGCCGACCTGGTCGACGGCGATGTTGTCGTGGCCGTAGTATTCCACGTCGCCGGCCCCGCCGATCATCATGAAGGCCAGATGGTCGGTCGGCGTCGACGGTCCGGCGCGCAGGACGTTGCCGACCACCGACATCTTGCCGACCTCGAACGGCACGTCGCCCCACTCTTCCGGCGCCAGGTTGTAGTGGATGGCGCGCGGGCCCGGGTTGTAGATCAGGTTGTTGGCGATGATCCCGTGGACCCCGCCCTTGAACAGCGGACTGCGCTCGTAGTTGTGGGCGTACAGATTGCCGACGATCAGCAGGCCGGTGACATTGTCGTGGATCAGCGAGCCCTTGGAATGCTCGCCCTTCGAATGGGTGGAATAGGCCAGGCTCTCGCCGTTCAGATTGTTGGAGAAGGTGATGTCGTGGCTGGTGCCGCGACGCCATTCCTCCGGCGTCTCGCCTGTGAAGCGAGGGCCCGAGGCGGACAGGTTCTCGTCGGTGGCCCAGGTCAGGCTGCAGTGGTCGATGATGACATTGTACGCCCCGACGGTGGCGATGCCGTCCTCGTCCCAGCCGCTCATCCATTCGCCGCCGGCCGAGCCGGGGCGGATGCGGATGTGCTGGACGACGACGTCATGGGCGGTGATGTCGATGCCGCCCTTGATCAGGGTGATGCCCGGCGAGGGCGCTGTCTGGCCGGCGATGGTGATGAACGGGTTGCGCAGCCGCAGGGTCTTCTTGCCCAGGTCGATGACGCCGCCGACCTCGAACACCACGATGCGCGGGCCGTCCGCCTCGATCGCCGCGCGCAGCGAGCCGGGCCCCTCGCTGTCCAGATTGGTCACGCGGATGATCTGCCCGCCCCGCCCGCCCGGCGTCTGCGCGGCCCAGCCGAGGGCGCCCGGGAAGGCCGGCAGGGCCGCCTCCGCGGCGGTCGGCGTCGGGGTCTGGGCGGTCGCGACGGCGGGGGCCGTCAACGGCAGAACGAGGGCGGCCGCGACGGCCGCGATACGGGCGAGGGTCATGTTTCCATCCTGTCACAGGGTCGCCTGTGGCCGCGACCTTCATCATGGGCGCCGCCGCGCGGACGTCGCCGGATTCAAATTGACACCGGTTTCCTTCCTGCGCAATGTCTGCCGCAACAGGGAGGCGGCGTGAGCCACGCACACGATAATTCAAGCGGTTCGCCGATCGCGCGGGCCTTTGTGAACGCGCGGCGCGCCGGCCGGGCGCTGTCGCCGTATCCGGGCGTGCAGCCCGAGTCGCTCGACGCGGCCTACCAGATCCAGGACGAGGCCATCGCCGCCTGGCCCGACCGGATCGCCGGCTGGAAACTGGGCCGGATCAACCCGCCGCACGACGCCCGCTTCGGCGCCGGACGGCTGGCCGGGCCGATCTTCTCGCGCGCCGTCTGGACCGCCGGCGCCGAGCCGACGCGGTTCGATGTGATCGACGGCGGCTTCGCCGCGGTCGAGGCCGAATATGTGCTGGAACTCGGCGAGCCCGCGCCGGACCGCGACGACTGGACCGCCGCGACCGTCGCGCCGCTGGTCGCCCGCGTCTTCACCGGCGTCGAGATCGCCGGCAGCCCGTTCGCCGGGATCAACGATCACGGACCGGCGGTGACGGCGTCAGACTTCGGCAACAACGCCGGCCTGATCCTCGGCGCCGAGGTCGCGGACTGGCGGGCGCGTCTCGCCGACCTGATCTGCACCATGACCATCGACGGCGTCGTGATCGGCAAGGGCGGCGCCGCGTCGATCCCGGACGGTCCGCTCGATTCGCTCGCCTTCCTGCTGAACCTGCTGCACCGCCGGGGACGACGGCTGGAGGCGGGCCAGCTGATTTCGACCGGCGCCGCCACCGGCGTCCACGACATCCGCGCCGGACAGTCGGCGATCGCCGACTTCGGCCCCGACGGCCGCATCGAATGCCGGGCGGTCGCCGCGCAGGGAGAGACGCCGTGACCGTGACGCGCCGAATGCTCGGCCTCGCCGGACTGGCCGGACTGGGACTCGCCGCCTGCGCCCCGCGCCCGACGACCGGCGGCCGCACCGTCTTCGACGCCGTGGACGTTCACCCGGGCGACTTCCCCACCGTCACCGCCGTCGAATGGATGGGCGAGGAGCTGGGCCGGCTGACCGACGGCCGGCTGGGCGTCCGCCAGTTTCCGTCCGGCCAGTTGGGCTCGGAGGACGACTCCATCGGCCTGGCCCGCCACGGCGCCATCGACATGTGCCGGGTCGCTGTCGCCGCCCTGAACAACGCCTTTCCGGAAACCCGGCTGCTGGCCCTGCCCTATGTCTATCGCGACATCGCCCATGTCCGCGCGGTGGTGGACGGGGAGATCGGCAGCGAGCTGCTGAACGTATTCGAGGGTCGCGGCCTGGTCGGCCTCGCCTATTACGACGCCGCCCCGCGCTGCCTGTACAATGTCCGGCATCCGGTCGCCGAGCCCGGCCAGTTGCGCGGCCTCAAGATGCGGGCGCCGCAATCGGACATCTTCCTCGACACCCTGCGCGCCATGGGGGCCAATCCGACGCCGCTGTCCTTCGGCGCGGTGTTCTCCTCCCTGCAGACCCATCTGATCGACGGCGCCGAGAACAACTGGACCGCCTACCAGTCCAGCCGCCAGTACGAGGTGGCCCGCTTCTGGAGCCAGACTGAACATTCCTTCTCGCCCGACGCCCTGCTGATGTCGAAGTCCAGCTTCGACGCCCTGACGCCGTCGGACCGGGCGCTGGTGCGCGACGTGGCCCGCCGCTCGGTGCAGGTCATGCGGGCGGAGTGGGACCGTCGCGAATCCGAAGCCCGGGCCGCGGTCGTCGCCGCCGGGGTGCAGGTCGCCGAGGTCGACAAGGCCGCCTTCGCCGCCACGACCCGGCCGGTGCTGGACCGATATCTATCCGAGCCGCGCCTGCGCGCGCTCCACGAACGTATCGCAGCGGTCGCCTGAACGACCGCGCACACCTCGGCGCTCAGGGAGGGCCCGAATGTCTGAATCCCGACGCGGATCCGTCCGCGCCCTCGACGGTCTGGCGAGCCTCGCCCTGGGTCTGGCGGGGGTCGCCCTCGTGGCCATGGCGCTGGTCCAGGCGTGGCAGGTGTTCGCCCGCTATGTGCTGAACGACAGCCCCGGCTGGACCGAACCTCTCGCCCTGCTGCTGATGAGCTTCGCCGTCATGTTCGGCGCCGCCGTCGCCGTGCGGCGCGAGACCCATTTCGCCTTCCAGACCTTCCGCGACGCCGCCCCGGGCCGGGCCCGCTGGGTGCTGAAATCCATCTCCCGGTTGATCGCCGCCGTCTCCGGCGCGGGGCTGATGGTGCTGGGTGGGACCCTGATGATCGACGAATGGCCCGTGGCCATGGCCGGCGCGCCCCTGCCGTCGGGGCTGAAATTCGCCGGCCTGTGCGTCGGCGGGGCCCTGATCCTGCTGTTCTCGATCGAGCGCCTGCTGACCGGCGACTATCGCGCGCCCGATGCCGCGCCTGAAGCGGAGGACTGAGCATGGAATACCTCATCCTCTTCGGCCTGCTGGCCGTTCTGCTGGCCATCGGCGTGCCGGTCGCCTTTTCGCTGCTGGCCGCCACCCTCGCCACCGTCCTGTATCTGGCCCTGCCGCCGATCGTGGTGTTCCAGCAGATGGGGTCCGACATCACCTCCGTGGCCCTGCTGGCCATTCCCCTGTTCATCTTCACCGGCGAGCTGATGATGAAGGGCGGCCTGTCCGACCGGATGATCGCCCTCGCCTCCTCCATGGTCGGCCATGTGCGCGGCGGCCTCGGCCAGGTCACCGTGGTCGGTTCGACCCTGTTCGGCGGCGTCTCCGGCAGCGCCATCGCCGACGTCTCGGCCATCGGCGGCACGATGATCCCGCAGATGCAGAAGCGCGGCTATGACGCCGACTACGCCGTCAACGTCACCATCTCGGCGGCGCTGGTGGCCCTGCTGGTGCCGCCCTCGCACAATATGATCCTGTATTCAGCCGCCGCCGGCGGCGGGGTGTCGATCTCCGACCTGTTCGCCGCCGGCATCATCCCGGCGCTGTTGCTGGCGGCGGTGCTGATGGTCACCTCCTATGTCGTCGCCCGCCGACGCGGCTATGCGGCCGAGGCCTTCCCCGGCTTCCGCGCCATCCTGACCCGGCTGGTCGCCGCCATTCCCGGCCTGCTGCTGGTCGGCATCATTTTCACCGGCATCCGGCTGGGCGTCTTCACCGCCGTCGAGAGCGCCTCGATCGCCGTGGTCTACGCCACGGTGGTCACCGGCCTGGTCTATCGCCACATGAGCTGGGCGGCGTTCAAGGCCGCCTGCCTGGGAGCCGCGCGGACCTCGGGCATGGTCCTGTTCATCATCGGTTGCGCCGGCGCCTTCGGCTGGCTGATGGCCTATATGCAGGTGCCGGTGATGATGGTCGATCTGCTGCAGACCCTGACCGACAACCCGATCCTGATCCTGCTGCTGATCAACGTCATCCTGCTGATCCTCGGCACCTTCATGGACATGGCGCCGCTGATCATCATCTGCACCCCGATCTTCCTGCCGGTCGCCAGGGCCTTCGACGTCGACCCGGTGCAGTTCGGCGTCATCCTGCTGCTGAACTGCGGCATCGGCCTGATCACCCCGCCGGTCGGTTCGGTCCTGTTCGTCGGCAGCGCCATCGCCGGCATACCCATGACCCGGGCGCTGAAAACCATCTGGCCGTTCTGGCTGGCTTGCGCCGGCGTGCTGATGCTGGTCACCTTCGTCCCGGCGCTTTCGCTGTGGCTGCCCTCGCTGATGAAATGACCGACCGACTGGCGCTGCGTCGCGCCGAAGACTGCCGCTGGGACTGCGTCGCCCTGGGCGAAGTCATGCTCCGCCTCGACCCGGGCGAGGGCCGCATCCGCACGGCCCGATCCTTCCAGGTCTGGGAGGGCGGCGGCGAGTACAATGTCGCCCGCGGCCTGCGCAAGACCTTCGGCCTGCGCACCTGCGTGGTCACCGCCCTGCCGCGCAACGAGATGGGCGCCCTCGCCGAAGACCTGATCCTGCAAGGCGGGGTGGATACGTCCCACATCCTGTGGCGCGAGGCCGACGGCGTCGGTCGCAACACCCGCATGGGCCTGAATTTCACCGAGCGCGGATTCGGCGTGCGCGGGGCGCTGGGCGCCTCCGACCGGGCCAATTCCGCGGCCTCTCAGATACGACCCGACGAGGTCGACTGGGACGCCCTGTTCGCCAAGCCCGAAGAGGGGGGCGAAGGCGTGCGCTGGCTGCATACCGGCGGCATCTTCGCCGCCCTGTCGGAAAGCACGGCCGAGACCACGCTGGCGGCTGTCCGCGCCGCCAAACGGCACGGCGTGGCGGTCAGCTATGACCTGAACTACCGCGCCAGCCTGTGGTCCAGCCACCCGGACCCCGACGCCGCCCGGCGCGTCAACCGCGAGATCGCCGGGCTGGTCGATGTGCTGGTCGGCGACGAATACGCCTGGGCCTCCTGCCTCGGGGTCGAGACGGAGGAGGCCCGCGCCGACCCGTGCGACAGCCGCCCGTTCGATCGGCTGGTCCAGCGCGTCTCCGGCGACTTCCCCGGTGTGAAG
>JAXHTU010000035.1:0-28137 GCA_034189955.1 Pseudomonadota bacterium | reverse complement strand
GGGGAGACTCGATGAAGGTCCAACACACCACCTGGATGGCCGCCCTGCTGGCCAGCAGCGCGCTTTCGACGCCGGTTCTGGCGCAGGATCCGCCGTCCGCGGATCCGACGACGACCGAGGTCGAGGAGGTCATCGTCACCGGCATCCGCCGGTCGCAGGAGCAGTCGATCGACATCAAGCGGGAAACGACCGCCATCGTCGACGCCATCTCCGCCGAGGATATCGGCAAGCTGCCCGATGTGACGGTGGCCGACGCCCTCCAGCGCATCGCCGGCATCCAGGTGCAGCGCAACGCCGGCGAAGGCTCGACCGTGAACATTCGCGGCCTGCCCCAGGTGGTGACCCTGCTGAACGGCGAGCAGTATCTCAGCGCCGGCAATCTCGGCACCGCCCAGCCGAATCTCAACGACGTGCCGTCGCAGCTGATGAGCTCGATCGTCGTCTTCAAATCCATGGATCCGCGCAACGCCCTGTCGGGCATCTCGGGCACGATCGACCTGCGCACGCGGCGGCCCTTCGATTTCGACTATGGCGTCACCACCGCCCTGACCCAGGAATACGCCACCGGCGAGGACACCCGCGAGGACGACTATCTGTTCAACGGGCTGATCAACTGGCGGACCGACGGTCTCGGCGTGATGCTGTCGGGCGTGGTCAGCCAGGCCAATCTGGGCAACAACTACTCCGGCGTCAGCGGCGGGGTGTTCGGCAACAACGACTGGGGCGGCGGCGGCGACAACTGGATCGCGCCGCACGGCTACGACAGCTTCCGGCGCGTGGTCGAACGCGACCGCTACGGCCTGAACGGCGCCGTGCAGTGGGAGATGGGCGAGGGCCTGACCCTGACCGGCGAAGCCTTCTACACCAACCAGAAGGAGTACAACCGGGCCGCCGGCCTCAACATCTCCAACCGCTGGAGCGCGCTGGGCTGGACCACGCCGACCGATTTCGAGACCACGGGCGTCGACGGCTCCAACGGCCAGCCGTGGCTGGACGTCGAGGAATACGATCTCGACGTCTGGTGGCTGAACTCCTTCACCGTCAACCGGGTGACCGAGACCGAGTCGACCAACCTCAACCTGGAGCTCGACTACGACAACGGCGGTCCGTTCCGCCTGTCGGCGCGGGTGATTCACGCCGACGCCTCCCTGCTCAGCATGAACGGCCAGGTGCAGGGGGATCTCTCGAACTGGCAGTATTCGCCGGATCGTCAGTTCACCCTGTTCCGCGACCCGAACGACCGCACCCGCGGGCCCTTCTATCCGGCCTCGATCGCCGCCCTCTATCCCGCATCGCAGTATTCGAACGGCGTCGTCGGCTCCAACGGCGGCCGCTACATCGACCCCAATCCGCTGGGCATCGGCGAGGATCCGCTGGTCCATCTGGACATCGGCGGCTCGAACACGGTCTGGAGCCGGTTCGACCAGCCGATTTCCGGCGGCCTCGGCGCCGGCAACACCCTGACCGACTATATGGCGAACCTCGACAGCTATGCGGTCGCCGCCTTCTCGTCGGAGGGCAACCAGCGCAACGAATCCACCCTCGACGTCGCCCGGATCGACAGTTCCTACGACTTCGCCGAGCCGGTTATGGGCTTCATCACCCGCATCGACGTCGGCGCCCGCTACTCCGAACGGGACGTCGAGATCGAGAATTTCCACCTGTTCTCCGACTTCTACGCCGGAAATGGCGCCACGGATCCGAACGGCTGTTCGGCCCAGTGGAAGGCCATCGACGTGGTCATGAACCAGAACCAGTGCCAGGCGGGCGAATTCGTCCCGAACACGGCCTTCAATCCGGCCGCGCCGATCGGCACGACCCCCGGCAACTGCGGCGATGGGGCGGCGCCGAACACCCCGACCTGCTTCCAGGGCTATACGGTCAACCGGCCGACCGGTCTGGACGAGCACAACAACACCTATTTCCTCGACGACTACGGCTCGATCACCCGGGGGCTGCCGGGGGTCTGGGTCGTCGATCCGAGGGATTTCGACGATGTCACGGCCTTCCAGCAACGGGTCTTCGGCAGCGCCTATCCGGTCATCATCCCGGGCAACAGCTATGACGTCACCCTCGTTGAGCAGAGCGTCTATATGACCACGGGGATCGAGCACGGGGCGCTGAGCGGCGACGTCGGGCTGAAGATCATCCGCACCGAGATGGACGTGCGCCAGAACCTGACCGGGGAGACCCGCAACTATGGCGACACCAATCTGGACATCGGCGACACCTTCTCGAACCGCAGCTACATCGACTACCTGCCGTCGGTGAATCTGGCCTGGGACTTCAACGACCGGCTGAGGCTGCGGGCGGCCTTCAACAAGACGATGATCCCGCTGGACCTGGGCAACTACGGCGGCGGCGTCACCATCCAGACCGCGGACGAGGCGGTTGGACCGACGCCGCAGGATCCGACGGCCCCGCCGATCGGCACGCGACGGGTGACCGGGGCCAACTATAACGGCAATCCGGAACTGAATCCCTGGCGGTCGGACAACTACGATCTGAGCCTGGAGTACTATCTGGGCCGGGGCACGATGTTCAACATCGCCCTGTTCAGGCTGAATATCGAAAGCTTCGTGAAACGCGCCACGATCGACGGCCAGTTTCCGGATCAGGACGGCGTCATCCGCCGCACCGTTCCGGTGAGCCTGCCGGTTCAGGGCGAAAGCGGCGAGCTGCAGGGCGTGGAGCTGGGAGCCAAGGTGGCGCTCAGCGACTACCTCGTCGATGGCGGGCTGTGGTCGAACTTCGGTTTCGACGGCAGCTTCACCTTCTCGGACAGCTCGCAGAACGCGCTCGACCTGTCCGGCGAACTTCTGCCCTTCCAGGACAATTCGAAATACCAGCTGAACGCCGCCGTCTGGTACCAGGACGACCGGCTGCAGGCGCGGGTCGCCTACAATTTCCGGACTCCGCGGCTGTCCTCGAACTTCGCCAACATCCAGCTGAACCCCGGCGCCCCGGTGGGCGAGGAGATTTTCGGCACGATCCCGATCTATCAGGACACGGCCCAGTACGTGGATGTGAACGTGACCTATGAGCTCACCGACAACATCGCGCTCTACCTCAACGGTTCGAACGTGCTGGGTGAGATCGAGGAATACTATCTGGAGTTCGAGGAGGGGGCCGAGCAGTTCCACTCCCGCAACCAGTTCGAACCCCGCTACTCGATCGGGCTTCGCGCCCGGTTCTAGTTCCCCTGAAGACCTGGCCGGCGGCGGAGACGTCGCCGGCCGCTTTTTCAGGCGGCTGTTTCGGTGCAACCTTTCCCGATGGACAGTGATCCGCGCATCCGCAGCGTCGTCATCGTCGGCGGCGGCACCGCCGGCTGGATGACGGCGGCCGCCCTGGTCCAGCATTTTCGCGGGACCGATCTGAAGATCACGGTGGTCGAGTCCTCCGCGATCGGGACGATCGGGGTCGGCGAGGCGACCATACCGACCATCCGCCGCTTCTATGCGCAGCTGGGGCTGGGCGACGCCGAGGTGATGCGCGCGACCGGAGCGACCTGCAAGCTGGGGATCCGCTTCCGCGACTGGTCGGGCCCGGGCTCCGACTTCATTCACCCGTTCGGACTCTACGGCCAGGATCTGAAAGGCGTCGGATTTCACCATTACTGGATGGCCGACCGGGCGCGCGGTCAGACAGCGCCGATCAGCGCCTATTCGCTGGGAGCGTCGCTGGCGGAGGCCGGCCGTTTCGTCACGCCGTCGCCCAACCCGCCGTCCAGCCTGTCGGTGTTCGACTGGGCGCTGCACCTGGACGCGACCGCCTTCGCCCAACACATGCGCGCCTACGCCGAGGCGGGGGGATGCGTCCGGATCGACGCCCGGATTCGCGACGTCGACCTGCGTCCCGAGGACGGCTTCATCGAGGGCGTCGTGCTGGACGACGAGCGCCGCATCGAGGGCGACCTGTTCATCGACTGCTCGGGCTTCCGCGCCCTGCTGCTGGGCGAGGCCCTGTCCGAACCCTATGAGGACTGGGGCCAGTGGCTGTTCTGCGACGCCGCGTTCGCGGTGCAGAGCGAGAACGCGCCGGGCGACGCGCCGTCGCCCTTCACCCGGGTCACCGCGCGGCCGTCCGGCTGGCAGTGGGGCATTCCGCTGCGCCATCGCGCGGGCAACGGCATCGTCTTCTCCAGCCGCCATGTCACCGACGAGCAGGCGCTCGCCGACCTGACCCCCAATCTGATGGGACGGGCGTTGACCGAGCCCCGGCGCATCGGCTTCCGGCCCGGACGGCGGCGTCGCGCCTGGGTGAAGAACTGTGTCTCCATCGGCCTGTCGTCGGGGTTTCTCGAGCCGCTGGAGAGCACCTCCATCGCCCTGATCGAGACCGCGATCGAGCGGTTGAAGGCTTTGTTTCCCGACCGCCGCTTCGCCGCGCCGGTGCTGGAGGAATTCAACGATCAGACCGCCCGCGAGATGGAGCGCACCCGCGACTTCATCGTTCTGCACTACAAGCTGAACGGCCGGGACGAGCCGTTCTGGCGGGATTGCCGCGAGGCCGCCATTCCCGACACGCTGCAGCGCAAGCTGGACCTGTGGACGGCGCGCGGCCAGTTCGTTCGCTATCGCTGGGAGATGTTCCACCCGGCCAGCTGGCTGGCCATCTACGCCGGGTTCGGGGTCTGGCCGGAGGGCCATGATCCGGCCGCCGAAGCCGCCGATCCGGAGCAGTTGGCGCGGGGTCTCGCCGCCATGCGACGCGCGGTCGCCGAGGCCGTGGAACGAGCCCCGCTCCACGCTGAATTCCTGTCGTCCCTCGAACCCCCGGTCGCCGCATGAACACCGCCATGGACCCCGGCGGCCGCCGCCCCCTCCGCAAGGTCTGCATCGTCGGCGGCGGAACGGCCGGCTGGATCGCGGCCGCCGTCATGGCGGAGCATTTCAAGGGGAAGCTGTTCGAGATCGAACTGGTCGAGTCCGACGCCATCGGCACGATCGGCGTGGGCGAATCCACGGTTCCGCCCTTCCTGCAACTGCTCGCCAAGCTGGGCGTCAATGAGCAGGAATTCGTGCGAGAGGTCGGGGCCAGCTTCAAACTGGGCATCGAATTTCGCGACTGGGCCGAAAAGGGCCAGTCCTATTTCCACCCGTTCGGAACGATCGGCGCCCCGGTCGGGCTGAGCGATTTCTACCAGGTGTGGCTCAAGGCGAAACATCACGGCTATGCCGCCGGGCTGCAGGATTTCGCGCCCGCCAGCGTCATGGCCCGCGAAGGCCGCTTCACCCTGCCGTTCAAGGCGCCGAACACGCCGATCGCGGGGGCCAGCTACGCCCTGCACGTCGACGCCACCCGGGTCGCCCGATATCTGCGCCGCTTCGCCGAGGCGCGCGGGGTCAAACGCACCGAGGGCATGGTCGAGGAGGTGGCGACGCGTCCGGACGGCTTCGTCGAGCGGCTGCGACTGAAGGACGGTCGCGAGGTCGAGGCGGATTTCTTCATCGATTGCTCGGGCTTCCGCTCGCTGCTGATCGGCAAGGCGCTGGGGGTCGAGCACGAGGACTGGTCGCACTGGCTGATGTGCGACCGCGCCATCGCCGTCCAGACAGAGAATGTCGGCCTGCCGGCCCCCTATACCCTCGCGCAGGCGCAGGATTTCGGCTGGCGCTGGCGCATTCCGCTGCAGCACCGCACCGGCAACGGCCACGTCTTCTGCAGCCGCCACCTGAGCGACGACGAGGCGACGGCGGTGCTGATGCGCCAGGTCGAGGGCGAGCCGGTGGCCGCACCCATGGCCGTGCCGTTCAGGACGGGCGTGCGCAGACAGATCTGGAGCCGGAACGTGCTGTCGCTCGGCCTCGCCAGCGGGTTCATCGAACCGCTGGAATCCACCGCGATCCACCTGATCTATCGCGGCATGGACTTCTTCTTCCGCTATCTGCCGGACGCCGACTGCGACCAGAATCTGATCGACGAGTACAATCGGCGAATGACGGCGGACTACGAGGAGATCCGCGACTTCGTCATCCTGCACTACTGCACCACCCGGCGCGACGACACGGCCTTCTGGCGCGAATGCCGGACCATGGAGCTGCCGGATTCGCTGCGCCGCAAGATCGATCTGTTCAAGGTCAACGGCTCGCTCGCCGAAGGACTGGATGAACTGTTTCGGGACGCCAATTGGCAGTCCGTTCTCGACGGCATGGGGGTCGTTCCGCGAGGCTGGCATCCGGCCGTCGATCGCATCCCGTTCGCCCGCCTGCCCGGCGAACTGGAGGCCGCGCGGGAGGGGCTGGAGCGACGGGTCAGGGGCCTGCCCACCCATGCCGAATTCATCGCCGATCACTGTCCCGCCCCGGCGCCGGAAGCGGCGGCGCGGCCCGCATGAGACCGGCGGCTTGCGGGAAGGCCGCCCGGCCTGACACAATGTCCGGAACCGCATGGATCGGGGACTGAATCGTTGCGACGCGCCCCTGTCACCATCAAGCATGTGGCCGCCGAGGCGGGCGTGTCGTTGCAGACCGTCTCGCGCGTCATCAACAACGCCCCGAACGTGCGGCCACAGGTCCAGGAACGGGTCCACGCCGCGGTGGCCCGGCTGGGCTATGTGCCGAGCATCGCCGCGCGGCGGATGGGCGGCTCGCGCTCCTATCTGCTGATGGCGCTGAACGACCGTGACCGGACCATCGACGCCTGGCGGTCGGGCGAAGGAACGGATTGGGTCGACCAGATGTTGCTGGGCGGCATGCTGCGCTGCGCCGAGTCCGGCTACCGGATGATCTTCGAACTGATCGACACCCATTCCTCCCAGGTCGAGCGCGAGGTGCAGGCGGCCCTGTCGGCCCTGCACCCGGACGGCGTGATCCTGACGCCGCCGCATTCCGACAATCGGCTGATCACCGAGCTGCTCGTTCGTCAGGGCCTGCCGTTCGCCCGGATCGGATCCGAAACGCCGGGGCCGGGCTTCGCCATCTCGATGAACGACGCCGGCGCGGCCGAGGCGGCGACCAACCACCTGCTGGACCTGGGCCATCGGCGGGTCGGCTTCATCACCGGCAGCGACGACTATGCGCTGAGCGGCGCGCGCCTCGCCGGCTATCGCAGCGCCCTGACCTCGCGGGGGTTGCCGGTCGATCCGGACCTGATCGGACCGGGCGATTTCACCTACGCCTCGGGCGAGGCCGCCGCCCGCGCCATGCTGGCCCTCGACCAGCCTCCGACCGGCATTGTCGCCAGCAACGACCAGATGGCCCTGGCGACGCTGGCCGTCGCCAAGGCGGCCGGCCGGGCGGTTCCCGGCGACCTGTCGATCGTCAGCTTCGACGACACGCCCATCGTGCGGTTCAGCCACCCGCCGCTGAGCGCGGTCGTGCAGCCGATCGCGGCCATGACGGCGGCGGCCGCGGACCTGTTGATCCGCGCCAAGTCCAAGGTCCCGGACCTGCCCGATCAGGTGGTGACGCCGTTCAACTTCGCCGTTCGGGGCTCGACCGGCCGGCCCCGCCGGTGACCGCCGCTGGCGGTTCGGGCGAGCCGCGGCGGCCTCCGACCTACCTGCTGCTGTACGCCCTCGCCTGGGGCGGCGGCGTGGTCGCCTACACTCCGCTTCTGACCCTGCTGCTGCCGCTGCGCATCGCCGCGCTTGGGCCCTTCGACAAGGTCGGGGCGCTGTCGCTGGCGGTGCTTGTCGGCGCCGTGACGGCCAGCATCGCAAACATCGCGGCCGGCGCGCTGAGCGACCGGTTCGCCCACGGCCGTTTCGGCCGCCGGCCGTGGATCGTCGCCGGGCTGGTCGCCACCGCGGCGGCGTACGGGCTGTTCGCGGTGGTCGACACCCTGGTCGGCGTCCTCGCCGTGGTCGCCCTCTTCCAGGCCGGCCTCAACCTGATGCTGGCGCCCCTGGCCGCGCTCGCCGCCGATGAAGTCCCGGACGCCCAGAAAGGGTTGCTGGGCGGGCTGATGGGCGCCGCCTATCCGTTGGGCGCCCTCAGCGGGGTCGTGGTCATGAGCGCGCCCTCGCCGACGGCCCGGCTGGCGATGACGGTGCTCCTCGTCCTGCTTCTCATCGGGCCCTTTCTCGCGATCTTCCGGACCCGACCCGAGGCTCTTCCTTGCGAGGAGACGCCGCCCGCCGTCCGGGTCGGACGGGCGCGCGACCTCGCCGCCCTGTGGGGCGCGCGGCTGCTGATCCAGGTCGCAGGGGCCATCATGTTCGCCTACCTGCTCTACTATTTCGAGACCGTGGAGGTCGCGGGTCGGACCCTCGCGGCCGAGACGATGGCGGTTCGCGTGTCGTGGCTGTCCGGCCTTGTCGCCGCGGTCACCGTCCCGCTGGCCATCCTGCTGGGCCGGATGTCGGACATGGCGCGGGCGCGCAAACCGTTCCTGCAGGGCGCCGCGATCGCGTCGGCGGCCGGCCTCGGCCTTATGGCCCTCTTTCCCGAATGGACGGTCGCGGCCACGGGCTATGGCCTGTTCGCGGCCAGCAGCGCCATTTTTCTGGCCCTGCAATCCACCTATGCGATGCAGCTTCTGCCGTCGCCCGAACACCGGGGGCGGGATCTGGGCGTCCTAAATCTGACGAACACCCTGCCGGCCGTGATCGGGCCCGCCCTGGCCTATACGGCCCTTGGGGTCAGCGGCTTTCGCCCCATGCTCCTGCTCGTTGCGGGTCTGGCCGTGTTGGCGGCGGCGCTGATGAGTCTGGTCCGGGAACGGTAGGACCGCCGGATTACGCCCGCGCGGGTCAGCGTCCCGGCCAGACGCGCGGCGCCAACCAAGGTCAGAATGGCGGGGGTGGTAGGCGCGGAGGGACTCGAACCCCCAACCAGACCGTTATGAGCGGTCGGCTCTAACCATTGAGCTACGCGCCCTCCGTGGCGGCCCGCCCGGCCTAGCAGGCGGCGCGGCGGCTTGCCAAGCGCCATGGTTCCGACGCCGGCCTGTCGCCGATTTCACCTCGATGAACGGTTTCTGCCAATGCAGCCTCCTCGCCCGTTCAGGCGTTAAAGGCCAAGGTTCGGCCACGGACGCCCGACAGGATCGGCGCCCGATGGATCGTCCTTCGCCCTACGGAGACTAATGACATGAACCGCCCAACCGCCCGCGCCATCGCCCTGCCCACCATCTCGAACCGTGTCCTGCTGATGGGCGGAGCGGTCATGGCCGCGCTCGCCGTGCTGGCCGCCGCGCCCGCCGCCTTCGCCCAGAGCCAGCCCGGCGGCGGCGCCCCTCTGACCATCCAGGCCGTGACCGAGCGCCCGTCGCTGAACCTGTCGGCCTATGGCGAGGTCAAGACCGCGCCGGACATGGCCACGATCAGCTTCGGCGTGGTCACCGAGGCGACCACGGCCGCCGAGGCCATGAGCCAGAACGCCACGCGGATGAACCAGGTCATGGCCGCCCTGCGCCGCGCCGGTATCGAGGCGCGCGACGTCCAGACCTCGGGCCTGAACCTGTCGGCCCAGTACGACTACGTCCAGAACGAGCCGCCGCGGCTGCGCGGCTATCAGGCCAACAACCGGGTGACGGTGATCATCAACGACCTGGACGCCGTCGGCACGACCGCCGATGCGGTGGTCGCGGCGGGCGTCAACCAGATCGACGGCATCTCCTTCGGGCTCAAGGATCCGACCGCGGCCGAGAACCAGGCGCGCCAGCTGGCGGTGCGCAACCTGCAGGCCAAGGCGGCCCTGTATTCCCAGGCGCTGGGCGTGCCGCTGGGCGGCGTCCGCTCGCTGACCGAAGGCGGCGGCTATTCGCCCCAGCCGCCGCGCCCGATGTACGCCCGGGCCGAGATGGCCATGGACGCCGGCTCGACGCCGGTCGCCGCCGGCGAACTGACGGTGCGGATCGACATCACCGGGGTGTATGATCTGAACCGGTAAGCCAACGAAGAAAGGCCCGCCGGCGACGGCGGGCCTTTTTCAGTTCCGTCCGGCACGCGTTCAAGCCGCCTGTTTGATCTCGTTGCGGTCGTCCAGCAGCACCACGGTGGGCGACCACTGGCGGGCTTCCTCCTGCGGCAGCTGGCCGTAGGTGACGATGATGACCTTGTCGTGCTTCTGCACCAGGCGGGCCGCGGCGCCGTTGACGCCGATGACCTTCGAGCCGCGCGGGGCTTCGATGGCGTAGGTGGTGAAGCGCGCGCCATTGGTGATGTTCAGCACATCGACCTGCTCGTGCGGCAGGATGCCGGCGGCGTCCAGCAGGTCGCCGTCGATGGCGATCGAGCCTTCATAGTCGAGATCGGCCTGGGTCACCGTGGCGCGGTGAAGCTTGGCCTTCATAAGGGTGACCAGCATGGGGAGTGCGGTCCGAAGTGACGCGGGGCGATAGGCCCCCGCTCGCAGGCGGCTCATATAGGGACAAGCCGCCCCGCCATCAATCGTGGCTGTTGCGCCGCACCACCCATGCTGCGGCGCATTCGCCTGTTACGGGACGTTCATTTGACGGCAAACCCTCTCGCCCTATGGTCGAGCGTGGCCAAGCCCGGCCCCGCGCCCCGGATCCTGACCTCCTCCCATGAAGCAGTTCTTCCTGACCATGCTCGGCGTGTTCGCCGGCCTGATCCTGTTCTTCGTGATCGTGCCGGTGGTGCTGATCACCATCGCGGTCAGTTCGGCCTCGTCCAAGACGCCGACGCCGTCCAACACGGTGCTGGAGCTGGACCTGCGCGAGGGCGTCACCGACCAGGCCCCGACCAATCCGTTCGCCGTGTTCGGCGGCGGCGGCCTGTCGACCCTGCAGATCGTCGACACCCTGGCCCAGGCCGAGGACGACGGCCGGGTCAAGGCGCTGCTGATCCGCCTGCCCGAGGCCGGCATCACCCCCGCCGCGGCCGACGAGATCCGCCAGGCCGTGCGCCGCTTCCGCCGTTCGGGCAAGGTCGTCATCGCCCACGCCCAGGGCTTCCAGCCGGTCGGAACCGCCGTCTCCAGCTATATGATCGGGGCCTCGGCCTCGGAACTGTGGATGCAGAACACCTCGGCCTTCCAGGTGGCCGGCTTCTCGGCCGACTCCCTGTTCCTCGGCCGCGCCTTCGAGAAATACGGCGTCAACGCCCAGTTCGAGCAGCGCTACGAGTACAAGAACGCGGTCAACGAGTTCACCGAGAGCGACTACACCCCGGCCCATCGCGAGGCGATGTCGGCGTGGATGACCTCGATCTACACCTCGGCCCTGGCCAATGCGGCCCAGGACCGCAAGGTCACGCCGGCCGCCCTGCGCGCCACCATCGAGGCCGGTCCGCACTCGTCGGCCGAGGCCCTGCGGCGCGGTCTGATCGACAAGGTCGGCCAGGTCGAGGAGGCCGAGGCCGAAGCCAAACGTCGCGCCGGCAAGGGTTCGGAGATCTTGGAGTTCGGCGACTACGCTTCGTCGAAGGGCGACCGTGACGGCTCGGGCCGCAACGCCATCGCCATCGTCGGCGGCGAGGGCGCGATCCTGACCGGCACCGGCGGAGACGCCGATCCGTTCGGCGGCGGCGCCTCGATGAGGTCGGACGATGTCGCCGAGGCGATCTACGACGCGATTGAAGACTCGTCGGTCAAGGCCATCGTCTTCCGCGTCTCCTCGCCCGGCGGCTCGCCGGACGCGTCGGAACAGATTCTCGCCGCCGTGCGCGCGGCGAAGGCGGCCGGCAAGCCGGTGGTGGTGTCGATGGGCGACTACGCCGCCTCGGGCGGCTACTGGATCAGTTCGGAGGCCAACTGGATCGTGGCCCAGCCCTCGACCCTGACCGGCTCGATCGGCGTCTATGGCGGGAAGCTGGTGCTGGCCGACGCCCTGGGCCGGTTCGGCCTCGACATGCGCAATCTGACGGTCGGCGGCGGCTATGCCGACGCCTTCTCCCCATCCGAGCCGTTCGACGCGGCCGACCGCGCCGCCTTCGCTGCCGGGATCGACCGCACCTATGAGGAGTTCGTCGTTCGCGTCGCCCGCGGCCGCGGCCTGCCCGCCGCCCGCGTCCGCGAAATCGCCCGTGGCCGGGTCTGGACCGGGGCCCAGGCCAGGTCCCTCGGTCTCGTCGACCAGCTGGGCGGCCTCGAGGAGGCGATCGCCAAGGCCCGCCAGCTGGCCAGCATCCCGACCGACGAGTCGGTGCGCTTCAAACGCTATCCGGAATCGAAATCGCCGTTCGCCGCCCTGTCCGAGATGTTCGGGGTCTCGGGCGAGGCGGCCCGGGTGCTGGTCGGCGTCGGCTCGATCCTCAACGATCCGCAGGCCGAGGCCGCCGTGCGCCAGTTGCAGACCGAGCGGGCGCGGACCTCCGGCGCGACGGTGCTGGCCGACCGGCCTTACTGAACAGCGACAATCGGACACTCGCCTGTGAAGCGGCCGGTCATTGACGGTTCACGCCGATGGACCGACATTCGGAGTTCGGCGTTGTTCGCAGCGTCCCAGAGGTGAATCGATGACCCCGTCCGACCGCATGATCTTCGGCCCCGGCCCGGCCGGCCGCCGCCCCAACGGGCTGCTGGCCTCGATGACGTGGCTTGGCGGTCTGTTCGCCACCCTCGCCGCCATGGCCGTCGGCGCCGTTCTGGCGGTGTTCGCAGCCGCGGCGGTGGCCGTGATCGCGGTCTTCGCCGCCGCCCTGGTGTTCTTCGCCGGCCTGGCCGTGCGCGCCCGCCAGCGGGTCACGCCGCGCGCGCGACGGGCCGACGACGTGATCGAGGCGCGCAAGGTCGATGGCGCCTGGGTCGCCTATGGCTGGGAGCGGCCGGGCCGCTAGATGCTGGTCGTCCGCGAGGCGCCGTCGCCCAATTACGACCGCCGGCGGTCGCCGCCGGACATGCTGGTGCTGCACTATACCGGCATGACCACCGCCGATGAGGCCGTGGCCCGCCTGCGCGACCCCGCCGCGAAGGTTTCGGCCCACTATGTCGTCGACGAGGACGGCTCGATCCTGCGGCTGGTGGCCGAAGAGCACCGGGCCTGGCACGCCGGCCGCGGCGCCTGGCAGGGCGAAACCGACTGCAACGCCGCCTCGATCGGGATCGAGATCGTCAATCCGGGGCACGCGTTCGGCTACCGCGACTTCCCCGAGGTCCAGATCGACGCGGTGATCAGCCTGGTCAGCGACATCCGCACCCGCTGGACGATCCCCGACGCCCGCATCATCGCCCATTCCGACCTCGCCCCCGACCGCAAGCAGGACCCCGGCGAACGCTTCCCGTGGAAGCGGCTGGCCGCGCTGGGCCATGGCCTGTGGTTCGAGCCCGCGCCCGAGCGGATCAACGCCCTCGGCGCCCCGCTGGGCGTCGGCGACGAGGGGCTGGGCGTCATCGTCCTGCGCGCCGGTCTGCACCGGCTCGGCTACGCCCTGCCGCCCGGCGGCGACTACGACGCGGCGACCCGGCTGACCGTCGAGGCCTTCCAGCGCCACTGGCGGCCCGCGAAGGTGGACGGGATCGCCGACGGCCAGACGCGGGCGACGCTGATGGGCGTTCTGCAACTGGCCACGGCGGAGAGCGCGACCGGCGTGCTGAACTGAACTTTCTCCCTCCCCCGAACTGGGGAGGGAGAAACGTTGACGGAGCTTGTCAAAACGCCCACCTAGGCCCCGTCAGACGGCCGGGCGGTCGCGCTTCTCCGCCAAAGCTTCGCAGCGCTTGCGCTCCGGAGCCTTGGCGAAGGAGCGAGGAAAGTCCGGGCTCCACGGTGAAAAGGCGGCGGGTAACTCCCGCCCGGGGCGACCCGAGGGATAGCGCCACAGAAAGCAAACCACCTGACCTTCGGGGCAGGTAAGGGTGAAAGGGTGGGGTAAGAGCCCACCGCGTGCCTGGCAACAGGGACGGCATGGCAAGCCCCGCCTGGAGCAAGACCGAATAGGGATGTCGCGCGAGCTTGCTCGCAGGGTTCATCGCCCGAGGCGTCCGGGTAGGTCGCGAGAACCGGTCAGCAATGGCCGGTCCAGAGGAATGATCGTCGCCGTCTCCGGACGGAACAGAACCCGGCTTACAGGCCGTCTGACCCCCTTTTTTTCATGTCGGCCTGCCGCTCGCGCGGCTGGCGATCTTTGCTGGAGGGCGGCCTGCATCCGCGCCGTAACATTCATCCACAGCCTGTCTATACTTCTGATGTTCTGTGTATGTTCTTGTTTCTACAGCGTTGATGTCCCCGGTGAGGTTAATGTTCGTCAACTAATCCCATTGAGGCCCATTTCATCCCATGCTATCCCATACGTCTGACTTGGGGATGGGCGGACGCGTGAATGCGTCCAAGGCGCAGAGGGGCGGATCGAAGGGTCCGAGTTTGGGGCAGGCGTGTTTCTCTCGACCTATGAGAAACAACTGGACGGCAAGCGCCGCCTGCTGATTCCGCAGGAGTTCCGGACGGCCGACAATGGCGCCGAACACGGGGTGTTCTGCTTCTTCTCGATCGAGTCCGATTGCCTCGAGGCCGGCGGCGACACGCTGATGGCCGAATATGTCTCGATGATCGAGGAGCTGCCGTTCGGCGACGACGTGCGCACGGCGCTGGAAGAGACCTTCTACGCCGGCCAGCGGCCGCTGGGCTATGACGGCGGCGGCCGCATCACCCTGCCCGAACACCTGTGCCAGGACGCCGGTCTGGGCGAGGACGTGGTCATCGTCGGCCTCGGCTCCCGCTTCCAGATCTGGGACCGGGCCCGCTGGAACGCGCGTCGCGACGAGCGTCGGGCGCTGGCGCGGCAGGCGGTGCGCGAGCGCGGCGAGGCCGGGCGAAAGGCGCTGCTGGCCGGCCGCCGTCCCGTCGGGGAGGGCGCATGAGCCCGCACGCTCCGGTCCTGCTCGCGGAAGTCCTCGAGGCGCTGGCGCCCGCGCCCGGCGATGTGATCGTCGACGCCACTTTCGGCGCGGGCGGCTACACCCGCGCGATCCTCGCGACCGGAGCGACGGTGGTCGCCCTCGACCGCGACCCGACGGTCCAACCGCACGCCGACGCCGTGGCCAACGACTTCCCGGGCCGGTTTCAGCTGATCCGCACCCCCTTCTCCGGCCTCGCCGAGGCGTTCGCCCAAAGCGGCGCGGCGAAGCTGGACGGGGTCGTGTTCGACATCGGCGTCTCGTCGATGCAACTGGACCAGGCCGAGCGCGGCTTCTCCTTCATGCGCGACGGCCCGCTGGACATGCGGATGTCGGACGAGGGCGAGACCGCCGCCGACATCGTCAACGGCTGGGACCACGGCCCGCTGGCCCACATCTTCAGACTGTATGGCGACGAGCGTCAATCCGGCCGGGTCGCCACCGCCATCCTGCGCCGGCGGGTGGAGCAGCCCTTCGAGCGGACGCTGGACCTCGCCGCCGTCGTCGAAAAAGCGCTGGGCGGCCGTCGCGGCGCGCCGATCCATCCGGCCACCCGCGTCTTCCAGGCCCTGCGCATCGCCGTCAACGACGAGCTGGGCGAACTGCGCGCCGGGCTGGAGGCGGCCGAGGCGACATTGTCGCCGGGCGGACGGCTGGCCGTGGTCACCTTCCATTCGCTGGAGGACCGTATCGTCAAGGCCTTCCTGACCGAGCGCACCGGCAACGCCCCCGGCGGCTCGCGGCACGCGCCCGTGGCGATCGAGACCCGCACCCCCAGCTTCACCCTTTCGTTCAAGGGCGCGCGCGAGGCCGGGGACGCCGAACGCGCCGACAATCCGCGCGCCCGCTCGGCCAAGCTGCGCGCCGCGGTCCGCACCCACGCCCCGGCCTGGGGGAGGATCGCGGCATGAGCGCGGCCCAGACCCTCAAGCGGGTGTTCGACTGGAAGGTCCGCGGCGTCCGCTGGGTCGAGATCGTCGGCCTGATGCTGGTCGCGGCGATGATCTTCTCCGTCTATCTGGCCAAGGCCGGGGCGGCGGGGCAGGGCGCGCGCATCGCCAGTCTCGAGCGGCAGATCACCCAGAACGGCCAGCGTGTGCGCCTGCTGCGCGCCGAGGTCGCCCGGCTGGAGCAGCCCGGCCGGCTGGAAGCCCTGTCGCGCGGCGCCGGCCTCGGCCCCGTCGACGTGCATCGCCAGGCCACCGTGGCCAGCCTGCCGGAACTGGCGCCGATCCCCGAGCCGGCGCCCGCGGTCATCATCGCCCCCACCATCCCGACCGCGTCTGCCGAGGCTGACGCGCCGATTCCCGCGGAGGTCGCGCAATGAGCGTGCACGACGATCCGCACGCCTGGACCCGTCCCGCCCCCGGCCGTCCGGGCGGCGGCGTGTTGATGCCGTCGTGGCGCTGGCTGACCGAGCTCATGTGGCGGGTCGAGCATTCGTTCGGCCGCGCCCGCGCCGACGCCCGGCCCGAGGAAGACACCCGGGTCCGCATCTTCGTCATCCTTTGCCTGTTCTCGGCGGTCTTCGTCTGCCTCGCCCTCGGCGCCGCCCATGCGGCCCTGCTGGCGCCAAGGGGCGGGGTCTGGTCGGCGGGCCACCCCAACGCCGTCAGCCGCGCCGACGTGGTCGACCGCAACGGCGCCCTGCTGGCCACCAACATCGTCCACTACGGCCTCTACATCGACCCGGCCGAGGTCTGGGACCGTCAGGCCGCGGCCGCGCAGATCAAGCGTGTGCTGCCGCGCGCCTCGCTGAAGCGGCTGAACCGCGTGCTGTCGGGCGAGCGTCGTCTGATCGTGATGCCGGGTCTGACGCCCGGCGAGAAGGCGGCCGTGCACGGTCTGGCCTTGGGCGGGATCAGCTTCGAACCGGAAGACCGCCGCGTCTATCCGCTGGGGGCATCGGCCACCCATCTGCTGGGCGCCGCCGACACGGGCGGGCAGGGCATCTCCGGCTCCGAACTGGCCTTCGACGCCGCCATCCGCGAGGCCGGAGCGCGCGGCGAGAGCTTCCCCCTGTCGATCGACCTGCGCGTCCAGGGCGTGCTGGAGAACGAACTGGCGCTGGCCGTGGCCGAAAGCCAGGCCAAGGGGGCGGTCGGCGTCATCGCCGACGTCCAGACCGGCGAAATCCTCGGCATGGCCAGCTGGCCGACCACCGATCCGCTGAACCGCGCCACCTCGGCCCACTATGAGATGGGCTCGGTGTTCAAGACCTTCACCGTCGCCGCCGGCCTCGACACCGGCCGGGCCGACATGGACACCATGTTCGACGCCTCCCAGGCCTTCATGATCGGCAAGCGCCGCATCACCGACTTCCACGCCACCAACCAGGTGCTGACGCTGGAGGAGGTCTACCTCCACTCGTCCAACATCGGCACCTCGCGCCTCGCGGTCGAGATGGGGCCGACGACGATGCGCGACTATTTCACCCGCTTCGGCCTGATGGACGCCGCCCCGATCGAACTGCACGAGTCGGCCCGGCCGCGGCGTCCGACGAAGTGGGACGACTCGACCCTGGCCTCGCTGTCGTTCGGCTACGGCATCATGATCACGCCGCTGCAGATGTCGGCGGCCATGGGCGCCCTGACCAACGGCGGCCGCTTCATCCCCCTGACCCTGCGCAAGGGCGGGCGGCCCGACGCCGCGGTGCGCCAGGTCGTTCGCCCCGAGACCTCGCTGACCCTGCTGGACCTGCTGCGCCGCAATGTCGTGCGCGGTTCGGGCGGCCGGGCGGACGCGCCGGGTCTGCGGGTCGGCGGCAAGACCGGTTCGGCCAACAAACTGGTCAACGGCCGCTATGACCCGACCCACGCGGTCGGCACCTTCGCCGCCGTCTTCCCGGCCGACGGTCCGGTCGACGCCCGCCGCTACTCCATCCTGATCCTGATCGACGAGCCGGGCAGCTATCCGCGCACCGGCGGCTTCGTCGCCGCCCCGGCGGTGGGCCGCATCGCCGACCGCATCGCGCCCTTCCTCGGCGTCGAGCGCCGCGCCGACCAGTACCGCACCGCCCTGGGCGAAAAGGTCCCCGCCTTCGAAGACGTCGAAGGGGACGGGCGATGATCCCGGCCTCGATCAGACTGTCCGACCTGTTGCGCCGCGACGTGCCGGCCGATCCGGTCATCACCGGCGTCACCGCCGACAGCCGCAAGGTCGCCCCCGGCAGCCTGTTCGTGGCCCTGCCGGGCAGCGCCGCCGACGGCCGCGCCTTCATCCCCCAGGCCCTGTCGCAGGGCGCCGCGGCGGTGCTGGCCCCGGTGGACACCGACGCGGGCCTGGCCCCGGTGCTGGTCACCTCGGGCGATGTGCGCCGGGCCTACGCCATCGCCGCGCGCAGCTTCTACGGCGCGCAGCCCGCCACCTGCGTCGCCGTCACCGGCACCAACGGCAAGACCTCGGTGGCCGCCTTCTGTCGCCAGATCTGGGCCTCGCTCGGCCTGTCCGCCGCGAGCATGGGCACGCTCGGGGTTTTGCAACAGACGGGTAACGTTAATCAGGCGTTGACCGGGCCGGGCCTGACCAGCCCCGACGCCGCCGACGCGGCGCGCCTGCTGGCCGATCTGGCGGCCGGAGGGGTGACCCATCTGGCGCTGGAGGCCTCCTCGCACGGCATCGACCAGCGCCGGCTGGACGGGGTGTCGCTCAAGGCGGCGGCCTTCACCAACCTGACCCAGGACCACCTCGACTACCACGGCGACATGGAGGCCTACCGGACGGCCAAGCTGCGGCTGTTCGACACCCTGCTGCCGCGCGGGCGGACCGCGGTGCTCAACGCCGATTCCGAGGCGTATTCCAGCTTCGCCGCCGCCTCGATCATGTCGGGGCTGGGCGTGATGTGCGTCGGCGAGCGGGGGCGGGACCTGACCCTCGTCGCCCGCCGCGCCGTGCCCGAGGGCCAGCGGCTGACTCTGGACGTGCGCGGGACCCTGCACGAGGTGCTGCTGCCGCTGGCCGGCGCCTTCCAGGCCTCGAACGCCCTGGTGGCGGCGGGCCTGTGCATCGCCGCCGGCGAGACCCCCGAGCGGGTGCTGGCCGGCCTGGAGCACATCACCGGCGCCCAGGGCCGGCTGCAACGCATCCCCGGTCAGGGCCCCGGCGAGGTCTATGTCGACTACGCCCATACGCCGGACGGGCTCGAGACGGTGCTCAAGGCGCTGCGCCCGCACGCTACGGGACGGCTGATCGTCGTCTTCGGCGCCGGCGGGGATCGCGACCGGGCCAAGCGCCCGCTGATGGGCGAGATCGCCGGCCGGCTCGCCGACCTCGCCATCGTCACCGACGACAACCCGCGCTCGGAAGACCCCGCCGCCATTCGCACGGCCGTGCGCGAAGGCTGCCCGGGCGCGCACGAGATCGGCGACCGCCGCGCCGCCATCCGCCACGCCATCGACCTGATGCGCGACGGAGATGTGGTGGTCATCGCCGGAAAAGGGCATGAGCAGGGTCAGATCGTCGGCGGGGTGACCCATCCCTTCGACGACGCCACCGAAGCCGCCGAAGCCCTGCGCATCCATGCCTGAAACCGCTCCCCTCTGGACTTCCGCCGAAATCGAGGCCGCGACCGGCGGGCGCCTGTCCGGCGCGCCGTTCGACGTCGTGGGGATCACCTACAACAGCCGCGAGATCGTCCCCGGCGACCTGTTTCTGGCCCTGAAGGGCGCGCGCGACGGGCATGAATTCGCCGGTTCGGCCTTCGCCGCCGGCGCCGCCGGCGCGATCACCGAACATCCGGTCGAGGGCGGGCCGTCGGTCGTCGTCGCCGACACCCTGCGCGCCCTGGAGGCGCTTGGCGTCGCCTCGCGCGAGCGCAGCCCGCAGGTGCGCCGCGGCGCGGTGACCGGCTCGGTCGGCAAGACCAGCGTCACCCAGGCGATCAAGGCGGGGCTGGACCTCGCCGGCCCGGCCCACGCCTCGATCAAGAGCTACAACAACCATATCGGCGTGCCGCTGACCCTGGCCCGCATGCCGCGCTCGACCGCCCGCGCCGTGTTCGAGATCGGCATGAACGCGCCGGGCGAGATCGCGCCCCTGTCGAAGATGGTCCGGCCCCACGCCGCCTGCGTCACCACCGTCGGTCCGGTGCATATCGAGGCCTTCCCCGACGGCGAGGCCGGCGTGGCCAGGGAGAAGGCGACCATTTTCGAGGGCCTCGCCCCCGGCGGCGTGGCGGTGCTGAACGGCGACGGCGGCTTCGCTGCCGTGCTGGAGGCCGCCGCCGCCCGGGTCGGCGCCCGCCGCGTCACCTTCGGCGCCGACCCGGGCCAGGACGCCCGGCTGCTGGACTTCATCCCGGGTCCTGAGGGCGCTCGGGTCAAGGCCGAGCTGTACGGCCGCCCGCTCGACTTTCCGCTGCGTCAGAGCGGCTTCCACTGGGGCCTGAACAGCCTGTGCGTGCTGCTGATGCTGGAGGCGCTGGACGTGCCGCTGGAGACCGGCCTCGCCGCCCTCGCCGACTTCCAGCCGCTGGCCGGCCGCGGCCAGACCCTGGTGGTCAAGGCCGCCGGCGGGGCCTTCACCCTGATCGACGAGAGCTACAACGCCAATCCGCTGTCGATGGCGGCCGGCTTCCGCAGCCTCGGGGCCAAGCCGGTCGGACCGGGCGCGCGCCGGGTCGTGGTGCTGACCGACATGCTGGAGCTGGGCGACCGCTCGCGCGACCTGCACGAGGGGCTGGCCGGGGCGATCGCCGCCGCCGGCCTCGACCTCGTCCATACCGCCGGCCCCGAGATGAAGCGCCTGCACGACGCCCTGCCGCCCGCGCGCCGGGGCCTGTGGCGCGAGACCGCCGCCGAACTCGCCGCCGGGGCGGCCGAACTGGTCGCGCCCGGCGACATCGTCATGGTCAAGGGATCGAACGGGTCGAAGGCCACGCTCGTGGCCAGGGCCCTCGCCGCGCTCGGAGGAGCCGCCTGATGTTCTACCTTCTGTATCTTCACTACGCGGACATCGCCCAGGACTATCCGCTGCTCAACCTGGTCCAGTACCAGACGGTGCGGGTCGCCCTCGCCATGGCCACGGCCATGATCGTGGCGGTGGCCATGGGCAGCCGTTTCATCGCCTGGATGCGGGTCAAACAGGGCAAGGGCCAGCCGATCCGCGCCGACGGCCCCGTCTCGCACCTGTCCAAGGTCGGCACCCCGACCATGGGCGGGCTGATGATCCTCGCCGGCATCGCCGTGGCGGTCCTGCTGTGGGGCGACCTGACCAATCCCTACATCTGGATCGTGTCGTTCGTGACCGCCGCCTTCGGCGTGCTGGGCTTCATCGACGACTACGCCAAGGTGTCGAAACAGACCTCGGCCGGCCTGACCTCGAAACAGAAGCTGGTGGCCCAGGTCGTCGTCTCGGTCATCGCCGGCGTCATGACCGTGCTGTGGATGACCGCCTCGCCGACCACGCCCAATCTCGAGACCTCGATCGCCTTCCCCTTCTTCAAGGCCGTGCTGCTGAACGTCGGCTGGTTCTATGTCCTGTTCGCCGCCTTCACCATGGTCGGCTTCTCCAATGCGGTGAACCTGACCGACGGCCTCGACGGCCTGGCCATCGTGCCGGTGATGATGGCGGCGGCGGCTTTCGGCCTGATCACCTATCTGGTCGGCAATTTCATCTTCTCCGACTACCTCGGGGTTCACCATGTGCCGGGCGCGGGCGAGCTGGCGATCTTCTGCGCCGCCATGATCGGCGGCGGCGTCGGCTTCCTCTGGTACAACGCCCCGCCGGCCAAGATCTTCATGGGCGACACCGGTTCGCTGGCGCTGGGCGGCGCGCTCGGCGCCATCGCCGTGGCCACCAAGCACGAACTGGTGCTCGGCATCGTCGGCGGCCTGTTCGTGATCGAGGCGCTCAGCGTCATGATCCAGGTCGGCTACTACAAGGCGACGAAGAAGCGCATCTTCCTGATGGCCCCGATCCACCATCATTTCGAGAAGATGGGCTGGCCGGAATCGACGGTGGTGATCCGGTTCTGGATCGTCTCGGCCATGCTGGCCCTCGCCGGCCTCGCTACGCTGAAGCTCAGATAGATGATCCCGGTCCCCGGCTTCGAGGGGCGGCGGATTGCGGTCTTCGGCCTCGGGCGGTCGGGACTGACGGCGGCGCGCGCGCTCAAGGCCGGCGGGGCCCTGCCGGTGCTGTGGGACGACAGCGTCTCCAGCCGCATGCAGGCCGCGGCCGAGGGTTTCGCGGTCGAGGATTTGACCACCGCCGACTGGTCGGGGTTCGCGGCCCTGGTGCTGTCGCCCGGCGCGCCCCTGACCCATCCCGAACCGCACTGGACGGTGGGCAAGGCGAAGGCGGCGGGCGTCGAGATCGTGGGCGACATCGAGCTGTTCGCCCGCGCCATGGCGGCCCTGCCGGAAGCCGATCAGCCTCACATCGTCGCGATCACCGGCACCAACGGCAAGTCGACCACCACCGCCCTGATCGGCTGGGTGTTGAAACAGGCGGGGCTGACCGTTCACGTCGGCGGCAATATCGGCATCGGCGTGCTCGCGCTGCCGGGTTTCGGGGAGCGCGGACCTTCAGGTCCGCTGTCGCACGTCCCGCCCGATACGGACCGGGAGGTCCGCGCTCCGGCGAAGGCCGTCTATGTGATCGAGGTCTCGAGTTATCAGCTGGACCTGACCACGACCTTCGCGCCTGACGTGGCCATCCTGACCAATATCAGCCCGGATCACCTCGACCGGCACGGCGGCATGGAGGGCTATGTCGGGGCCAAGATGAGGATTTTCCAGGCCCAGGGCCCCGGCTCCGCCGCCGTGGTCGGGATCGACGACGCCTTCGGCGTGAACATCGCCGAGACCCTGACGGATCGGGGCGACGGCCTGACCCTGGTCACGACGGTCAAGAATCACGCATGGGACGACTGGCGGGTCGGATTCGAGAAGACCGGCGCGATCACGGCGATCGACGGCATTCTGGCCAGCCACGGCGAATATGTCTGCGACCTGTCGCTCGCCCGTTCGCTGCCGGGCCGGCACAACGCCCAGAACGCCGCCTTCGCCTTCGCCGCCGCCCGGGCCGTTGGCGTCAGCCGCGACGCCGCGGTCGAAGGCCTTCTGACCTTCCCCGGCCTCGCACACCGCATGGAAGAAGTCGGCCACCTCGGCCGGGTTCGCTTCATCAACGACTCCAAGGCCACCAACGCCGACGCGGCGCGGCAGGCGCTGTCCTCCTATGAGCGCAGCTTCTGGATCGCCGGCGGCCGGGCCAAGGCGGGCGGGATCGACGATCTCGAAGACCTGTTCCCGCGCGTGGCCGAGGCCTTCCTGATCGGCGAGGCGGCGGGGCCCTTCGCCGCCCGGCTGGGCGAGACGCCGCACCGGATCTGCGGCGACATGGCCGGCGCCGTGAAGGCCGCCGCCGAAGCCGCCGCCGCCACCGGTCGCGACGAGATCGTACTGCTGTCGCCCGCCGCCGCCTCCTTCGACCAGTATCCCGACTTCGAGGCGCGCGGCGAGGCCTTCCGCGCCGCCGTCCTGGCCCTCGGCGCTGTTCCCGCGAGCGCATCATGACCGACGCCTACAGCCCCGCCTTTTCGCGCAACGACCAGAGTCCCATCGCCAAATGGTTCTGGACCGTCGATCGCGGCCTGCTCGCGGCGGCCCTGACGCTGATGGCGCTGGGCGTGGCCCTGAGCTTCGCCTCCAGCCCGGCGGCGATCGGCGCCGACCAGTCGATCAGCGACCCGTTCCACTATTCGTGGCGCATGCTGGTCTGGGGTTCGATGGGTCTGGTGCTGATGCTGGGCGCCTCTCTGCTGTCCCCCCGCGGCGTGCGGCGCATCGCCGTGCTGGCCCTGCTCGGCGCCATCGTCACCATGATGGCCCTGCCTTTCATCGGCGACGAGGTGAAGGGGGCCGCGCGCTGGATCAACCTCGGCCCCTTCAGCCTGCAGCCGTCCGAGTTCGCCAAGCCCGGCCTGATCGTCTTCGCCGCCTGGATGTTCGCCGAGGCGCAGAAGGGGCAGGGCGTGCCGGGTGTCAGCATCGCCTTCGCCTTCTGGGCCCTGACCGTCGGCCTGCTGCTGATCCAGCCGGATATCGGTCAGACCCTGCTGGTCACCACCACCTTCATGGCGGTCTTCTTCATGGCCGGGGTGCCGCTGAAATGGGTGGCGGTGATCGCCGCCGCCGGCATGGCCGGGCTGGTGTCGCTGTATTTCACCTTCGGCCACATGCGCGACCGTCTCAGCCGCTTCCTGTCTCCCGAGAGCACCGACACCCACCAGATCGACCGCGCCTCCGAGGCCATCCGCGCCGGCGGCCTGGTCGGGCGCGGGGTCGGCGAGGGGGTGATGAAGCGCCACGTCCCCGATCTGCACACCGACTTCATCTATTCCGTCGGGGCCGAGGAGTTCGGCCTGATCCTGTCGCTGATGATGATCGGCCTGTACGCCTTCATCGTCGTGCGCGGCATGCGGCGGGCGATGAAGCTGAACGACCCCTATGAGCAGACGGCCGCCGCCGGCCTGTTCATGCTGATCGGCCTGCAGGCCTGCATCAATATCGCCGTCAATCTGAACCTGATTCCGACCAAGGGCATGACCCTGCCCTTCATCAGCTACGGCGGCTCGTCCATGCTGGCCATGGGCCTGACCATGGGTCTGGCCCTCGCCCTGACCCGCCGCCGCCCCGGCGCCTATGAGCCGGGCGCCAGTCTGCCGCAACGGCGGATTTTGCCCTAGGCCCCAGCTCTCTCCTCGGCCGTCATCCTCGGGCTTGACCCGAGGATCAGACCATCCGGTGCTCGGTGAAACGGCTTGCGGGTTAGGTCGCGGGGCCGTCCCCCTCGCACAGTCCGCCCTCACGTCTGATCCTCGGGTCAAGCCCGAGGATGACGGCGGTGGGGCGGGGGGGCGGCCTTGCCGGATGCCGTTGAAGGGCTATTGAGGACCCATGACCACCAAACTCTGCGTTGTCGCCGCCGGGGGCACCGGCGGCCACATGTTCCCGGCCGAGGCCCTGTCGCGCGAGCTCGCCGCGCGCGGCTGGCGCATCGTCCTGGCCACCGACCATCGGGGCGAACAATACGCCCATGCCTTCCCCGCCGAGGAGCGGATCGCGCTGGACGCCGCCACCGGACACGGCCCGATCGGGCTGGCGAAGGCCGGACTGACCATCGTGCGCGGCGTGGTCCAGGCCCGGGCGGCGCTGAAGCGGCTGGACGCGGCCGTGGTGGTCGGCTTCGGCGGCTACCCCTCGGCGCCCGCCCTTCTGGCGGCGCTCAGTCAGGGACGGCCGACCCTGCTGCACGAGCAGAACGCGGTGCTGGGCCGCACCAACCGCTGGCTGGCCCCGTACGTCAGCGCCGTCGCCTCGTCCTTCCCCCATCTGCAGAAGGTCCCGCAGGGCGTCGGCGCCCGCGTCGCCCTGGTCGGCAATCCGGTCCGCTCCGACATCCGCGCCCTTTACGACCGGCCGTTCACGGCCCCCGCGCCGGGCGAGCCGATCCATGTGCTGGTCACCGGCGGCAGCCAGGGCGCGCGCATCCTGTCCGAGACCGCCCCCCGCGCCCTCGCGGCCCTGCCCGAGGCGATCCGCAACCGCCTCAGGGTGCAGCAGCAGTCGCGGCCCGAAACCCTCGAGGCCGCCCGCCAGATCTATCTCGACGCCGCCATCCAGGCCGAGGTCGCCCCCTTCTTCCGCGACATGGCCCGGCGGCTGTCGGCGGCGCATCTGGTCATCGGCCGGGCCGGGGCCTCGACCTGTTCCGAACTGGCCGTGGCCGGCCTGCCGTCGATCCTCATCCCGCTCAAGATCGCCATGGACGATCACCAGAGGTTCAACGCCGCCAGCCTCGCCGACGCCGGCGGCGCCGAGGTGATGCTGGAGGACGACGTCACCGTCGAACGCCTGACCGCCGCGCTCAAGGCCATCCTCGGCGACCCGGCGCGGCTGCAGGCGATGAGCCTTGGCGCCCGATCGGCGGCCTTGCCGGACGCGACGCGTTCGCTCGCGGACAGGGTGGAGGCCGCCGCGCGCTGAGCGCCCGGCGCCGCTTCGGCGGTTCGTGCGTTAATCCCGCCATGTCTCCCTTCGTCACCGACCTGACCCGCGAGGTCTTCCGCCTGTGGCGGGAATTTCACTGGCTGCCGGAATGGGCCGTCGTGGCCCTGATCATCACCGCCTTCGTCCTTGTCGGCTGGGCCGCGAACCAGTTCGTCTTCGGCCTGCTGAGGTTCGCGGTGCGCAAACGCGACGTGTTCTGGCGCGGCGTCGTCGGACGGGCGCGGCTCAAGGTCCGGATCGCGGTGATGATCGTCGCCCTCGCCCTGGCCGTGACCGTCTCGCCGATGGACCCGGCCGCATCCGAATTGATCCGCCGGGCCCTGGCGTTCCTGTTCATCGTCACCATCGGCTGGATGCTGGTCGGCGCCTCCGACATGTGGGCCGTCGTCTATCTGCGCCGCTTCAACATGGCGTCGGAAGACAATCTGATCGCCCGCAAACACGTCACCCAGGCCCGCATCCTGCAGCGGGTCGCGTCCCTGCTGATCGGCATCGTCACCCTGGGGCTGGCCCTGCTGACCATTCCGGCGGTGCGCCAGTGGGGCATGAGCCTGCTGGCCTCGGCCGGGGTGGTCGGCATCATCGCCGGCTTCGCCCTGCAGCCGGTGCTGACCAACCTGATCGCCGGCGTCCAGATCGCCACCAGCCAGCCGATCCGGCTGGACGACGCCGTGGTGGTGGAGGGGGAGTGGGGCACCGTCGAGGAGATCACCTCGACCTATGTGGTGGTCAAGCTGTGGGACTGGCGGCGGATGATCCTGCCGCTGACGTATTTCATCCAGAAGCCGTTCCAGAACTGGACCCGCGAGACCTCGCGCCTGATCGGCGCGGCCTTTCTCTACGTCGACTACGAGGCTCCGATCGAGCGGCTGCGGACCGAGCTGGAGCGCATCTGTCGCGAGAGCGCGCACTGGGACGGCGACGTGCTCAGTCTGCAGGTCACCGATATCACCGACCGCGTGGCCCAGGTGCGCTGTCTGGCCAGCGCCCCCAACGGCGGCGCGGCCTTCGACCTGCGCTGCGAGATCCGCGAGAAGATGCTGGCCTTCATGCGCGACCGGTGCCCGGAGGCCCTGCCCCGGGACCGCATCGATCTGAACCGGTTCAGTCCGCCAGACGCAGCGCCGCCCGCCCCAGTCTGACGGCGTCCGCCAGATTGTCGGCGTCGGCCTCGCCCGCGGACACGGGATCGCAGGCGACCGCCAGCAGCTCGGCCGCGTCTCCCCCCGGCGCGGCGTCATAGGCGGGGGCCGCATCCGGCGTGGCGGGCCCTTCGGCCCCGCCTTCGCGGACCGAGGCGAAATCCAGCCGGTCGGCCGTGCGCGCCGCGCAGTCGAACGACCACCACGACCAGCCGCCCCAGTAGGTCTGGCCGCCGACGGTGAAATCCGCCTCGGCGACCTGCAGCGACCGCATCCGCACACGGCCGCCGTCACGCGCGATGGTGGCCAGATCAGCCAGCACGGCGAACCGACCCACGCCGGTCAGCACCAGCTGCGGCCCGTCCTGCGGCGCGGCGGAGACCGCGCCGGCAGGCGTGGCGATCATCAGGCCGATCACGAGGGCTTGGGCGGCGGTTCTCATCCGCCTGTCGTAACCGGGCGTTGACCGGCTGGCGAGTAGCATCGCCCGATGACGCGCTTCATGACGCTCGACTTCGCCGAAGGCGACCGCCCGGCCCTGCTGGCGCGGGTCGAGGCAATGGCGCGAGGGCCCTACGGCTATGTCGTCACCCCCAATGTCGATCACGTCATCAAGCGGCTGGACGGCCGGGTCGAGGCCGGGGTCTATGACGGCGCCGCGCTCAGGGTCTGCGACAGCCGCATCCTCGCCCATCTGGCGCGACTGCGCGGCAAGATCCTGTCGGTCTATCCGGGCTCGGACCTGACCGCCGACCTGCTCGCCTCGGACCACGATCTGACCATCGGCGTCTTCGGCCCCGATCGCGCCGCCTTCGACGACCTCGTGGTCCGTTACCCCGGCCGCCGCTTCACCTTCGTCGAGGCGCCGATGATGACGCCAGGGACGCCGGTCTGGAACGCGGCCGTCGCCTCGGCCGTCGCGGCCGACTGGGATGTTCTGCTCGCCTGCGTCTCCTTCCCCAAACAGGAACGTTTCGCCCACGCCCTGCGCGCCGCCGGCCGCGCGACCGGCGTCGCCCTGTGCGTCGGCGCCTCGGTCGACTTCCTGACCGGCCGCCAGCAGCGCGCGCCGCGCATCTTCCGGCAGCTGTCGCTGGAGTGGCTGTATCGCCTGCTGAGCCAGCCCCGTCGGATGTTCCGCCGCTACGTCATCGAGGGCCCGGCCATTTTCGGCTGGTTCGTGCGGACGGAGCTGATGGGGCATTCCTCCCCCCGAGCGTAGCGACAGGGGGAGGG